>NZ_JBHXMA010000060.1:0-52810 GCF_042721035.1 Streptomyces sp. NPDC058464
TCACCCCCCCACCCACACCGGGGCCGATCTTCTCGGGGGGGCCCTCGGGGGGGGGGGCGCCCGGGGTGCTTCTGTTGGGGTGGGGGGGGGGGGGCCCCGGGGGCCCCGCCCCCCCCCTCCCCGTCGGTGGTTCCTCAGCGCACGGCGTACGCGTTGTACACCGTGGTCGTCGAGGTGTCGCCGTGGGTGTCGGTGACCGTCGAGCGCAGGCCGACCCGGCCGCCGGAGCCCGGGTTGTGGACGGCGACGGTCCACTTGCCGCCGGACAGCTTCGCGGCGGTCGCGTTCCAGTGGGCGCCGTTGTCGGTGGTGTACCAGGCCCGGACGGACTTCACACCGTCCGACAGCTGACGGATCGTGCCGTCACCCGTGCCGAGGCGCTGCATGCCCAGGTCGACGGTCGTGGTCGACCCGGCGGCCGCCTGGTTCCTGCCGTTCAGCGCCTCGGGCCAGAACCGGGTGAGGTAGTTCCGGATCTGCTGGTTCTTGCCCGCGTCCGCGTAGAAGTGCAGGGAGAGGCTGGCGGAGGTCGACAGCGAGCCGGCCGGCAGGCCGCCGCGGTGGCCGGTCTCCGTGAGCGTGTACCAGCCCGACCCGGGGATCCGCGGATGCGGGTCGAGCTGCGTCGAGGGGCTGTACGTGTGCGAGTAGAGCGTCTTGCCCGCGTGGGTCAGCTTCAGGGTGCCGGAGGCGAGGACGCCGCCGCCCGTGAGCTTGGGGTCCATGAACAGGTTGTCGTCGCCGAAGTACAGCTGGTGGTACCAGGTGTACGGCAGCCGCCCGCCGGGGCCCCAGACCGCGTGGCCCAGGGACAGCGAGGTCGTCTTCCCGGCCGCGTACGTGCGGGACCCGCTGTAGATGTAGTCGTGGCTCTGCTGGCTCACGTACCACTGGCCGGCCGGGACGTGGACGCCGAAGGAGTCGGGCAGCTCACGCTGGAAGTCCAGGATGTTCGTGGACCAGGAGCAGCTGCCGGCGCCCTTCGGCTCGCCGTGGAACGAGAAGTCCGCGTCTCCGCTGTCGGGGCCGGAATGCGCGGACACCTTGAGGGTGGTCAGCCCGGACCTCGTGAGTTTCGCGGACACCCCGGACGGCACACCGCGGCTGTGCGTGCCGGAGGCCAGCCAGAAGTCGCCGCCGCTCGTCGACCGCGGCTGGTAGACGGTGCCGTAGGACAGCTCGTACGCGGTGCTGGTGTTCGGGATGGCGTAGAGGTCGCCCGCCGGTGCCGAGATGCTCATCTCGGCGGGGCTGTCGTCGGTGGTGCAGACGGCCGCGCTGACCGTGTGGTCGTATCCGCTGCCCGGGCCGGGACTGAGCGAGACGCTGACCGCACGCCCCTTCCGGCCGTCGAACGTGGTCGTCGTGGCCCCGGAGACCCGCACGCTGTGGCCGCCGACGACGGCGTCCTCGTTGTCGCCGCCGACGAAGGACGTGGCGAGCTCGTAACTGCCGTTGGGCAGCGACGTCTTCTTGTTGCCCTCGATGTAACGGAAGTCGTTCGTCCTGGTGTTGTACACCGCCACCTGTGCGTAGACCGGCTTGCCGCTGCGGTCCAGCGTCTTGACGGTGAGCGATCCGGTCGCGGCCGACGCGGTCGAAGCGCCTGCCAGGAAGAGCGGCACGAGGACGGTGACGACACCCGCGGCCGCTGTGATTCGCCGCATCAGACCCCCCATAGGTACGCGACAAAAGCGAGTCACCTTAGCCCACCGGCAACACCCGTCCCGGCACCGCCCCCTGTCATGTTCACCACGTGACAGCGGGGCGCGGCACACTGAGGGCATGCGGATCGCGATGGCGTTGATGGTGCTGATGCTCGTGCTCGGGTCGGTCTCCGCCGTCGGGCACGCCCGGAAGGGCCGGTGGGCGAAGGCCGCCGAGGTCTTCCTGCCGGTTCTCGGCGGAAACCTGGTGCTGTTCGGCGGCGTCGAGCAGCACCTCCCGCCGCTCTTCTGGCTGGGCGCCCTGCTGGTCGTGACCGGCCTCGGCATCGAGGTCCTGTCCCTCTGGCGGGCCCGGACCGCGGAGCAGCGGCAGAAGACGAGCGGCTGACCCGGCCGAAGCTCAGTCCTCCGGCGGCCGCCCCTCGATCAGCCGTTCCGCGATGTCGTCCGCCCAGGTCTGGGCCCAGTGGCGGAGGTCGGCGATCGCGTGGTCGTCGAGGCCGAGTACCGAGAACTCCCGGTCGTCGATCCAGTCCGTGCCGGTCAGGCGGGACTGGAGGTCGGTGAGGTCGAAGGTGTCGCGGGCATGGCGGCGGCCCAGGTCCTCCAGGTCGGGGAGGGTCCAGCGGTCCGCGGCGGCGTGCACGACGAGGAGGTCGCGGGGCAGGCCGCGGTCGGTCAGGGCCCAGACCCGCATGCCGACCACGTCTTCGAGCGCGAGGGTCGGGCCGAGCTCCGTCCGGACCGGTGGGTGCCAGAGGGCCTCCTTGAGGAGGTCGACCTCGCCGTCCTCCTCCGCGACCGCGTCCGTCACGATGAGCTGGGCGGAGAGGGGATCCGTCTCACGGGCGGCGACCCTCCAGCCACGCTCCCGGAGGCCGGCCGCGACCGTTTCGGCGATCGCCGGCAGGGGATCCGGGTGCTGCGTGGCCACCTCCACGGTCCGGCCGGGGCGGTCGAACAGGCCGTGGGCCTGGGCCGCGTAGTCACCGGTCAGCGCGAGCGGGTACGCGGCGCCGACCGACAGCAGGTCGGGCAGCAGACGGCGGTGCAGGTGGGTGACGTTCACGCGGCGGCGGCCGAGGAAGGAGCCATGGGGCGATTATCGCTGGCCGGGGGCGCACGGTGCGACGACTCCGCGCCCCGGTGGCGATCAATTCTGTTGACGTGCCGGAACCGGTATGAAGAGATGTGCGCGTCATGACCTTGGGGGGAGAGAATCCGTGTCGTACCTGGCCGTTGCCCTCGCCGGCGCCGATACGCCCGGCGAGCATCTACAACTGGCGGCCTTCACCGCGGCGGTCGCCGCCGGCGCGCTGTGGACGGGGCTCAGACAGCGTCGTACCGGACGCACCCTGACCGACGACATCTTCGTGCGGATGGGGCTCACGCAGCGACGCACCGGACGGGCCCACGGCGCCTCCACCGAGCCGATGCGCATCGGCGACTTCGCGCGCGAGCCGGAACCGCCCAGCCGCGCACGGCGAGGCCTCGGGTGTGCGTGGATGGTCTTCGGCGGGATCTTCCTCCTGCCGGCCGTGTTCAACACCGCCGCCGCGATCCGCGAACTCCTCCGCTGATCCGCGGCGGCCTCGCCGCCGACGCCCCCGCCGACACCGTCACAGGTGCCTGCGGCACACTCCGTTCATGGAGTCCACCCGGCCGTCGCCGTCCGCCTGCTGTGCGCCCTCCGCCCCCGCGCAGTTGCCGGTACGGCCTCTCCCCGCCCCCGGTGACACCGCGCCCGAGCGCACCGGCATGGTCGCGCTGCCCGGCGGTGAGTTCCTGATGGGCGCCGAGGACGCCGACGGCTTTCCCGCGGACGGGGAGGGGCCGGTGCGGACCGTGCGCGTGGCGCCGTTCCGGATCGACGCCTGTGCCGTGAGCAACGACGAGTACGCCGCGTTCGTCGCCGACACCGGCTACGTCACCGACGCCGAACGGCTGGGCTGGTCGTACGTCTTCGCCGGGTTCCTGCCCGCCGCGCTGCGCCGGGGTGCGCCCCGGCCGCCGGAGACGCCCTGGTGGTGTGCGGTCGCGGGGGCCGCCTGGCACGAGCCGGCCGGACCGGGCAGCGGGCTGGAGGGGCTCGGCCGGCATCCCGTCGTGCACGTCTCCTGGTACGACGCCGCCGCCTACGCCTCCTGGGCCGGCAAGCGGCTGCCCACCGAGGCCGAGTGGGAGTACGCGGCCCGGGGCGGTCTGGAGCAGGCCCGCTTCCCGTGGGGGGACGAGCTGGACCCGGACGGGGAGTACCGGTGCAACATCTGGCGCGGGACCTTCCCGACCCGGAACACCGCCGCCGACGGGTACCGCGG
This sequence comes from Streptomyces sp. NPDC058464, assembly GCF_042721035.1. NCBI lineage: Bacteria > Bacillati > Actinomycetota > Actinomycetes > Kitasatosporales > Streptomycetaceae > Streptomyces > Streptomyces sp. NPDC058464. The sequence goes on from NZ_JBHXMA010000060.1 coordinate 3,986, forward strand.
GACCGCGCCCGTCGACGCCTTCGCGCCCAACGGGTACGGCCTGTACAACACCTCCGGCAACGTGTGGGAGTGGTGCGCCGACTGGTGGACCACCGAGCACGGCCGCACCGCGGAGACCGGCGGCGCCCGCGTCATCCGCGGCGGCTCCCACCTCTGCCACGCCTCCTACTGCAACCGCTACCGGGTCGCCGCGCGCACCGCCAACACCCCCGACAGCTCCACCGGTCACACCGGCTTCCGCTGCGTGCGCGACGCGGAGTGAGCCTGCGGGCCCGTGGTCACTGGCCGACGGGACCGATGAAGCTGCCCGGGTGGGTGGCGCCGTCCTGGAGCACCACGGCACCGCCGTGCCAGGGCAGGTCGTAGGAGGTGCGCTGGTTCGGCGCGGTGATGACGACGGTGGTCGGCGTGAAGTCGGCGGAGTCGCCCTGTGCCGGCACCAGGAAGGTGATCGGGAAGCTGGTGGAGGCGCCGTTCGCCAGGGTGACCCGCTTCGGGGTGGCGTTCGTCCGCGGGAGCGACCACTTCTGACCGCTGTTGACCAGGTCGACGCCCGGGAAGCCGTACATCGTGCAGGAGTGGCCGCTCTTGTTGGTGAGCGCCACGACCGCGTGCTTCTGCTGCCCGGTGCCGCTGCCGGAGTCGGCCCACGAGTAGCCGAGCTGGGCGGCCTGGCAGGCGGGCACCGAACCGGTGGCGGAGGAGCCGCCGGAGGAGGAACCGCCGGAGGAGCTGCCCCCGGAGGCGGACGAGCCGCCGGACGTCGACGAGCCCGAGGTGCTCCCGCTGCTGCCGGTGCCGGAACCGCTGCCGCTGCCGGAGCCGCCGGTCGAGCCGTTCGCCGTCGTGGAGTCGCCGGCGGCCGGGGCCGCCGTACCGCCGTCGGCGCTGACGGAGCCGCTCGCGGTGCCGTTGCAGGCGGTCAGCAGGGCCAGCAGCGCGGCGGCGCCGGTCACGGCGACAGCGGTCCTGCGGACGTTCGTGCGGCGGTTGCGAAGCTTCGACATGGGTTTCTCCCCCAGCGGCGGTGTCCTCCCGGCTCTCTGCCGGACACCCCTTTCGATGCGGGCCCGGGAAGGGAAGTTCGGAGATCGCCGTCACGGGCCCGTCGTGGTCGTGTCACTCCCGCTGTTACAAAGGCGGTCGACGGAGGCGGCCGCTCACGCCATCCAGAAGAAGACCGCCGTCATCCGCTTCTCCTCCAGCGTCTTCCCGGTGTAACCGGTCGCGCTGTGCACGAGGTTGGCGTTGTAGAGGAGCAGCCGGTTGTACTTGTGCGGGACGCGGACGTCCTCCTCGAAGTGGTCGCCCGGCACGAACCGGGTCCCGAGGGCGTCGACGAGGTTGTTGTGCGGGGCCTGCACGATGTTGCCGCCGAGCCGGCCGCCGGGCAGCGACTGGCGGTAGAACGCGGTGCCGCAGTCCTTGGCCACCCCGGGGTTGAGGTACAGCACCGCCGCGTACCGGCACAGCGCCCGTGAGTCGGTGTGCGGGCGCGGCTCGCTCTCGCCCTCGCCGACCACCTGGACGCAGTTGTGGTTGAGGGTGCCGCCGCCGGGCGCCTGCTGCACCCACAGCTTCCCGGCGCCGGTCGCCTTCTTCACCAGCTCTTCCACGACGGCGAGTTCGGCGGGTTCCAGACCGGGCATGGTGCGCAGTCCGGGCCAGGTCTCCGAGGTGTACGGGTATCCCTGGACCCAGTCGTCCTTGGCCAGGCACCGCTCCCGTACGGCGTCCACGTCCGGCAGGACGTCGTCGAACACCCAGTAGTCGCGGCCCTTGGTGGGCTTGCGGTAGGGCAGCACGGGCAGGGCGGCGGGCGCGGCGGTTCCCCGCGGGGCCGCTCCGTTGGGCAGCCGGGGGACGCGGGGGACTCGGGGGGATGAGTGTGGGGGCATGCGGCGAAGCCTGCCCCCGGCTTTGTCATGACCACTCCTAGCAGGGAAAACCATCACCTTCTCCTGGCCAAGACATGGGAAGTCGGCGCTCCGGGCAGGGCCAGGCCTCACAAGTTCTTTGCCAAATCAAAAGGTTCCCGGCGCTTTCGCGTCCGTACTCCTCTGCGAACCGACCCCGCCCTGCGCGGGACCCTCGACCGGGCAGGAGGCACCGGTGCGCTTTTCGCGGAATGCGACGGGAACGCTGTTTGTTGGCGGAGCCCTGAGCTTCACCCTCGCGGCACTCGCCTACCCGAGCATGCTGGGTCTGAACACCGTGTCCAGCGACCCGACACGCGTGATCGCCAACACCCAGTGGGGGCCCCTCACCGAGGGCGACCGGGACTTCGTGGTGAAGGTGCGGGCGGCCGGCCTCTGGGAGTACCCGGTGGGCCAGCTCGGCGTGAAAAAGGGCCAGTCCCAGGCCGTGATCACGGCCAGCCAGCACCTGATCGACGGGCACTCGGCCCTGGACACCACCGACCGCAAGGTCGCCCAGATGCTCAACATCACCATCCCGAACCTGGCGAGCCCGCAGCAGCAGGGGTTCGTGAGCACGCTGACCGCGGACACCGGCAAGAAGTTCGACACCGACTTCGCCAACATCCTGCGCGTGACGCACGGTTCGATCTTCAACACGGTGGCGAAGATCCGGTCCACCACCGAGAACACGCTGGTGCGGGCCCTCGCCGACCAGGCCAACGACACGGTCCTCGACCACATCACGGTGATGGAGAAGACCGGTCTGGTCGACTTCCCGTCGGTGCTCTTCCAGGAGACGACCCCGCCGAAGCTGCCCGCCTCGGACCTGACCCCGCCGCCCCCGGTGGCCGGTGAGCAGCAGGTGGTCCTCACTCCGCCGCCGAACGCCACCTCGACCCCGGTGGACCTCGACGGCCTCACCGGGGCGAGCACCGGGACGGGTACCGGGACCGGGACAGGAACCGGCACAGGAACCGGGACCGGGACCGGGACCGGGACGAACACCCAGACCAACGCGGTGAACGTGACGCCGGGCGCCACCCCCACCGCCGGCTGACACGTCAGGCGCCCAGCCACACCGTGGTGTCGGGCGGCAGCGTGCCGTCATGCGGCAACGGCACGCTCGCCAACAGCACTTCGCCCGGCGGCAGCGCCACCGGCGCGTCCGACACGTTCGTGACGCACCGCCAGCCCTCCGTCCGGGCGAAGTGCAGCACACCAGTCGGCGCCTCCATCCAGGTCAGCGTCTCGCCGTCGAGGAGCTTGCGGCGCAGCCGCAGGGCGGTGCGGTAGAGCTCCAGGGTGGAGCCCGCACTGCCGGCCTGCGCCGCGACGGCGTACGACGCGAACCACTCCGGCTGCGGCAACCAGGCCCCGCCGGACCCGAAGCCGTACGACGGACCGTCCGTCGTCCACGGCAGCGGCACCCGGCAGCCGTCGCGGCCCTTGCGGGCGTGGCCCGTCTGTTCCCAGATGGGGTCCTGGAGGACGCTGACGGGCAGGTCGGCGGCCTCGGGCAGACCGAGTTCCTCGCCCTGGTACACGTACGACGACCCGGGCAGCGCGAGCATGAGGAGGGTGGCGGCGCGGGCGCGCCTCAGGCCATGGGAGACATCGACGCCCGGCGCGTGACCGCCGGACAGCAGCCAGGCGTTCTCGTCCGTGCCCGGCGGCAGCATCAGCCGGGAGGCGTGCCGTACGACGTCGTGGTTGGAGAGCACCCAGGTGGCGGAGGCGCCGGCCGCGCGGGCGGTGGCGAGGGAGCCGGTGATGACCTCGCGGAGCGCCTCGGCGTCCCAGGGGGTCTGCAGGTACTCGAAGTTGAAGGCCTGGCCGAGTTCGTCCGGGCGGGCGTACAGGGCGCGGCGGGCGTCGGGCACCCAGGCCTCGGCGACGGCGGTGCGGGGCGGGCTGTAGGTGTCGAAGATCTTGCGCCAGTCGCGGTAGATCTCGTGCACCTCGTCGCGGTCCCAGTAGGGATGGGTGCCGGGCGCGACGCGCTCCAGCGCCTCCTCCCCGGTCGGGCCGAACTCCGCGACGTCCCGCAGGGGTTCGGCGAGATCCTTCACCAGGGCGTGGGCCACGTCGACGCGGAAGCCGTCCACGCCCCGGTCGGACCAGAAGCGCAGGGTGGTGCGGAAGTCGGCGCGGACCTCCTCGTGCTCCCAGTTCAGGTCGGGCTGCTCGGGGGCGAAGAGGTGCAGGTACCAGTCGCCGTCCGGGACCCGGCGCCAGGCGCTGCCGCCGAACACCGACTGCCAGTCGGAGGGCGGGAGTTCGCCGTGCGCGCCGCGGCCGGGCCGGAAGACGTAGCGCTCCCGGGCCGCGGAGCCGGGGCCGGAGAGCAGGGCCTCCCGGAACCAGGGGTGCAGGTGCGAGGTGTGGTTGGGGACGATGTCGACGATCACCTTCAGGCCCAGCCGGTGCGCCTCGGCGGTCATCGCGTCGAAGTCGTCCAGGGTGCCCAGGCGCGGGTCGACGCCCCGGTAGTCGGCGACGTCGTAGCCGCCGTCGGCGAGCTCGGACGGGTAGAACGGGCTGAGCCAGAGGGCGTCCACGCCGAGCGCGCCCAGATGGGACAGCCGCTCGGTGATGCCCTTGAGGTCACCGAGCCCGTCGCCGTCCGCGTCGGCGAAGCTGCGCGGATACACCTGGTAGATCACGGCCTGACGCCACCAGTCGGGATTCCTGGAGGAGAGGTCGACCACGCGCGTTCCTTTCGGGCGGAGAGACACCGATCGGGCGGAGAGACACCGAGAAGAAGTCTGTCCATATTGCCGAGAAAGCGAAACTTCACACCGGCCGGAGTGGATCGTTCCCCGTGTGAGGGAGTTGTGATGGTGCCCGAACGGCCCTTGATTCAAGGCAGGTTGACAGGGTTCGGCAGGGCCAACCACCATGGGCCGCACACAGTGGCGCATGTGACCAATGGGCCCCGTGTCTCTTCGCTTTCCGCTGCCCTTCCGCCGCCCGCACGCTGCTCGTCCGCTCCTCGCGACGAGCGTCGACGGGCCGGCGAGAGATGAGCACCCCACGGATGGGATTTCCATGTCCATAGCCAGACATGTCACCGCGCGTCGCCTGCTGGGGACGGGCGTCGCTTCGTTCGCCCTGTGTGCCGCCTCCGTCGCCGGCGCGTCCGGCGCCTGGGCGAACAGCACCCCCGGCGGTGACGGCTGGAAGTCCGGCGGCCACTACAGCCCCGGCACCGGCGCCGGTACGGAGACCGGCACCGACAAGTGCCAGTTCTCGATCGACGGCTCGAACTTCTTCGACTCGGTCAAGGTCGACGACCAGAACCTGAAGGTCACCGACGACGGCAAGGTCCACGTCAAGGTCCGCGCCGCCGCCGACGCCGCCTCCTGCACCGCGTCGCTCGCCTCCTACATCGCCCACGGCTCCTCCTTCGCCACCTCGGGCCAGCAGATCTTCGTCGACTTCGACTCGGTGACGGTCAAGCAGGGCCAGACCGACTCCCTCGACATCGCGGTCCCGGACGCCGGCTGCTTCGCGCAGATCGACCTCTACCGGGGCGCGACGAAGTTCGACGGCAACAAGGACGCGAACGACGGCTTCGAGCACGGTGACCTGCCGGCCGGCCCGGACCACCCGGTCATCAAGGACAAGCTGATCGCGTCCTGGAACGGCGGCACGAAGGACTGCTCGACCAGCGAGTCGTCCTCGCCGTCCCCGTCGCCCTCGGCCTCCGAGTCGGAGTCCACCCCGGCCACCCCGCCGTCCGCGGAGACCCCGACCCCGACGGCCTCGGAGAGCTCGGCGACCGCCACGGCCTCCGCGTCTCCCTCCCCGTCCGAGTCGACGACCTCCCCGGCGTCGGCCCCGAGCACCAACTCCGGCGGTGGCGGCGACCTGGCCCACACCGGCGCCAGCTCCAGCACCGGTTACATCGCGGGCGGCGCGGCCGTGCTGCTGGCCGGCGGCGGCGCCCTCGTCATCGCGACCCGCCGCCGCAAGGCGACCCGCGCCTGATCCCTTCCGGGTTCCCATCCGGGTACGTCCGTACGCCCCGGCCGTCGCTGACGGCCGGGGCGTACGTGTGCGCAGCGTTCCGGGCGGAGCACCCGGCTCACTTGCCGGCGTACGCGTCGTACACCGTGACCGCCGACGCGTTGCCCTTCCGGTCGGTGATCCGGTACTTGAAGGACACCGCCCTGCCCTGGGCGGGGTTCGTGTAGGTGATGTGGCCGTGGGTGACGGTGAGCTTCGTCCAGTGCCCGCCGCCGTCGTAGGAGGCCCACACGGCGAGGGACCGGAGGTTCCTGCCCGCCGCCGAGCCCTGGACGGTCACCGGGACGGTGACCCTGCGGCCGGCCGGGGCGTGGCCGCTCAGGTCGGTCCGCGCGGCGATCCGCAGGGCGGAGGCCGGCAGGGCGGTCGGCCCGGAGGTCTTCTTCGAGGTGAAGGTCCAGGTGGCGTCGATGCGCGAGGAGGTCCTCGCCACGCCCGCCGAGCGCTTCACGGAGGTGGAGAGCCGGTAGGCCGCCTTCCCGGCCGGCACCTTGAACACCTCGAACCCGAACAGCGGGTCGCTGTTGCTGCCGACCTTGGTGCCGCCCCGGAAGAGGGTGGTGCGCACCGAGGAGAAGTCGGAGGAGCCGGCGTGCCCGGCGCCGTCGGAGAACAGCGGGATGTCGCCGGAGATCTCGTTGCCGTCGCGGTCCAGGCCGTAGTCGGCGGTGAGCAGCGGGGCGATGACGGCGGTGTTGAAGGTGGAGGTGTAGGTCCGGCCGCCCTGGTAGGTCCGGCCGGTGCCGGAGACGTAGTGGGCCGCGCTGACCGGGTAGCCGTACGCGTCGGGCTCGGCCGCGTACTGGTCGAAGCTCGCCGACCACGCGATGCCGCTCCCGGCGGACAGGTGCAGGGTGCGGGTGCCCGGCAGCCGTTGCGCGACCGGCTGGGTGACGCTGGTGCCGGCCGGGGTCTCCGCGAGCAGGGTGACCGCGCCGGTGCGGCCCGGCACCGAGCTGCCGAGGCGGGCCCTGACCGTGGCCAGCGCGCTCGCCGGGTAGTGCTTGGTGAGCGCCTTGAACGTGGTCGGTCCGGCGGTGGTGAAGATGTCGTACTCACTGCCCGCACCCCGCGTCCACTGCCCGGTCCAGCGCTCGGTGAGGCCCTGGACGGCCGGGCCGAGGTGGGCGACGCGCAGGCCGGCGAAGGAGGTGGTGTGGACGGAGAAGTCGGCGACCGCGTCGGCGTACTGGTAGCCGACACCGGCGTACGACGGCTTGGCGGCGCCGTCCGGAACCGTGATGTCCGAAGCCCTGGTCCGGTTCAGGTCCACGGTGACGCCGACGTCCTTGGTGACGTTCAGGACGGGCTGCGAGAGCCAGTCGATGCCGCCCTCGTCCGAGGTGAGGCTCTTCATGCTGACGGAGTCGAGGACGTACTTGCCCTTGGGCACCCGCATGGTCACCGTGTCGTCCGTGCTCTGCGAGGTGTAGTCCAGCCCCTCGCCGACGCCGGAGTAGCCGGTCAGGGTGGTGAGGTGCACCGGGGACGGTCCGGCCCGGTTCACGAACTTCAGCGTCACGTCGTACGACTGCACCTCGCGCTGCACGCCCACGGTGGTCCGGACGGTCCGGCCGCCGCCGGTCGCGACCACGTACCCGGAGCAGGCGCCGTCGACCGTGCCCACCTTGGTGTTCACGGTCACGCCGACCGAGGCCGTACCGCCCGCCGGGACGGTCACCGAGGTGGCGCCGAGGGTCAGGAATCCGGCCGGGGCCTTGCCGCCGTCGGGGTCCAGGGCCGTCGAGGTCAGCTTCAGAGTGACCGCGGCGGTACCGGTGTTGCGGTAGGTCAGCTGCCTGGTGACCGGGGTGTCGTCGGTGTGCGGCCACCGCTGGATGCCGTACGACAGCGACGGCTGCTCGGCGAACACGGTCTGCGTGATGGCCCGGTCGACCTGGATCCGCCCGGTGCCCTGCTGGTACGGCGTGTGGGCGCCCGCCTTCGCCGAACCCATCAGCACCGCCTTGAGCTGCGCGTACCCCCAGTCCGGGTGCTCCTGCTTGAGGATGGCGGCGGCGCCCGCGACGTGCGGGGTCGCCATCGACGTACCCGAGATGGTCAGGTAACCGGGCGGGTTCTCCCCTTCCTCCTTGTCGATGACGCTGCCCGGGGCCGCGGCGGCGGTGATGTCCACGCCGGGCGCGGTGACGTCCGGCTTCACGGAGCCGTCGGAGACCGGGCCGGTGGAGGAGAAGTCGGCGAGCCTGTCCTTGCCGTCGACGGCTCCGACGGAGAGCGCGTCGGCCGCGCTGGACGGCGAGTCGACGGTGCCCGCGCCGAGCTCCCCCTCGTTGCCGGCGGCGACGGCGAACAGGATGCCCTTCTCCTCGGAGAGCTTGTTCACCTCGGCCTCCAGCGGGTCGGTGCCGGGGGTGTCGGTGCCGCCCAGGCTCATGTTGACGATGTCGGCGCCCTGGTCGGCGGCCCACTCCATGCCGGCGATGATGGCGGAGTCGTCGCCGCTGCCGTCGTCGTCCATCACCTTGCCGTTGAGCAGCTTCGCGCCCGGCGCGACCCCGGTGTACCTGCCCCCTGACCCGGCGCCGGTGCCGGCCGCGATGGACGCGACGTGGGTGCCGTGCCCCTGGTGGTCGTCGGCGTCGGCGGAGACGGAGAAGTTCTTCGCCGCGATCACCTGGCCCTTGAGGTCCGGGTGGTCGGCGTCGACCCCGGTGTCCAGGACGGCGATCTTCACACCCTTGCCGGTGTAGCCGGCCTTCCAGGCCGTGGGCGCACCGATCTGCGGCCCCGACCTGTCGTCGCTGACCTCGCGGACCGCGTCCAGCCAGACGTGCGCCACCCCCGGCGCGGCCTCGTCGCCGTTCGTCACCGCGTCCCAGAGCCTGCCCGGGTCCTGCTTCGGGGCCCGGACCGCCTGCGCGTCCAGGGACCTGAGGGTGCGGCGCACGGTGGCCGCGTCCCCGACGTCGGCGCGGGCGGTCGCGGCCGTGCCCCGGTAGCCGACGATGACCTTGAGACCGTCCCGCTGGTCCGCCCGCTCCCTGTCCTTGTTCAACTCGGTGACGTCGAACAGCCGTCGGTCCAGTCTCCCGGCGGCGATCAGGGCGGCGGCGTCGGTGGGCACGACCAGGGTGTGGCCGCCGACGGTACGGGTCCGCACGGGCACGTGCTCCCGCCCCTCGGCGAGCTGCACGCCGAGGACCCCGCCCTCGGCGTCGACGGTGACCCGGTCGCCGGTGATGAGGGTGAGGGTGTGGGTGTGGGTCCCGGCCGTGAAGGACGCGGGGTGTGCGGGGTGCGCGGGGTGCGCGGTCTGCGCGGTGGCGGTCTGGGTGAGCGCCAGGCTCGCCATGGCCGTCGCGGTCGTCAGCGCCAGGCAGGCGCGTAACGGATTCCTCTTTCTCGGTCTTCTCGGCTTGCTCGGCTTGCTGGGCTTGCTGGGCTTGCTCGACATGGTTCCCCCCGGAGCGTCGTGCCGGTCCGTCTCTCGCCCACCATGAGGTGTGCCGCGGCGCGCGGGTTCCCCAACTCCTGCTCGGTTACGAACCGTTGACGATCGGGATCGGCCCGGAACACCGGAACAAAGGCGGCCCACAGCTTCGCCGTTCGCCCGCCTCACGGCATGGACCTGGCCACGCCGGCTCCGGGGGGTGGTGCTGCCGGGCCGCTTCTAACGGCCGACGGTCTCCAGGTACAGGCTGACGTACCGCTCCACATCCACGTCCAACGCCACGTCCACCAGGGCCTGTTCGCGGGCGCCGCCGTGGATCTCGGCCTCGCCGGGGCGGGGGCGGCGGTCGACGATGGTCTGGCCCCGGGTGGGCCCCGGAGCGAGGGAGACCTCGACCGGGAGGAGCCGGGTGGTCAGGCCGGCCGGATCGGCCACGGCACAGACCGCGCCCGCGTCACCGAGGCCGCCGTCCGGGTCGTCGCCGTCCGGTACGTCGCCGTCCGGGTCCGGGGCGGCGGGCCGGTGCGCGAGCAGTTCCCCGGCGAGCCGGGCCCCCGGTTCCGCGCTCGCGCGCAGCCGTCGTACCTCCGCGCCCGGCACCACCACCCGCTGGAAGACGTCCAGCCCGTACATGGTGATCGGCACACCGGCGGTGAGCAGGACGGCGGCGGCCTCGGGGTCGTGCCAGACGTTGAACTCGGCGACCGGGGTGGCGTTCCCGGTGGCGACCGCGCCGCCCATGAACACGATCCGCTCGATGTTCCGGGTCACCTCCGGGTGGGTGCGCAGCAGCAGGGCGATGTTGGTGAGGGGTGCGGTGGGGATGAGGGTGACCGGGCGGGGCGAGCCGAGGATCTCGCGGCGCAGCAGGGTGACGGCGTCGACGTCGGCGGGGCGCCGGCTCGGTGCGGGCAGCCCGAGATCCCCCATCCCGTCCGCCCCGTGCACATGCCGTGCCGACCGCGCCGCCTCGATCAACGGCCGCTCGGCGCCCCGGGCGACGGGAACGTCCCCGGCCCCGGCCTGCTCCAGCACGGTCAGGGTGTTGCGGACCACCCCGTCCACGTCGGTGTTCCCGGCGACACAGGTCACCGCCCGCAACTCCAGCCCCGGATGCCGGACGGCGAACAGCAGGGCGAGGGCGTCGTCGACACCGGTGTCACAGTCGATGATCACGGGGATGGGCTGACCGGTCACGGGGGGCTCCTTCCGTCGGCTCAGACTCTAGGCGCCCGAGGGAACTTTTCAGCGGGCGGAGTCCTTCGACCGAAGCCACGGCCACCGGCCCACGGGCCACGGGGCGCGGGCCGTGCCGATGTGCGGCTCCGCCGGGTGGGAGCGACCGGCCGCAACGGCTGCGCACCGGTCCGCCGACGCTCACCCCGCCCGCTTCACTCCCCCGCGAAGTAGTGCCCCTCCTCAAGGTCGGCGATCAGCCCCGCCTCCTTCGGCTCCCACCCCAGCAACTCCCGGGTCCGCCCACTGCGCACCAGCATGTCCCGCGACACGAACGCCCCGAAGAACCCGAAGTGCTCGGCGCGCCGGTCCTCCGGAACGCTCTGCACCGGAATCCCCAGCCGCCGCCCGATGACGTCGGCGATGTCCCGCACCGCGACCCCTTCGTCGGCCGCCGCGTGCAGCTCGGCGCCCGCCGGCGCCTTCTCCAGCGCCAGCCGGTAGAGCCGGGCGAGGTCCAGTGTGTGCACGGCGGACCACCGGTTGGAACCGTCCCCGGGGTAGCCGGAGACGCCCGTGGCCCGCGCGATCCGGATCAGCGTCGGCAGGAACCCGCCCCGGTCCCGAGCACTGTGCACGACCGGCGGAATCCCGACGAGCACCGTACGCACCCCCTGTCCGGTGAACTCGCCGAACAGCCGCACCGTGGCGATCCTCGGATTGGCGCTGTACGCCGCGCCGAGGTGCTCGTTGCCGTCGCCGTGGCCCATGCCGACTCCCAGGAAGGCCTTGCCGGTCCCGGCGAGCGCCTCGCCGAACACCTGCACCACGGTCCGGTCGGCCGCCGCCGCACCGGCCATGTCCCCGGCGGCCATCGCCGCGTGGTCGAAGGCGAGATGAACGACGGCGTCGGCGTCGACCGCGGCCGCCCGCAGGCCGTCCGGATCCGCCAGGTCGCCGCGGCGGACCTCGGCGCCCAGGGCCTTCACGGCCGCCGCGGAACTCTCGGACCGGGCGAGGCCGACGACCTCGTGCCCGGCTCGCAGCAGTTCGGGAATGACGGCGGAGCCGATGTGACCGCTCGCACCGGTGACGAAAACACGCATGACAGCACTCTCCCCAGGACGGAAGGAATGGTGATGTGACTCGGTACCGTCACCATACCCCCGTGACGGTACCGAGTCACATCACTTAGGCTGTCCCCATGGCTCGATGGGAACCGAACGCGCGACTGCGCCTCGTGCACGCCGCACTCGACCTGTTCGGCGAGCAGGGATACGACAGCACCACCGTCGCCCAGATCGCCGAGCGGGCCGGGCTGACCAAGACGACGTTCTTCCGACACTTCCCGGACAAGCGCGAGGTGCTGTTCGCGGGCCAGGAGGAGCACGGCCGGCTCCTGGCCGAGGGAGCCGCGGCCGCGCCCGGCACCGCGACCCCGCTGGAGACGGTGGCCGCCGCCCTGGACGCCCTGGCCGCCTCCTTCACCCCGGAGCAGCGCGCGTTCGGCCCCCGGCTGATGCAGGTCATCGGCAGCCACAGCGAGCTGCGGGAACGCGCCGCGTTCAAGAGCCTCAACCTCGCCACGACGCTGGCCACGGCCCTCCGCGACCGCGGCGTGCCCGACCCCACCGCGTCCCTCGCCGCCCACCTGGGCGCCCAGGCCTTCTCGGCCGCCTTCGCCCGCTGGATCACCCCGGCGAACGACCGCACCCTCCCCGACCTGACCCACCAGTCCCTGAACGAACTGCGCGAGGCGACGGCGGCCCTGACGTAGCGGCCCCGGTCACTCCCACAGCACGGTCCCGCGCCCCGCCACCCGCTCCCGGATCCGCTCCACCAGCTCCGCCACCGGCAGCTCCCCCACCCGCCGTCCGTCCCGCAGCCTTACGGCCACGACCCCCGCCGCGGCCTCCCGCGCACCGATCACCGCCAGGTACGGCACCAGCCCGGCCGCCCGCACCCGGGCCCCGAGACTCCCCTCCTCCGGCCTGGCGGCCCCGGCCCGCAGCCCGCCCTCGACCGCCGCCGCGACCAGCGCCTCCGCCCGCCCCACCTGCTCCTCTCCGACCGGCAGCACCACCAGCTGAACCGGCGCCAGCCAGGCCGGAAAGCCCCGCCGTACACCTCGACGAGATGCGCGACGCCCCGCTCGACACTCCCGATCACGCTCCGGTGCACCATCACCGGCCGATGCCGGCCGCCGTCCGCCCCGACGTACCGCAGATCGAACCGCTCCGGCTGGTGGAAGTCGATCTGCACGGTGGAGAGAGTCGACTCCCGCCCGGCGGCGCCCGCGATCTGTACGTCGATCTTCGGACCGTAGAACGCGGCCTTCCCCGCGGCCTCCTCGTACGCCACCCCGGCCCCGTCCAGCACCTCCCGCAACAGCACGGTGGGCCCGCCGCCACAACTCCGGGTCGGCCACGTACTTCCCGCTCTCACCGGGCAGCGACAACCGGTGCCGTACGGCGCTGATGCCAAGGTCGGCATAGGCGCGGGCGATCAGCGCCAGAGCCGCGCGGGCCTCCTCGACGGCTTGGTCCAGGGTGCAGAAGATGTGGGCGTCGTTGAGCTGGATGGCCCCGACCCGGGTGAGCCCACCCAATACCCCGGACAGCTCGGCGCGGTACATGGCCCCCACCTCGGCGATCCGCAACGGCAGTTCGCGATAGCTGCGCGCACGCGACCGGTAGATCAGCGCGTGACGCTGACAGAGACTGGGCCGCAGCACGACCTCCTCCGCCCCCACCCGCATGACGGGATACATGTCCTCGCGATAGTGCGTCCAGTGTCCGGAGATCTCGTACAGCTCCCGCTTGCCGAGGACGGGCGAGTACACGTGCCGGTACCCGGCCCGGCGTTCCGCGTCCCGGACGTACCCCTCCAGGATGTGCCGTACGACCGCCCCGTCGGGCAGCCGGTACGGCAGCCCGGCGCCCATCAGCGGATCGGTGTCGAACAGGCCGAGTTCACGGCCGAGCCTGCGATGGTCGTGCATGGCGGATCTCCTCCCTCGATGAGGCGAACGACCCGCGACACGACGAAGCCCCGGGGCATTCACCCCGGGGCTCAGGACTGGTCAGCTGTCAGCGCGCCGGGACGGTCTCCGACGTCGTCGTACGCAACGGACACGACTGGGCACGCTTCATGCCCACGACCGTAGCAACGGCCGGGACAGCGCACGACAGGTTTTCAAGGGCGTTCCCTTGGGCCGCCCGGACCCCACCTCTTGCAGTGTCCACCTGGGGCGGAGCGGTTATGGAACACCGGCAGACCTGCGAGCTTCTGATCTGTAGGACTGGGCAGCACCTGACGAGGAGGGTCCGCGGCTTCCCGTTGCCATCGCTCAGGAGGGCGATCATGCGCGTCGGTGTGCCGTCGTTGCCATAAGAGATGCCGTCAACTCCGCCAGTCCGTGGACGTAAGTGACGGCTTCCAAAGGAGTCGACTTATCCCAGCACAGTAGCGATGGCGAGGGCGATTCGCTCGATCCAGTCGATCGCGTCGGTAACGTCGGCGTCGGAGATGGGGCGGCGACGCTTGAGGTCGCCGTCCAGCAGGTCCGCGTCGTGGGCGATCCTGTTGCGGCGATCGGTGATCGAGTTGTGCTTCTGCTTCAGTGTCTGCGCGTTCATGGACGTACGGCCGTGGTTCCACTCGTTGAGCTGGACGGCGGCCTTGGCCCAGATGTCCTCTTCCGTCACCAGCTTCAGCGCCTCGCTGATCTTGCGAGGGTTCTGCAGTGCCGCATTGCCCCACTTTGCCTTGACATGCTCAGAGACAGCGTCGGCGAGCGTGGTGGTACCGCGCCGGACTTCCTCCACCTTTACCAGAGGAAGCTCGAACTTCGTCAGTTGGTAGGGCATCTCCGGGCTGTCCTCGCCAGCCAGCTCGGCCACGCGCCGGTACAGCTCCTCGTGGAACCAGTGGTCGATGGCACTGACGGCCTGTACCCAGGCGGCCCGGTAAAAGTCGCCGATATCGATGACCGGGGACTGGAAGGCAGCCAGGCTCTGACCCGCCAGGATCATCTTCCGGGCGTACTCGAGATTGGTCAGGAACGCCCGGAACTCGCGTGTCTGCGGTTGTGCGGCCGACATAGAACTCCCCCGTCTCGCTGGTCTAGGAACTCAGGATTCCGGCGGGACGGGGTAGGGACAACCCAGTTGTGGATCAATCACTCTCAGTTGGCTCAATCACGTCGGTGTCGGCCGAGACCTCACCACCGAGGGCCTCCGCGACTGCCGCGAACTCGCTCAGCGCGGCCTGCAAGTCCTCGACGATCTCCTGGGCGATCACCTCGGGCGGCAGAAGGCTGTCGGCGTCGTCGAGCGCAGGGTCTTTCATCCAAGTGATGTCGAGATTCACCTTGTCGCGGGCGATGAGCTCGTCGTAGTCGAAGGACTTGAAACGCTCGGACTCCGCCCGCTCGCTGCGCGGCTTGCCGGGCAGGTACGCCTCAACGAACTCATCCAGAGCCGCGCGGGTCAGCGGGTGTTGCTTGAGGGTGAAGTGCTTGGCGGTACGGAAGTCGTAGACCCACAGCCTCGAGGTGTTGTGGGCGCCCTCGCTGCGGGGCGGCTTCTTCTCAAAGAACAGGACATTGGCCTTGACGCCGCCAGCGTAGAAGATGCCGGTGGGCAGACGCAGAATCGTGTGCAGGTCGAACTCGTCGAGCAGGCGTCGGCGTACCTTCTCGCCCGCGCCGCCTTCGAAAAGCACGTTGTCCGGGAGGACCACGGCCGCTCGGCCGTTCATCTCCAACTGCGACATGATGTGCTGGAGGAAGTTGAGCTGCTTGTTGGTGGTGGTGGCCCGAAAGTCGTCCCGCTCGTACGAGATGTCTTCCTTCTCAGCCTTGCCGTCCGTGCCGACGATCGTGATCGCGGACTTCTTGCCGAAGGGCGGGTTGGCAAGTACGAGTGACGCATGGCGGTCGGGCTTGTCGGCGAGAGCGTCGCCCACGGTGATGAGGGACTTGCCGTCGGCGTCACCGATACCGTGCAACAGCATGTTCATGGCGGCCAGACGGGCGGTGCCGGTGACCAGCTCATTCCCCCAGATCTTGCCGGACCCGAGTTCGAGACGCTGTTCCCGTGACAGATGCTGCATGTGGTGCTGGCGGATGTAGCTGTGCGCGGCGATCAGGAAGCCACCAGTACCGCACGCCGGGTCGGTGATCGTGTCCTCGGGCCTCGGCTGCATCACGTCGACCATGGCGTCGATGAGCGCGCGAGGCGTGAAGTACTGGCCGGCACCCGTCTTGGTGTCCTCGGCGCCCTTGGCGAGCAGACCCTCGTACGCATCGCCCTTGAGGTCTGTCCCCTGGATCGTCCAGTCCTCCTTGCCGATCAGGTCGATGACCAGCTTTTCGAGAAGGGCAGGCTCGGTGATCCGGTTCTGGGACTTGGCGAAGATCGTGCCGAGGGTGGTCCCAGGGTTCTTTGCAAGCTCTTCGAGCGTCTTGCGGTAATGGACTTCGAGATCGATGCCCTTGAGGCGGGCGAGAGACTGCCAATCGTACTCGGCGGGTACGACGGCCTTGGCCTCCTGCTCGGTGAAGGGATCAGAGGCGATCTCGTCGGCCATCTTGAGGAAGAGCAGGTACGAGAGCTGCTCGACGTACTCGATAGTCGACAGGCCGTTGTCCCGGAGGACATTGCAGTAGTTCCAGAGCTTGGCGACAAGGCTGCTGGTCTGCGCGTGCGCCAGGGCTGGGGATACGGGGGTCACAGCGGAAGCTCCTGCTGAACGGCGGTGGTGGAGGTGAGGGCTGAGGAGGCGGACGGCGGAGGCGGTGTGTCTGCGGTGGCCGACTTACGGGGGCGCCGTGCAGCCCTCTTGGGCTTGCCACGATGGGCCTCACGCTCGGCGCGAATGCGGTTGAGGAAGACGTTGGCTGGCTCGTCGGCTGGGTCCTGAAGGACGAGCCGCCCGGAGTATGCATGGCGCAGCAAGGACCGTCGGAGGTGTGCGGAACGCCTCAGCGCGCGCTGGGCGATGTTTGCTGTCCGTCCGACGGTTTCGTGCCATTCACGCATTTCTGCGAGCAACCTGAGCTGTTCGCCGTGTGGTGGCACAGGGATTGGGAAAGCCGCCAGTTTGGTCCCATTAACGTTTGCTTGCCCTACCTGTTGAGCGGCGACAGAATTGATGTATCGTCGCCCCTCAGGACTGTTGATGCATAGACTCACCCATTCCGGCTCAATGCCTTGGGCGAGCTGGCAGCGAATCAGGTATGAGGCGAAAGTTGCAGGACCCATCGTGGAACGATAGACAGCCGCCTTGCCGACCAACTCCGCACTATTAGTGCGGTTAAAAAGAAGGTCGCCGTCGCTAAGCGCTAGTTTCGACGTGTCGGGGTGCTCGACAGACAGGTATTTCAGATTCTGCATATCCAGGCGACCATCCTGAATATTCCCCATGCGCAAAACGGGTACATCCGTGTCGGCGGGATGAGTATGGGCCTTGGCAGAGGTCCCATACTCGATCTTTCGGGTCAGAGATCCGAGCGGCTGGACGGCCCAGTGTGAGGGTAGGCTCGCATGCGGGCTGAGTTTAGCAAGTTCCGGAGAATTTCGACGCTTTCCCTTTGCTGCCTGAGAGAGTTCACTCTCGACCCGCGCGAGGAGGACGGTAACTGGTTCATCAGTATCGCTCTGAACGGAAAATTCCCCGTTCATTGCTCTCTCCAGAGCGGACTTCTGAAGGGAATTAGAGCGGACGTGTGCAGTTTTGAGATCCCGTTCAGCTGCATCGAGGCGGGAGACGTGGCCTTCGATCGCCTCGACGATGCGCTGCTGCTCCGCGAGCGGGGGAACCGCCAGCTTCACCTTCTCCAGGTTCTTTCTAGAGATACGCTTCCGGGTGGTCCCAGTCTGATAGGCATTAATCTGCTGCCGCACTTGAGGGGAGTTGATAGCCCACATTAGCCATCGATTATTAACTCCATGTTGACCAGCGCGAATTACGCAAACGTCAACAACAGTGACAGCTGGCTGATTTGACCCAGGGTACAAGCAGGCGCGCCCTAGCGGATCAGGCATTCGGGCTACGAGGATATCGCCCTCTTGAAGAAACGTGCAGCGAAGTTCAGCGGCCTTCTCCTGGGTCATGAATCGCTTGCTGCGATTCCGAAAGAATCCATCGCCGACGTCCGCAAGCTGAGTCAGGCGGACATCTCCATTTGGATCCTGGTCCTTGCTCTCGACCCAGTCGCCGTCGGTAAAGATGCCATCCGGGGGCACCAAGTCCGACAGCGGGGCTACTACCCACCCCGCCGGAAGCTCCACGTCATTCAACCCGCTCAAGCCAACTCTCGATTCAGCTCACTCAACAACGTTCGAACATCCCGCCCCGGAAACGCGTGCGCGAACCCCCGCCCGCCACCCTTTCCCTTGAAGGGCTCGGCGTTGAACTCCGCCGTGCTGATCCCGACGTCGCTCGCCACCACGTCCCGTATGGACCGCAGCCACCACAGCTGCTCCTCCGAGAAGTCCGCCCCGGCCTGCTGCTGCTTGAGCAGCCACCCCTCGAAGCGCTCCTCCACCGTCTCACGGTAGGGCCGCAGCTCCTCGTCCACCCCGAGCTCGTACCGTATGAGCGAGATCAGATCAGGGACTCCTGCCTCCCGGCCGCCGTCGGAGTGGACCGCCGCGCCCAGGTCCTCGTAGTACGTCCACAGGGCCTGCGGCGTCCACGCGTACTGCGGGCGGCGGATCTCCAGGGCCAGTTCCTTCAGCGCGGCGTACGTCTCCGCAGGGGAAACGGATCGCGGGCTTGTCAGGGCGATGCTGACGGCCGCGATGCGGTCGCGCTCGTCCTTCAGTAGCCGGCTCCAGCGACCGACCTGCTCCCGGGCCCGCTCCTCCCGCGCGATCTCGTCGAGGTCCGTCACCTTGACGGCCGTGAACTCGTCGAAGAGGTAGTCCTTGTCCCGCCGGATCTCGATGATGTGCCGCCGAAGATCGGGATACTCCGTCAACGGAGCGATCGCGTCCTCCACGAGCCGCCTGGCCGCCGCCTGGCCGCCCTGCTCCAGCGCCCGCTCCTGCCGGTCCGGGTCCACCGCCTTCACGATGGCGCCCGCGATCTCCGACAGGGTTCGGCCGCCCGAGGCGCGCGTCAGCTGCTCGCGCTCCTCCTCCGTCAACTGCTGATTGAGCCGCGCCAACCGCCCCGCCAGGATCTCGGCCTCACTCGCGCTGATCGACTTCGTACCGGCCTTGTCCAGCAGCTTCGCCAGCGAGACCTGCCGCTCGCCCGCGGGTACCAGCGGCTTGGCGTCCACCAGTGGGGAGTCGGTAACTCCGACCGCGTCAACGAGTACGAACCGGTCCTTGCGGACCGAGGCGTCCGCGTCCGGAGTGACCTCCTGGAGCTCGGTCGCGTCGATGGTACGGGCGCCGCGGCCCTTCATCTGTTCGAAGAGGACGGCGCTGCGCACCTCGCGCAGGAAGATCACACACTCCAGGGCCTTCACGTCCGTACCGGTCGCGATCATGTCGACGGTGACGGCGACCCGCATCCGGGGTGAGGTCCGCAGAGCGCGGATCAGCTCGTCCGGATCCTCGCCGGCCTGGCGGCTCTTGTACGTGATCTTCTTCGCGAAGTCGTCGCCGCGCCCGAAGACCTCCTTGACCTGGGCGAGGACGTCTTCCGCATGGTCCTCGCCGACCGCGAAGATCAGAGTCTTCGGAAGCTCAGTCCGGCCGGGGAACCAGCGCCGCCAGTTGTCCCGGTACGCGGTGAGCACCGCCCGGATCTCGTCCACCGTCACCACCGAGCGGCCGATCTGCCCGGTCGTATAGGTGAAGTCGTCGTCCAACTCCTGGTAGCGCTGTCGTCGCGTCTTTCGGTCCTTGACCCGCACCGTCGTGCCCGACTCGATGGTCGCGGCGCCCTTCTCGCGCAGGTCGGTCCGCATCCGCACGACGTCGAAGTCGACGTTCACGCCGTCCGCGACGGCCTGCGGATAGGTGTACTCGGAGACCAGGTTGCGGCCGAAGAAGCCGAGGGTCTGGAGTGTGGGGGTGGCGGTCAGACCGACCAGGTGTGCGTCGAAGTACTCCAGCACGCCCCGCCACAGGCCGTAGATCGAGCGGTGACACTCGTCCACGATGATCAGATCGAAGGACTCGATCGGCACCTTCGGGTTGTAGGAGACCTCGATAGGCAGGTCCGTCGCGTACGTGTCCTCGTACGCCGTGCTGTCCGATGCCTCGTCCGCCTGCTCGTCATCGACGAGGGTCTCCCCGCGCAGCAGCGAGTACATCTTCTGGATCGTGCAGATGACCACCGACGAGGTGTCCTGGAGGCCCGCCGCCCCGAGCCGGTCGACGTTGTAGATGTCGGACAGCTTGCGGCCGTCGTCCGGTGTCGTGAACTTGCGGAACTCGTCGTACGCCTGCCTGCCCAGGTTGTTGCGGTCGACGAGGAACAGGACCCGGTGCGCCTTAGCGTGCTTGAGCAGTCGGTAGGTCTGTGCCACGGCGGTAAAGGTCTTACCCGCGCCCGTCGCCATCTGGATCAGTGCCCGCGACCGATCCTCTCCCAGGGACTTCTCCAGGCCGCTGATGGCATCGATCTGGGCGAGACGCAGCCCGTTCGGCTCCAGCGCGGGCAGTCGGCGCAGGGCGGCCCGGAACGTAGGGGCGGCCGGTGTCTCGTCGGCGCGACGCATCCAGGCGGCCACCGTCTCGGGGCGGTGGAAGTGGAACACCTCGCGGGAGCGGGCGTCGGGGTCAAGGCGGTTGATGAAATAGGTCTCGGTGCCGGTCGTCGCATAGCGGATCGCGAACGGCTCCGTCTCCCGCCAGACGGCGAGCCGGTGCTCCTTGAGAACACCGGCCGCGTACCGGTCGTTCTGCTCCACGGCGCTGGAGAGGTGGTCGCCCTCCCGCTTAGCCTCGATCACACCGACGATCCTGCCGTCGACATACAGGACGTAGTCCGCGCGGCCGGTGGCCAGCGTGAACTCACGTACGGCCACGCCCTGGTTCTCTCCCGGGTTGACCTGGTCGCGGTCCTGGACGACCCATCCCGCCGCGTGCAGCATCTCGTCGATGGCTTCGCGGGCCTGCACCTCGTTGAGTGCGGCGGGCCGTTGGGCACGGTGGATGATCGCTTCGCGCCGCTTGGCGTCGACCGTGCGCGGCTGCCTGCGAGCGGCCTCGTACTTCGCCTGCTGGGCGGTGCGCAGCTCTTCGATTTGGGTGCTCAACTGCTCGACCTGTGCGAGCAGTTCGGTCTTGTTGGCGTCGGCGCTGGCGATCAGGTTCTCGGCCTCGGCCCGCGCCCTGCGCTCGGCTTCAAGCGCGTCGCCGGCCTCGGCGAGCCGCATGCGGGCCTGCGTGAGCGCCTGGCGGTGGCCGTCGAGTGCCTCGCGCAGCTCTGCCAGCTCTGCCGGGTCCGTGATCTGAGCGCTGTCACCGGGGTCCGTGGGCGGCACAAACTCGGCGACAGTCCGCCGACCGTCGATAGCGTCGTGGAACCATAGGCCGAGCCGATAGCAGATCCGCACGGCGGCCAGGGCCCGCGCCGTGTCGAACAGGTGGCTGTGGGCGGCCCTGTTCCGGTCGCGGCGCAGCCGGTCAAAGTCGTCGCGGATCTCCGGAACGAGGACTCCGGCCCTGGTCAGAGCGGTCAGCCGGTCAATCTGCCGGTCGCCTTCGATCCGCATCCCGATACGGGCGACCAGCTCCTCGGCGAGGACCTCGCCGAACTGGCCCGCCTGGACCAGGGAGGAATTGGGGTTCGTGAACACGGTCGCTTCGGCGGAAGCCCCGTACAGGGAGAGCAGCGGCTGGTGCTGATACAGCACCCCGAAGTTGGGTGAACCCTTCGCGAAGTCGCGAAGCCGGTCGTCCATGCTGCCCTTCCCCCGGTTACTTCCGCCTTACCAATTGGGGGTCCAGTTTAGGCAGGGGCGCATGGGGAGGTCTGGAATATCGTCGACTCAGCGGCAAACTCGTACTGGTGACGAGGGGGGCAAACTTGCCGGTCAACTGCCTCATCGTCGGCTGACGCACGCCTCAAGGGACCTGGCCGAAGTCCCGGCCCTCGATGTCTGCAAGATCTTGCACCTCTTCATCATCGCTGTACACAGGCTCGAAGGCAGGTGTCGGTCAGCCGACAGCAGTGCACTGACCCTAGCCGCGAAGGCCCATCTCGTCAGGCTGACGCGACGAGGCCCAGGCGCCAGCAGACCCCGGGTATGGAGCGGAAGGCACGGCGAGCGTCAGATCTACACCTACGAGGTCAGCCGAGATATGGCCGCTCACGGTGCTCCAAAAAATGACGGATCCGGAGACGCTGCGTGTGGTGCATCGGCAGTTGATCGATCTCTTCCGGCTGGACGAACCGAAGCTCTGTAGACTCGTCCGAGATCGCGAGTAGGCCGCCGACCATGCGGGCGGTGAAGCAGACGTTGAACTGTCTGCGCACCTCACCGTCGGTGTAGGCGATGATGTGGCGAGGGTCGGTGTACGTGCCCACGAGCCCGGTGATCTCTACGTCCAGACCCGTTTCCTCTTTCACCTCACGGACGGCCGTTCCCGGGAGTGAGTCGGTCATCTCCATGCCGCCACCAGGTAGCGCCCAGAGATCGTTGTCCCGGCGGCGCTGAAGGAGCACGCGCCCTTCGTCGTCGGTAACCACGGCGGACGCGGCGACCACCAAGCTGTTCGGCTCTGGTGCTGCTGGGTCGTCGAAGTACTCGGTCCGTGCCATGGTCACCCTTCTGTTACCGGCGTCGCGGTCTCCCACACTGCGTCGAAGCTGCTGGCGTAGGTATCGAACATGCCGCCCTCTCCGCTGCGCCGAAGATGCCACACGGGAGCACCGTAGGCGTTCACGCCCCAGACGTGGGCATTGACCAGTACCTGGTCATCGGCACGATAGATCGAGTTGTAGAGCGTGGTGGCGTGGGTCCGCACCTCGATGCCAGGTACCCCGGCGAGGGGGCGGTAGTGCATGAGGGCAAGTCGGCACCGGGACTCGATCCCGTGTCCGAACTTCTCTTCCGTGCCGCGCTGTTGAACATTCACGCTGTCCGGATCACCGATCGCGATACGGACCGCACACCCATCGGCAGCTCGCTCTCGCAACAGGTCGTTGAGCCGCGGGTACGCCTCGTGCAGGAAGACAGCGGCATACACCAACACGTCGATGTGCTCGTGGGCCTGGGCCAGCATGTCCACGAAAGTAGACACGGGGATGTCCGCCCGCTGGTCGTAGAGAGCTACAAGTTCCGGACTGACAGCGCGGACAGGGCGTGCCTGCCGGAGCGCGGGCCATAGTGCGTGCACGTCTTCTCCTAGCGTTTCCGCTGCCAACATGGCCGTGGCACGGCGCGGCGTACGCCCCAAATTGACCCATCGTTCGACGGACTTTGGGTCTACTTCGACCTTGTCCGCGAGGGCGCTGTACGTCCAGCCGCCGGCCGCCATGGCAGCACGTAACCTCTCGTTCGGCATCCCAATCTCTCCCAACACTTGGGGACGACACTAGGGACGTTCTACCCCATGCGGGACGTCCCGAAGTGGGGTTTGTCGGAGGTTCCGACGTCCTGGTGAGCGGCGGAATGCTCGTACGCATGGCGAGCAACCAGCAGACCAGACCAGGCATCGGTGAACTGGCGAAGGACACGGCCAATGGGCGTATCGGCGTCGTCATGGGTGAGGTCGGCGACCGGCTGCAGATAAGGCCCATCAGGGGCGGCGTCGAGTGGGACGCCCGGCCGGACAACGTGGTGGCGCCAACTGCGCGAGAGGAACTGAGCGCCCGCCTTGCCATCAAGAACGCCAACAGCAGGGATGGCCTGTGATGCGCGTTATCGGCCGGCACAGAGGTTGTTCATCGTCGCTATCAGCGGGTCGCGTGGCCTGGTGAGCGGCACGGCCCTCGGTATCAGCCAGTAGACCGGCCGCCCCGAACGGGGTGCCAATACCTTGGCTCCCCCGTCCCCGTTCGGGGCTGGCTTTCCGAAACGCCTCCAGAACTCCCTGTCCGTCCGTCGCTTCCCCGTGGCGGACGGACGAGGACCAGGCCTTTCTCATAACTGGGGTCAGTAGCCCGCCAGTTGAACTCCCGCTCTTGGCGGCCAGACCGCGCATGCTCCGCCCGGAGCGGGGCGCAATACGCAACACCTCGAATCGGAAACGACGAACGAGAGGGAAGCGCATGACTGTCGTCGCAGAGGCGCCGATCACCGCGGACACGGGCACGCCCGGTCTTGTGTGGCTGGACCTCACCCGGAAGTGTCAGCTCGCCTGCGGCCACTGCCACAACGAGTCCGGCCCGGACGGAACACACGGCTCGATGACCATCGCGGACTGGATGCGCGTGCTCGACGAAGCCGCCGCGGCCGGGGTCCCCCGAGTGCAGTTCACCGGGGGTGAGGTCACCCTGCACCCCGACGCGCCGACCCTGATCGCGCACGCACTGAAACTCGGCCTGGCCGTCGAGGTGTACAGCAACATGGTCCACCTGAACGAGAACTGGTGGAGCCTCCTCCGGCGGGACAACGTCAGCCTGGCCACGTCGTACTACGGCCAGGAGGACACGCACAACGCGGTCACCGGACGGAACAGCCACGCCCGCACCCGAGCGAACATCGTGAAGGCGGTGACGGAGAACATCCCGATCCGAGTGTCTGTGATCGTCTCCGATCCCGCCGACGCCGGAGAGGAGACGAAGCGGGAGCTCGCGGCCCTGGGCGTGCGGAACGTCCGCGTCGATTACGTCCGGCCCTTCGGGCGCGGGGCGAACGGGCAGGAGCCGTGCACGGACGGACTCTGTGGGCGATGCGGGGACGGGCGCGCGTCGATCGGTCCGAACGGCTCGGTTTCCCCGTGCGTGTTCTCCACGTGGCTGAGCGTGGGAAACGTCCAGGATGCGCCGCTGGGCGCTATCCTCGGCGGCCCCGAGATGTCGCGGGCCAACGCGACCATTCGAGCGGGGCGCAACGTCGGCGGCTCCCGCAGCTGCGGCCCCGACAGCCCCTGCGGGCCGGACAACGACGACGCCCGGTCCTGTACTCCCGACACCGACGACGAGTGCTCTCCGGGGACACCTGGAAGTGAGTGCACCCCGAGGAACTGAACGGACCATGGACACCGACCTTCCCGAATCCGCGATCCTCCCTTTGATCGAGGAACACACGGGCCCCGTGGCCGGGATCCACCGGACCGAGCGAGGCTTCAGCTCGGATCTGACGGCCGTGGTCGACTGCGCCAGGGGTCCCTTCTTCGTCAAGGCCATGCGCAACCGGCCGGGCGGCCGACGGAAGTCCCTCATCAGGGAAAGACGGATCAACGCCTACCTCGGGCACATCTCCCCGCACCTGCTGTGGGATGTGGAAGCCGAAGACTGGTTGGTCCTGGGCTTCGAAGCAGTCGACGGCCGGTCCTCCGACTTCGCGCCGGACTCGCCTGACCTTGCCCTGGTGGTCGACGCGATCGGCGAGATCGGTCGGCTGTCCCTCCCCCAGATCGCCCATGACTGGACCGAGACGCGGTGGGACCGGTTCGCCTCGGACAGCTCTGAAGCCGAGCTGTTCCGGGGTGACTCACTTCTCTACACGGACATCAACCCGAGCAACTTCATCGTGGTGAAGCGGCGAGTGTGGGCCGTGGACTGGGCATGGCCGACCCGGGGCGCGGGGTTCATCGATCCGGCCCTCCTGGTACTCCAGCTCGTTGCAGCCGAGCACACCCCGGGCAATGCCGAGAAGTGGGCAGAGCGGTTGCCCGCATGGCGTGAGGCAGCCCCTCAGGCGGTCGATGCTTTCGCTGCCGCCAACCTCCGGATGTACCGGGCCGCCGTCGGCCGGAAGTCCGACGTGGCCTGGTTGAAGGCCATGGTCGACGCGTGCCAGGCGTGGGCCGAACACAGAGGGGTCACCACGGAGAAGCGCACATGACCGGACCACCCTCAGTCTGAACAGCATTCCGGGTGGTCCGGTCATGGAGGCCTGAAATGACAAGGCGTAGCGGGGTACGACAGCTTCACGTAGAAGGAGCACCCCTCAGCAAGCGGAACGCCCTCTGAACTGCAACGCTTCTGGCTACACGGAGGCTGCGGGATGTGAAATCACGGTGCCATTACCGCCACGACGGGCTTCGCTGTAGGTGGTGGGTTAGGCGCCGGGACTCTGCGGCAGCTCCGCGATGAACTCCTCCAGGAGGTCGGCGAGTTCGGCCGGGGTCTCCTCCTGGGGGGCGTGGCCGGCGTTCGGGATGATCTGGACGGCGCCGCGCCACAGGGTGGGGGCGTGCAGCTTGTCGAGGTAGGCCAGGTTGACGATCTGTTCGCCCGCGCCGTGCAGGACGGCCAGTGGCCTGTCGAGGGTCGCGACGATCTCGACCTCGTCGGCGGTCGCCCCCGCGAGGCTCGCGGCCAGGTCGCTGCGCGCCGCGCCGTCCGTGGCCAGGATGTCGGCGACCAGGTCCGCGGTCGGGAGGGGGGAGCCGGGGGCGTAGAAGGACTCGGCGTAGGTGCGGGCGGTGTCCTCGTCCACGTCCGCGGTGAAGCCGATCTGCAGGGCCGGGTTGGGGAGGAACGCCTCGGCCAGGTCGCCGGGTCCGCCGAGGGGCGGGGTGCCGAACACGGCGTAGCCGGCCGCGTCCGGGAGCAGTCCGGACGCCTCCAGGGCGATGTGGCCGCCGAGGCTCCATCCGACGATCAGGGCGTCCCGCGCGTCCAGCGCGTCCACGAACCCGGAGAGCACGGCGGCGTAGCCGGGCACCGAGTACACGCCCGACCCGGGCTCCGCCGCCGGGGACGCCCCGTGTCCGGGCAGGTCGAGGGCCAGGCAGCGGTGGCGCCGCCCGAACTCACCGTCCAGGAGACGACTCCAGGTCCTGGAGGACGAGGAGTTGCCGTGCACCAGCACGACCGGGCGCCCCTGCCCGGAACTGCGGCGGTAGGCGATCTCCCGCCCCGTCACACGCACGAATTCGTGAGCCATCATCTCTCCTGCACACTCTGGGCCGGACTGCGGATGGGTGGAGTCGGTCGCCGGCGGGCAGTCGCGATCGTCGCGGCGCGGCGGATGCCGGCCGGGGGCTGGACGGGCGTGGGCGCTCGGCTGAACCTCTCCGGCGGCCGGTCCGCACACGCGGACCACCACCGGAGACCGGGCCGCCCCTGCCGAACCGGGCCGTCCGATCGTAGGCGACCGGGTTCCCCGAGGGAGCGAGTTGCCCCCGGGCGGGCCGGGCGCTTTAATAAATGCACGTTCATTTATTAACGGGAGCATGAGAGGCGGCGCTGGTGGGACGTCCCCGGGGAGTCGACGACGTGGTGATCCTGCGGGCCGCGGCCCGGGTCATGGGCCGGGAGGGTCCCGCCGGGCTCACCCTGGCCGCCGTGGCCCGCGAGGTCGGACTGGTGCCCGGCACCCTGGTGCAGCGGTTCGGCTCCAAGCACGGCCTGCTCCTGGCGCTCGCCGACCAGACCACGGCGGACACCGGCGAGTTGATCGAGCGGGTGCGCCGGACCCGGGACTCCGCGCTCGCGGCCCTGTCGGCCCTGGTCGTGGAGACGATGGCGGAGATGGCCACACCGGAGAGCTTCGCCCGCCATCTGGCCTTTCTCTGCCTGGACCTCACCGACCCCGAGCTCTACGAGCGCGCCCTGGCCGTCCACCGGGCCCGCACCC
The DNA here is from genome assembly GCF_042721035.1 of Streptomyces sp. NPDC058464. Lineage (NCBI taxonomy): Bacteria > Bacillati > Actinomycetota > Actinomycetes > Kitasatosporales > Streptomycetaceae > Streptomyces > Streptomyces sp. NPDC058464. The sequence goes on from NZ_JBHXMA010000060.1 coordinate 31,191, forward strand.
GGGCGGTCGAGGACCTGCTGACGGAGGCGGCCGGCGCGGGCGAACTCCGTACCGGCACCGATGTCGCGGCGCTGGCCAGGACCGTTCAGGCGATCACCGCGGGCGCGGGCCTGACCTGGGCCCTCGACCGCGACGGCACCCTCGGAGAGCGACTGCGCCAGGAACTCGACGCCGTGCTCTCCCCTCACCTGCCCGCCTCGCGCACCCCCTCCCGCCCCGCAACGAACCAGTCGGACCACAGGAACGAGGAATCATGACGACGACCGACACACGCCCGCTATCCGGGAAGGTCGCCCTCGTCGCCGGTGGTACCCGCGGCGGCGGCCGGGGGATCGCCGTCGGACTCGGCGCCGCCGGTGCCACCGTCTACGTCACCGGCCGCAGCAGCACCGGCGACCGCTCCGAACTGGACCGGCCGGAGACCATCGAGGAGACCGCCGCGCAGGTCACCGCCGAGGGCGGCCTGGGGATCCCGGTCCGTACCGACCACAGCAGCGCCGACGAGGTCCGGGCCCTGGTCGGCCGGATCGCCGCCGAGCAGGAGGGGCGGCTCGACATCCTGGTCAACTCGGTCTGGGGCGGCGACCCGCTCACCGACTGGGAGCACCCGCTGTGGGAGCAGGACCTCGACACCGGCCTGCGGCTGCTGCGGCAGGCGGTGGAGACCCATGTGATCACCAGCCGGTTCGCGCTGCCCCTGCTGGTCGCCCGCGGCAGCGGACTGGTCGTCGAGGTCACCGACGGCAACACCGCACGCTACCGGGGCTCGTTCTTCTACGACCTGGCGAAGTCGACGGTCATCCGGCTCGCCGTCGCGCAGGCGGCCGAGCTCCGGCCGCACGGCGTCGCGGCGGTGGCCCTCACGCCGGGCTTCCTGCGTTCGGAGGCCGTGCTGGAACACTTCGGCGTCACCGAGGACACCTGGCGCGAGGGGGTGGCCAAGGACCCGAACTTCGCCCACTCCGAAAGCCCCCGCTACCTGGGGCGGGCCGTGGCCGCGCTGGCCGCGGACCCGGACGTCATGGCCAAGTCCGGCCGGGCGCTGGCGACCTGGGGCCTGTACCAGGAGTACGGGTTCACCGACGCCGACGGCAGCCGGCCGGACTTCGCCGCCCACTGGGCCAGGAACCTGGAGAAGGACTACGGACCGCTCGGCGACCCGTTGTGACCCACCCGACCTCGCCCCCGTGGGATCCGCGAAGGCCCGTTCGGCCAGGCGCCGAGCGGGCCCGGGCTGCCGTGGACGACATGACTGCTCCCATGATTCCTTGGACCTGGATCCCGTCATCACCGTGCAGAGCAGAGAGGCCCCTCGAATGTCAGGCGAAAGGGAACCCGGTCCGTCCGGCCCGGACCTGGGCAGAGTCGTCCAGAGCTACCAGGCGGCCGTCGACGACTTCGACCGCGAGGTCGCCCGGCTGCTGGGCGTCAACGAGACCGATCTGCGCTGCCTGGAGATCCTGCTCGACGTCGAGGAGACGACCCCCCGCACGCTCAGCGCCAAGCTGGGCCTGAGCACCGGCAGCGTCACCGCCATGCTCGACCGCCTGGAGAAGCTCGGCTACCTGACCCGCAGCCCGCACCCCACCGACCGCCGCAAGACCGTCGTGCGCGCCACCCCGGACTTCACCGAACGCGCCTACGGCCTGCTGGGCCCGTTCCTCGCCGACACCGCCGAGCGCCTCCTGCCCCGCTACACACCCGAGCAACTCGCCCTCGTCGCCGACTACCTGACCCGGACCCGCGACATCCAGCAGGAGCACACCGAACGCCTGCGGCAGCTCCCCGCCGCCCGCGCCCCCCGCTCGGGCGGCCGCCGGCCCCCCGGCCCCCGCGACCGCGCCGCCCCCCGGTGACCGGCCGACCCGGTTGCCCCACCGGGCACGCCTCACCCGGACGGACCGGAGCGGTGGTGGACGGGCCCGAGGGGTGATGCCGTGAGAGCACGCGTTCCGCTCCGCTCCTGGTTCCCGGGGAGGCCCCGTCATGAGAGTCACCGCCTCCGGCCTGGTCGTGGCCGGCCTCCTCACCGCCGTCAGCGCCTGTACGGCCGCCGGGCCGCCGAAGGCCGACGCCCCCGCCCCCGCGCCGACCGCCGCCGAACGGCCCGCCCCGGCCAGCCCCGCCGCCTCACCCGGCACCGGCACCGGCACCGGAACCGGAACCCCGGCGCTCACCCCCGATCAGGCACAGGCCGCGCTGATCGGCGAAAGCGACCTGGGCGTGCCGTGGACGGCCGCGGACGGGACCGCCACCTGGCACGACGGACTGCTCAAGGCGACCACCGGCCAACCCGGCTGCCAGCGCCTCCTGGAGGCCCTGTACACCGACGAACTGCTCGGCGCCCCGGCCGGTCCGCAGGCCGTCACCGCCCTCGACGACGGCGACGACGCGGCCCAGCTCCGCTACCAGGTCGACGCGAGCCGCTCCGCCGACGTCGACCGCACCCTGGCCTGGCTGCGGACCCTGCCCAGCACCTGCGCGCAGTTCACCGCGCAGACGACCGCGGCCGGGACCGAGGCCGTCCAGGTCGCCGACGCCGGGCTACGGGACTTCGGCGACGCGCGCCAGGGACTGCGGATCACCCTCACCGCGCAGCCCTCCGCCGCCGACGCCCCCACCACCCTCACCCTCGACGTCGCCGTCGTCCGGGTGGGCGACGACGCGATCGTCCTCACCGCCGGCGCCCTCGGCACCCTCCCCGACGACACCACCGGGCAGGCCCTCGACATCGGCGTCCAACGGCTCGCCCAGGTCCGGGAGCAGGGGCGGGCGCAGGCCTAGGGCGTCTCGTACGGGTCCGACGGCTGCTTCACCGTCCTCGCCGACCCCGCGTCCAGCACCGGCGGCCACGCCGCGTCCGAGCCCAGCCTGCCCTTGGGATGCCAGGTGCCGGTGACGGTGACCCAGGTGTCGGTGGGCGGCGCGTCCTCGCCCCGGATCTCGACCTTGCTGGTGGTCGCGTCGGCGGCGCAGCACGTGACCATGAGCCGGGTCAGGTACCAGGTGCCGCCGGAGCCGTGCGTCACGAAGCCCGTCATCCGGACCGTACGACCGCTCAGCGAGCGCCCGCTGTCGTAGATCGCCCGCGAGCTGAACTCGGCGAGCGTCAGCGCGACCGGGTTCCCGGCCGGCAGCGCCGGGAAGGCCCCGACGCCCTGTGCCGCCCGCTGCGTCGCCTCGCGCCCCGCGCTGTACGAACCGAGGGCCGGGGGAGGGAAGAGCAGCAGGGCGAGAGCCGGGAGGGTGAGCAGCCAGGCGATCCGGGGACCGGCGGCACCGTGCCGGCCGTGACCGTCGTCATGGGTCTCGCCGTCGCTGCCGTCGCACTCGCCGTCGCACTCGCCGTCGTCCTCGCCGTCGTCCTCGCCGCCCCCCGTGCGGCTTCTCAGTACCGCCGTCGTCACGCCCAGCAGGATCAGCGCGATCCCGGAGACGATCAGGTACGGGCGCAGCGCGTGCTGCACGTACCGCAGGTACAGGTCGCTGAGGAGCGTGATCCGCAGGACCGCCGCGCCGACCAGGCAGAGCAGGACCGGTCCGCCGTACCGCCTCACAGCAGCCACCACCCCACCAGGACGCTGGCGGACAACGCGACCAGCCAGGTCGCCGAGGAGAAGCGGAGTGCGAAGCGCCTGCCGAAGGTGCCCGCCTGAAGGGCGATCAGCTTCAGGTCGACCATCGGGCCCACCACCATGAACGCCAGCCGGGCAGTGGCCGGGAAGGCGCTGAGCGAGGCGGCCACGAAGGCGTCGGCCTCGCTGCACACGCACAGCAGGACGGCGAGCACCGCGAGGAGGGGGACGGCGGTCCACGCCGAGCCGGTGAAGACGTCGAGGACCGATCGGGGCACGGCGATGTTGAAGGTCGCCGCGGCCGCCGCGCCGAGCACCAGGAAGCCGCCGGCGTGCAGGAAGTCGTGCTGGAGGCCGGTGACGAAGGCGCGGGGGCCGGTGGCGTGGGAGTCCCGGGCGGTGCGCGGCGGGCGCAGCCAGTCGTCGCGGCCGAACCGGGCCCACAGCCAGCCCATCACCACCGCCGTGCCGAGGGAGGCGAGCAGCCGGGCCAGCACCATCTCCGGCCGGCCGGGGAACGCGATCGAGGTCGCCACCAGCACGACCGGGTTGATCGCCGGTGCGGAGAGGAGGAAGGCGAGGGCCGCGGCGGGGGCGACCCCGCGGCGCATCAGGCTGCCGGCCACGGGGACGGAGGCGCACTCGCAGCCCGGCAGGACGACGCCGGCGGCCCCCGCCACGGGAACGGCGAGGGCCTGGTTGCGGGGGAGGAGGCGGGTGAGGACCCGTTCCGGGACGAAGGCGCCGATCGCCGCGGAGACCACGGTGCCGAGGAGGAGGAAGGGGACGCCCTGGACGGCGACCGCGGTGAACACGGTCCACCAGGCGGCGACCGGTGGGGTGTAGAGGTCGAGGGCGAGGGTCGGGCCCAGGACCGAGGCGACGGTCGCGATGGCGAGGAGGGCGGTGCCGCCGAGGACCACGTGGACGACGGCCCGTGTCAGGAGACGCAGGCCGTCGGCGACTGTCCGTTGGTCTTGCACGTGGGGGACGCTAGTGAATGGGGCTGTTGCTCGGCACAGAGATTGCTGTGTGTCGAGTGCGGGCCGGTGGGGGCTGGTCGCGCCCACGCGGCGGAGCCGCATATCGATACGGCCCCGCGCCCCTGAAGGGGCGCGTCCGCTCACGGAGCGACCAGGGCACCGCCCACAACCGTGTGCGTCGGCCTCAGGTCCCGCAGTTCCTCGCCGGAGGCGTTCGCCGGGTCCCGGTCCCACACCGTGAAGTCCGCCCAGCGGCCCGGGGTCAGGGTGCCGCGTTCCCGGTCCTCGCCCGTGAGGTGGGCGGCCTGGGTGGTGTGCAGGGTCAGCGCCTCCTCGTACGAGATCGCGTGCTCGGGGCCCTTGACGCCGATGACCGTCTGCCGGGTCGTCATGCCCCACACCGAGCGCATCGCGCCGAACTGGCCGACCGGGAAGTCGGAGCCCGCGCTGACCTGGGCGCCCAGGTCGATCCAGCCGCGGGCCGGGAAGAGGCGGGCGACCCGTTCCGGGCCCCAGAAGACCTCCTCGACCTCGGCGGTGTCGTGCAGCAGCGGCTGCTGGATGGTGACGGGGATGCCGAGGGCGACGGCGCGGGCGCGCTGCTCCGGGCCGGCGAGGCCGCCGTGCTCCATGACCAGCGTGCCGGCGGGCAGGCCGGGGTTGCGCTCCAGGACCCGCTCGTAGACGTCGAGGAGGGTACGGACGGCCCGGTCGCCGTAGGCGTGCGTGCCGACCCGCCAGCCGCGCCTGACCACCGCCTCGACGGCCTCGACCAGCGCGTCCGGCTCCCAGATCAGCATCCCGGAGAAGGAGTGGTCGCAGGCGTACGGCTCCTCGGTGGCGCCGGCCTCCAGGCCGCCGTCGAGGCCGAACTTCACGCCCCACACCGACAGCCACGGGTCGGAGGTGTCGCGCCACTCCTCCATGACGTCGAGCAGCTCCTCGACCTGGGCGGCGCTGGTCATGCCGAGTGCCGAGATCAGCGCGCGCACCCTGGTGTGCAGCGCGCCCGCCTCGCGGGCGGCCCGGAGCACCCGGTAGTCCTCGGGGGCGACCGCGCAGTCGCGCACGGTGCCGATGCCGGTGGCGGCGTAGTCGCGGGTGGCGATCCGCAGGCCCTCGATGCGCTGGGCCCGGTCCGGGGCCGGGACCAGGCGCTCGACCAGGTGCAGGGCGTTGTCGACCAGCCGGCCGTCCAGCTTGCCGTCGGCGCCGCGGCCGATGGTGCCGCCGGGCGGCACGGGGGTGTCCTCGGTGATGCCCGCGAGGCGCAGCGCGTAGCTGTTGACGACGTCGTTGTGGCCGCCGCGCTTGACCAGGACCGGGTGCCGGTCGGTGGCCGTGTCGAGCTCGGCCGCGGTGGGCATGCGGCGCTCGGCCAGGTTCAGTTCCTGCCAGTTGGTGGTGGTGCGGATCCACTCGCCCTCGGGGGTGACCGCGGCCCGCTGCCGGATCAGGTCCAGGAACTCGGGGATGGTGCGGGCCTGGTGGACGGGGACGTCCTGGGCGCCGAGCGCGGCGAAGATCAGGTGGGTGTGGGTGTCGTCGAAGGCGGGCAGCACGGTGGCGCCGGGCAGGTCACGGACCTCGGTCCGCTCGGTCACCAGGTGGTCGAGGCCGTGCGGGTCGGCGGACACGGCCGTGATCCGGTCGCCGCGCACGGCGAGCGCCCGCTGCGGGGCCTGGCCGGGCACCAGGGTGTGCACCGCGCCGGCGCGGATCAGCAGGTCGGCTCCGTGGTCGGTCATCGTCTTCTCCCTCAGCTCGAAAGCGTTGCGAAGGTTGCGAGGGTTTCGCGTTTCGCTGACGAGACTGTTGTAGAAGCCGATCGGTGATTCGCCGCCATAACCAGGGTCCTCGCGCAGGAAGTGCGCCATGCGAGCGGCCCGGCATGCAGATCATGAGACAGATGCCGGGCCCACTCGGAGTCCGCTACAACGGCGGCTGGGCCGGTGCCGGTCCCAGGGTCGTCGTGCCCGGGGCCGTACGGTGGCCGAGTCCGGTGCGGTACGCGTCCAGCGCCGCCTCCACCCGGCCGGTGCGGCGCAGCAGGTCGCCGAGCAGGCGGCACAGGTCCGCCAGGTCGCCCGCCGCGCCCGCCCGCTCCAGCAGGCTCAGCGCCCGTACGTAGTGCTCCTCCGCCGCCTCCGTGTCCCGGGCGTCCTCGGCGATGATGCCGAGCAGCCGGTGCGCGGCGGCGGAGTGCACCGCGCCGCGCTCGGAGGAGAAGTCGCCGAGCACGTCGTGCAGCAGTTCGGCGGCCTCGTCGGACTTGCCCCGGCGGTGCAGGACGTCGGCCAGTTCGACGGCCGCCTGGCTGCGGTACAGGGCGGCGCGGGTCTCCGAGAGCATCGCGAGGGCCTCCCGCAACTCCTTCTCCGCGCGTTCCAGTTCGCCGTTCTGGGCGTAGACGTAGCCGCGCATCCAGTGGCAGTTGGCGAGTTCGGTGCGGAGCTTGAGCTGGCGGTAGAGCTCGGCAGCCTTGGCCAGGGAGGCGTCGGCCTCGGCGACCCGGCCCTCGGCGAGCAGGGTGCGGGCGACGGAGCGGTGCATCCGGGCGATCAGCGCGGGGTCGCCGGCCTGCGGGGCGAGGGCGAGGGCGAGTTCGGCGGCCTGGGCGGCGCGGGCGTGGGCGCCCATGTCCATGTACGGACCGATGGCAGAGGCGTAGAGGAGCAGGAGGGCGTCGGGGTCGTGCAGGCCGCTGCGGTTCAGTTCGTCGAGGGTGGTCTCAAGCAGGTAGACGGCGTACCGGAGTTCACCCGCGAGGTAGTGGCTGACCGCCCGGCCGCGGATCGCCGGGACGCGCACCGGCAGCGGTTCGTCGGCTGTCCACAGCTCGGCCCGCTCGAAGAACTCCCTGGCCCGGCCCAGCTCACCGGTGTCCAGGGCGCATTCGCCCATCCCGAGCAGCGCGGTGGCCTGCTCGACGGCGAGCCCGTGCGCCTCCGCCTCCTCGAAGAGGGCGGCGTACTGGGCGGCGGCCGCCTCGGCCTCGCCGGTGGCCAGGGTGCGCTGCGCTTCGGTGAGCCGCAGCCTCAGGTCGGTGGCGAGGCGCGCGGGGCGCCCGCTGGCCAGCTCCTCGAAGCCGACGCCGAGCCGGCCCGCGATGTGCCGCAGCGCCTCGTCGGAGGCCCGCACCCGCCCGGCCTCCAGTGTGGAGATGTAGGCGGGCGTGTAGGCCGGTTCGGCCAACTGCCGCTGGGTCAGGCCCCGCTCGGTGCGCAGTTGCTGCACCCGCCGCCCGACGGTCTCCGGATCGTCCCGTTCCTGCATCTTGTCATTACCCCCAACTCCCCCTGGACCCCTTGCCGTTGCACTCTGCCTACCCCTAGGTTAAACCGCGAATTAAACGTGCTTAACCCGCCCCTGTCGTTGCGAGGTCGCCGTGCCCGGACGCACATCCGCACGCCCCACCGCAAGCCCCACCGCACGGTACGCCCGCGGCGTCGTGGCAGCCGTGATCGCCGTGGCCGCGCTCATCACCGCCGCCAACGCCGGTCCGGCCAGAGCGACGGACAACTCCCCCGGTTCGCCGACCTCGGCGACCGCCCGGCACACCGCCGGCCACTAGGAGCCCGCCCGCCGCCACCAGGCCGCCGCCCCACACTCCATCACCCTCACATCCCCCCACACCCCACGATCGCCCCCGGCGGGACCCTCCCCCTGTCCCGCCGGGGGCTTTCCTGCTGTGCGCGCACGTTGATCAGTTCCACGAATTGCCGCTCCCTGTTTGACAGAAAGCCCTTCCATTGAACTCTCAACTTGCCAGTCTTGGTCCACGCACCCGGATGTCATGTCCGGGACGAAAAGGACCGTACCAACGGACCGCGCCCACGCACAGGCACACGCACACACGCACACGCACACGCACCCCGGACCGTCGACTGGAGCCCCCCGATGTCCCGAAGCAGGACCCGCCGCCTCGGCCGAGCCGCCGCCGTCGCGGGCAGCGCCGCCGCGCTCACCCTCGCCCTCCCCTTCAGCGCCTCCGCCGGCGTGCTCCAGAACCTCCCGGAGAACGCGACCACGTTCCAGAAGTTCTTCGAGCCGCTGTACGACTACGACACGGACAGCTGCTACCCCGCCGCCGCCATCGACCCCGACGGCAACCTCAACGGCGGCCTGAAGCCGACCGGTTCCGTCACCGGCAGCTGCCGCACCGGCCATCTCGACCACGCCAACACCTACTCGCGGGCCAAGTGCAACAACGGCTGGTGCGGGATCATCTACGCCAGCTACTTCGAGAAGGACGAGGCCTCCCCGGGCATCGGGCACCGCCACGACTGGGAGTGCATCGTCGTCTGGGTGAAGCAGGGCGCCGACTACCCGTCGTACCTGTCCGCCTCCCAGCACGGCGACTTCGAGACCGAGGCGGTCGCCGACGTCCCGATGAGCAGCCAGCGCGTCCAGGTCGTCTACCACAAGGACGGCCTGAGCACCCATGACTTCCGGTTCGCCAAGTGGGGCGAGACCCCGGAGAACGACGACGCCGCCTGGCACCAGGAGAACCTGCTCACCTGGGACAACATGGCGTCCAACCTGCGCGACATCCTGAACGCCTCCGACTGGGGCGACGCCAACTTCCCGCTCCAGGACGCCAAGTTCGACGACCACCTCAACAAGGCCAAGCCGAGCGCGATCACGTTCGACCCGTACGCCTGACCAACTCCCGCCCCCCGCCGGTGAATCCCGGATGCCGATTGTCAGTGGCATGACCTAGTCTTCGTTGCATCCGCCACACGCGGCCCACAGAGAACTCACACAAGAGGACTCGCACACTCATGGGCCGCGTTCCGTGGCGCCCACTCACATTCGATCCGGGGGGTTCGAATCAGCGTGCGTATGCGCACCGTCACGGCCGCCACCACTCTGGCCGTCCTCTTCAGCTCCGCCGCCCTGGCCGCCACTCCGGCCTACGCCGACACCAGCGCGCTCCTGCCGGTCAAGTCGCTCGGTGACATCGTCGTCGACGGCGCCCACCAGCAGGTCTTCATCAGCGACCCGGGCAACGGCAAGATCGTCGTCACCGACTACTCGGGCACCGTGCTCAAGCAGCTCACCACCAACCTGTCCGGCGTCGACGGCCTCGAACTGTCCGCCGACTCCGGCACGCTCTACGCGGCCGTCCAGGGCGAGAGCGCGATCGCCGTGATCGACACGGCCACCGACACCGAGACCACCCGCTACCAGGTGGGCGACATGCCGCGCAGCGTCGCCCTCGCGGGCGGCAAGCTGTGGTTCGGCTACGGCAACCCGGCAGCCGGCAACATCGGCTCCGTCGACCTGGCGAGCGACCAGCACGAGGTCACCCTCGACCTGGACAACGGCTGGTACAACGCGCCGATCCTGGACGCGGCTCCCGGCTCGGACATCCTGGTGGGCGCGGAGATCGGCGACAGCTCCGGCAAGGTCGTCTCGTACGACGTCACCTCCGGCACGCCGAGCAAGCTGGCCTCCGCCGGCGCCGGCGAGTACACCCGGGACATCGCGGTCACACCGGACGGCAAGGACGTCATCGTGGCCAGCGGCTATCCGTACTCCCACCCGGTGTTCAAGACCGCCGACCTCAGCGCCGACGGCAGCTACGCCAGCGACACCTACCCGAACGCGGTGGCCGTCGCCCCTGACGGCACGGTCGCGGCGGGCGTCGACGGCTTGTACAACCCGGACATCTTCGTCTACAAGCCGGGCGGTACCACCGCGGTACGGGAGTACGACTTCCCGACCACCGGCAGCAGCAGCGGCGGCGACGAACTCGCCCCCTCCGCCCTCGCCTGGACGCCCGACGCGTCCCGGCTGTTCGCGGTGTCGTACAACAACAACGGCGTCTACTCCCTGCGCGAGTACGACGGTCCGACGAAGGCGGCCACCACCGTCACGGTGAACGCCCCGGCGACGGCGACGCGCGCCAAGAAGCTCACGGTCACCGGCAAGGTCTCCTCGACGGTCGCGATCCCGGCCGGTGCGCAGCTCACGGTCGTCCGCACCGACCTGGAGTCCCCGAACGGCAAGGCGCTGCCCTCGGCGACCCTCAAGGCGGACGGCACCTACTCCTTCACCGACACCCCGCCGGCCGGCGGCAAGGTGACGTACAAGGTCTCCTACGCGGGCGACACCGAGCACGCGGCCGCCTCCGGCAAGGACACCGTCGACGTCTCCCGCGCCAAGCCGACGCTGACGCTGAACAACAACGGCAAGGTGTACGCGTACGGGAAGGACGTGAAGTTCACGGCCCATCTCGGCACGACGTACAAGAACCGCACGGTGGAGATCTGGGCCGACCCGTTCGGCTCGGACAAGCCCAACAAGCTGGCGAAGTCCGGCAAGGTCGACTCGCACGGCAACCTGTCCGTGGTCCTCGACCTCAAGCGGGACACCAAGGTCACCGCGAAGTTCACCGGCGACGCCCGCTGGCAGCCGCGGTCGGTGTCCAGCACGGTGGGCGCGAAGGTCAGCGTCTCCATGACGGTCAGCCGCCAGTACAAGACGAAGTCGGCGTGGGGCCAGAAGTACTACGTCTTCCACAAGACCAAGAACCCGCTGTTCACGACCAAGATGCCGTACTACAGCGGCCGTGCCCAGCGGTTCGACTTCCAGGTCTACTACCAGGGCACGTGGTACTCGGACACCTCGCAGTACTTCGCGCTGGCCACCAGCGGGATCTCCCAGGTCGAGTTCACCGGCAGCCACAAGGACGACGTCGGCTGGCGTTTCCGGGTCCGCTCCGACTACATCAACGGCTCGTCCGGCGACACGGTCAACTCCACGACGTACGGGGCCTGGAAGTACTTCACCTTCACGAGCTGACCGCGTGCCGGTGCCTCAGCTGGTCTGAAGCTGCCGCAGGTGCTGCTGGACGTTCTCCAGCGCACCCTCCCGGCGGCCCGGCACCCGCAGTCTCAACTCCGCGAGCGCGGGCCCGAGTTCACGGGCCCGCGCCGTGTCCTTGATGGCGCCCCACTGGTGGTGGGCGCGGTCCGCGGCCGCCTCGACGGCCGGTGCGTCGGCCGGCTGCCCGGCGGCCAGCCGGGAGTGCGCCACGGTCAGCCAGGTACGGCAGCTGCGCGCCGCGTCGCCGGCGAACATCGCGAGGTCCGCCCGTACCTCGGACCAGTGCAGGGCGTCCTCGCAGGCCGGCCCGTGCACCCGGGCGGCCGCCTCCTCCCAGCGGGCGGCGAGCCCGTCCGCCTCGGCGTACCGCCCGTCCCGCACGGCCGCGCTGATGGCGTCGTGGGGATCCCCGCTGTCCGGGGTGTGCGTGCTGAGCAGCAGGTCGGAGGCGAGGTCCGCCCCGAGCCGCGCGAGCACCTGCCGGTGCAGCTCCGCCATCGCCGGCCGGTGCCCGCTCCGCAACACGGTCGCCACGGCCTTCATGTACGACGGTACGGCGACCGCCCGGCGCGCGGCCTGCGGTGCGATCCGCCCGTGCACGGCGTTGTTGCGCCCCGAGTCGAGGGGCGTGGTGAGCAGGTACTGCCAGGTCTCGGGGTCCGCGTGCAGATCGACGACCAGGGTGGTGGCACCGGGCGGGCGCAGCCGCAGCTCCTCGCGGATCCAGTGCCAGGGCAGGCCGGTGTAGCGGACGGTGGCGGGCGTGGTCCGGGCGAGCGCGAGATGCGGGAGCCGCTGTTTGCGGTCCAGGTGCAGCTGGCCCGTGACGAACACGGTCAGCGGACCGGGGGCGGCCGCCGCGGCCCGCAGCCGGGTCAGCACGGCCTGCGGCTCCAGGGGGTCGGCGAGTTCGACGACGTTGGCGGTCTCGGTGCCGGAGAGTATCGCCGGGGGCACGGCCGCGAGCACGGGGAGCACGGAGGCCGCGTCCACCAGACGCGCTTTGCCTGTCGGCGAGGCGGCGATCAGCAGCACGGTTCCGGGCATCGGACCCTCCCCCTTTGTTCCCCGGCTTCACTTACGTCAGCACGGTAACCGCTGCGCTTGCAAAGCGGAGTGCGCGGGGAAGGTTTGGGCCGGGTTACAACCGCTACGCCCCCCGACACCGCCTCCCCCTTCCCATCCCCCACCACGAGCCCAGCCCCGCCTCCCCCTTCCCGTCGCCCTCTTCTCCACCGCTCCTTCTTCTCTCCTGCCTTCCATGCCCACCTGCCTCTTTTTCCGCCGCGGCGGTGCTCGGTCACGACGGTGGAAGTCGGCGGTGCCGAAGCTGCCGGTACCCGCCGTTGGAACGCCGGCCGGTTGCGGAGTGCAGCACCGTTGTGGCTCGTCGCGCAGTTCCTCCCCCAGCCTTCGGCCGGGGGTACCCCCAGCGCCCCTAGGGGGTTGCTGTCGGAGTCGCTGAAACGGCTCGGCGCACCGCGAAGATCGTGGTGTCGTCGGAGAGGTGGCCGCGGGTGTGGTGCAGGACGCTGTCGCGGATGTGGGCGACCAGGTGGGCCGGGTCGGGGGCGGGGGCCTGCGCGGCCGCCTCGGGCAGGACGTAGAACACGCCGTCCGCGTTCCTCGCCTCCGTCACGCCGTCCGTGGTGATGAGAAGCGTCTCGTCGGCGGCGAGGGTGACCGTGAGGGTCGGTGGCGGACCGGTCGCCGGAGTCAGGTCGGCCATCCCCAGGGGGAGTCCGCCGCCCGGCGGCAGCGCCCGCACCCCCGTCGGTCCGACCGCCAACGGCGGCTCGTGGCCGAAGTTGACGATCTCCACCACATCCGGCGCCCCCGGCGGGAACCCCAGCAGCACCGCGGTCGCGAAGCGGTCCCCGTCGTCGCGGCCCAGCGCCACCGTGTGCCGCCGGTGCCGGACCATCCGGGTCTCCAGCCGGTCGGCCACCGTCGCCAGGTCCCGTTCGTGGTACCCCGCCTCACGGAACGTCCCCAGCAGCGCCGCCGCCGTCTCCACCGCCCCCAGCCCCTTGCCCTGGACGTCCCCGACCAGCACCCGCGTGCCGAACAGCCCGGGCTGGATGTCGTAGAAGTCGCCGCCCACCCGGGCCTCGGTGTCGGCGGCGAGATACACCGCCGCGTGGTCCATCCCGGCCCACCCCGGCGGCAGCGGCCGCAGCACGGTACGCCGGGTCGTCTCGGCGATGTCCCGCATGTGCAGCATCCGCCGTTCGCTGTTCCTGCGGACCGCGCAGGCGAGGATGGCCAGCAGCCCCGCGAAGGCGACCAGGATGAAGTCGGGCAGCCCGGCCTGGTACTGGTGGGGCCAGGCGCTGTCCACGGCGACGTAGTCGAGGACCGACAGCACCGCGAAGACCGCGGTCGCGAAGACCCCGCAGACCGCCGCCGCGATACCGGGGACCAGGACGATCCAGGAGATGATCCGGAACCGCTCCGTGGTGTTGAGGTCGACCGCCGTGATCCCGGCGAGCAGCAGGAGCGGCGCCACCCAGGCGATGCTCCGGCCCCTGGCCCGCAGCAGCTCCTTCCACCGCCGCAGGGCCTGGTGGTCGGTCACGTCAGTCAGGGAAACACGGGCGGGGACGCACCGCACGTCGTACGGGACGGCTCGGGGGACGGGTTCTCGTGCCGACCGACTTGCCAGGGGGTACCCGCAGGTGTGCTCTGGAGGGTGGGGGCGAGGAGAGAGGAGCACGCTCATGGCTCAAGCGGCACCCACGTCCGGCGGTATGCCCCGGGGCGGCCGTACGCCCGACGTGTTCAGCGCGCAGACGCACGCCAGGGCCCGGGTGGCCGTGCCCGTGGTGACCGGGCTGATCTACGGCGACTGGGCCGCGGCGAACCGGCGCAGCGGCGGGCCCATCACCGGCGGGAACCTGCTGTTCGGCTTCCTGTCCGCACTCGTCTTCGCGGTGGTGCTGTTCGCCCTGCTGACCTATGCCCCACGGCTGAGCCGGGAGCTGCACGCGGTGGTGTGGACGGCGTTCGCGGGCATCGCCTTCGGCTTCCTGTACAGCCAGACCGGGGAGTCGGTCCTCAGGTCCGTCGGCATGTCGCTGGCGGTCGCGGCGGTGACGTTCATCCTGATGTTCTACCGGTTCTACACGCACGAGGACGCGGCCGGGAACCGTATCCGGTAGCGGAACCGCATCCGGTAGCGGCGCCGCCGCCCGGTGGGCGCGGCGTACGCGTGGCCCCGGCCCTGGGCCCCTGCCCTCACGGCCGGGGCCGTCGTAGCGCCCGTTCGGCTTGACCTGCGCCCCGCGATGCCCCCGAATGCAGTCACACCGCTCGCCTGACCGGCCCCCAGGGGCTTGCCTGGAAGCGTGCCCCCCGTGCCTCCCCGGCCCGCGCCGCGCTCACGTCTTCGGGGCGCCCTGTCGGCCCTGCTGATCGCGCTGGCCTGCCTGCTGCTGCCGTTCGGCGCGCTCGCGGCGTGGGCGGCCTACGGGCTGGCGGACACCGGACAGTACGTCAGCACGATGGCACCGCTGGCCGACGACCCGGACGTCCGGGACGCCGTGGCGGACACCGTCGGCGACGGCATCATGCGCGAGGTGGACGTCGGCCTGCCGATGCGGGGCACGGTGGCGCCGTTCGTGCGCGAGGCGGTCCGATCCTTCACCCAGACCCGGGCGTTCCGGCTGGCCTGGGACGCCGGCAACCGGGCCACCCACGACGCCGTGCTGCGGGCGCTCCAGGGCGAGCGCGAGGAGCCCGTGACCGTCGACCTCGCCCCGGTCACCGCGCAGGTCAAGGACCAGCTCACCCAGGACCATGTGCCGCTCGCGGCCCGTATCCCGGTCCAGCACACGGCGGTCGCCGTACTCCCGGCCGCCGAACTGGACCGGCTCCGGAAGGGGTTCCACGTGCTCGAAGTCGCCGGCTTCTGGCTTCCCGTCGCGGCCGTCGTCTTCGCGGCCGGCGGCATCGCCGTCGCCGTCCGCCGGCGCCGTGCCGTCACGGCGACCGCGCTGGGCACGGCCCTGGGCGGTGCCCTGCTCGGCCTCGCCCTCTCGGTCGGCCGCCGGCTCACCCTGGCCGACCTGCCGCCGGACGTCTCGCACCCGGCCGCGGCCGCCGTCTACGACGCCCTGACGTCCACCCTCCGCACGGTCTCCTGGCTGCTCGTGGCCCTCGGCCTGACGGTGGCCGCGGCGACCTGGGCCGGCGGACGTCTGCGCCGGCCGAGGTCCCAGGAGGCGCGGCAACCGGCCGCCGGCACAGCCGATTCCGCGTCCCTCAGGGCCGATTCACAGACTTCTGACCAGAACATGCCAGTCACGTAACCGGCTGCTTCTCCAGGGGACACCCGGCGGGCGCCCCGGCCGACCACCGTGGCGGAACGACGGCCACCGGTACGGAACGCCGGCGGCCGACGTGACCTGAGGAGCTCGCACCCGATGAACCGTCCCACCGCGCGCCGTGCCGCCGTCGTCCTCACGGCCGGCCTCGCCCTGTCGTTCGCCGCCGCGCTGCCCGCGCAGGCCGCCGACTCGACCGTCACCGAGGCCCAGTGGCTGTCCGACGTCGCCGCCGTCACCGGCCCCGCGCAGACCTACATCGACAACCGCGCCGCCGCCAACACCTCCGGCGCCAAGCTGGCGATCGTCCTCGACATCGACAACACCTCGCTGGAGACGTACTTCGAGGGCGGCATCACCATCCCCGCCACCCCGCCGGTGCTCGCCCTCGCCCAGGACGCGCACGCCAAGGGTGTCAGCGTCTTCTTCGTCAGCGCCCGCAGCGACCTGTACAACGTGGTGACCAAGGCCAACCTGAAGTCGGTCGGCTACACCGTCGACGGCCTCTACGCGCGCACGGTCGCCCAGCTGCTGACCGAGTCCGTCGCGGACTTCAAGACCTCGCAGCGCAAGGCGATCGAGGCGAACGGCTACGACATCGTCGCGAACATCGGCAACAACACGACGGACCTGTCCGGCGGTTACGCCGACACCACCTACAAGCTGCCGGACTACGACGGCCTGCTGGACTGACCGTCCGACGGGGGCTGCCGCGGACCGCGCGCCGCGAGGGCGGCCAGCGTCCGCAGCGCCCCCACCAGCTCCGGCTCCGCCGCCGACGCGAGCCCGAGCCGTACCGCGTCCGGTGTCCGCTTCGGGTCGACGCGGAAGGCGGTACCGGGCGTGACCGCGATCCCGTGGGCGGCCGCGGCCGCCGTGAAGGCGTCCGCCCGCCACGGCTCGGGCAGCTCCCACCAGGCGAAATACCCGTGCGGATCGCCCCGTACGGCGAACCCGTCGAGCACCTCGCGCACCAGCCCCTGGCGCCGCGCGGCCTGCTCCCGCTTGGCCGCCACCAGCCGCGCCACGGTCCCGTCCCCGATCCACCGCACGGCCGCCTCCAGCGCGAACGCCCCCGCGCTCCACCCCCCGGACCGCACGGCGGCCGCCACCGCCGCCACCCGGTCCTCCGGTACGACGGCGAACCCCACGGTGAGACCGGGCGCGACCCGCTTGGAGAGCCCGTCGACGAGATGCACGAGCCGGGGCGCGAGGGCGGCGAGCGGCGGCTCGGGGCCGCGGTGCAGGAACGACCAGATCCGGTCCTCCACCACGGGCACTCCCAGGTCGCTCACCGCACGCGCCAGCTGGAGGCGGCGCTCGGCCGGAACGGTCACCGAGGTCGGGTTGTGCAGGGTCGGCTGGAGGTAGAGCACGGAGAGCGGCGCGGCCCGGTGCGCGGCGAGCACGGATTCGACGACGGGCCCCGCCTCGTCCGTCCGTACCGGGACGAGCGTGCCGCCGAGCCGCCCGGCGATCTCCTTGACCAGCGGATACGTCAACGGTTCCACCCCGATCCGGCCGCCCGGCCGCACCAGGGACCCCAGGGTGGCGGCGATGGCCTGCCGGGCGTTGCCGGTGAAGAGGACGCGGCCGGGGTCGGGCCGCCAGTCGCCGGTGGCGAGCAGTTCGGCGGCGGCCTCCCTGGCGTGCGGGGTGCCGTCGGCGGCGCCCGGCCGGAGGGCGTCGGTGAGTGCGTCGGGCCGCAGCAGGGGAGCGAGGGCCGGCGCCAGCAGCTCCGACTGCCCCGGCACGGAGGGGTAGTTGAGCTCCAGGTTCACCCGGGCGGCGCCGTCCTCGACCAGCGCCTGCCCCTCCGGCGCCGCCTGCGCGGCCCGCACGAACGTCCCCCGACCGACCTCGCCCACCACGAGCCCGCGTCGCACGAGTTCGGCGTACACCCGCCCGGCGGTCGAGGCGGCGATCCCGTGCCGCCGCGCGAACGCCCGCTGCGGCGGCAGCCGTTGCCCGGTCCGCAACCGCCCCCGCGCGATGTCCAACGCGATCCGGTCCGCGATCCCCCGGAAGTCGTCCACGGTCCCCCCCATGTCCTATTGCACCGAGAGCAAAGATTTTATTGCACCGAGGAATGGGAGATCCATAGGGTCGGCCGCATGCCCCCCTTCCTCGCACACGACGACGCCGGCGACCACTACGACAATCATCCACACACCACACGAACCCCCCTCCTCCTCATCCACGGCCACCCGTTCGACCGCACGATGTGGCGCCCCCAGCAGAGGGCCTTCGCCCCCACCCGCCGGGTCGTCGCCCCCGACCTGCGCGGCTACGGCGCCTCCCCGGTCACCCCCGGCGTCACCCCCCTCTCCCGCTTCGCGGCGGACCTGGAAGAACTCCTCGACGCACTGGACGTGCCCACCTGCGTCCTCGTCGGCCTCTCCATGGGCGGCCAGATCGCGATGGAGTGCTACGACCGCCTCGGCCCCGAGCGCGTCCGGGGCCTGGTCCTGGCGGACACCTTCCCGGACCCGGAGACCCTGGAGGGCAGACGGACCCGCAACGCCATGGCCGACCGGCTGCTCCGCGAGGGCATGCGCGGCTACGCCGACGAGGTCCTGGAGAAGATGGTCGCGCCGCACGCCCACCCCGACGTGAAGGCCCACGTCCACCGCATGATGACGGCCACGGACCCCGAGGGCGCGGCAGCGGCCCTGCGCGGCCGCGCCGAACGCCCCGACTACCGCCCGCTGCTGACGAAGGTCACGGTCCCGGCCCTGGTGGTGGTGGGCGCGCACGACGAATACACCCCCGTCTCCGACGCCGAGACCATGCACGCCCTCCTCCCCGACGCCACCCTCCGCATCATCGACCGCGCATCCCACCTGCCGAACCTGGAACGCCCGGAGGAGTTCAACCGGGCACTGGAGGAGTTCCTGACCCGGGTGGACGAAGAATCGTGACCCCTCGCGACGGACACACCGCCGGACACACCGATCCACACCCGCATACGAAAGCCGATCAGCCCCTCCCAACGAGCCCAGCGCCCAAGGACGACAACCGGCCCGCACCCCCACCCTCCAGCCCATCCGCCGCGCGAAGGACGAAGACCCTCCGGCACCACCCTCCAGCCCGCCCGATGCCTGAAGACGACAACCGGCCCGCACCCCCACCCTCCAGCCCGTCCGCCGCGCGAAGGACGAAGACCCTCCGATACCACCCTCCAGCCCGCCCGATGCCTGAAGACGACAACCGGCCCGCACCCTCACTTTCCAGCCCGTCCGGCGTTTGAGGACGAGGCCGTTCAGGCCGATGCGGGGGTCCGGGGGCGGCAGCCCCCGAAGCGGCCCGCGCCCTCCTCGTGGACATCACCCTCCACCGGGCACCGCCCCTGATAATGGGCGCATGTCCCGCGAGTTCCCCATCGGCCTCACCCCTCCCGACTGGCTGGTAAGGAACCTCCGGCCGCAGCAGGCAGCCCCCCTCAACTGGGCCGCCCTCGCCCGCGCCGCCCTCGGCATGGCGCTCCCGCTCGCCGTCGGGCTCGCGGTAGGACAGCCCGCCTACGGCGCACTCGCCTCGATGGGCGCCCTGTCCGGCGTCATCGGCGACACCGCCGACGCCTACCGGATGCGGATCCTCAACATCGCGGTCCCACAGCTCTTCGGCGCCGTCGGAGTCACCGCCGGCTCCCTGGTCTACGGCCAGGGCTGGCTGACGGTCGCCGTCATCACCGGCATCGCCCTGCTCTCCGGGATGATCTCGACGATCGGCGCGGTGTCCTCCGTATCCGGCCTGCTCCTCCTGCTCAACTCCGTGATCGGCGCGGGCCTCCCGCTGCCCGGCGCCTGGTGGCTCACCCCGGTACTGATGACCGGCGGCGGCCTGCTGGTCCTCCTCCTCGCCCTGCTGGCCTGGCCACTGCGCTCGGGCGTACCGGAACGCTCCGCGGTCGCCGCCACCTACCGCACGGTCGCCGACCTGCTGTCCGTCAGCGACTCCGACGACGCCGAGGCGTACGACCGCGCCCGGCACACCGTCACCCAGTCGCTGAACCAGTCGTACGACCTGATCCTGGCCCGGCGCGCCCGGTACCGCGGCCGCAGCAGCGAACTCACCCGCATGCTCGCCCAGTTGAACGCGATCACCCCGGTGGTGGAGGCCGCCCCGGCCGTCCGGCTCGCCCGGCAGGCCGGAAAGCCGCTGCCGCCCCAGGTCCCGGCCGCGGTCCTGCACATCGCCGACGCCATCGAGACCGGCTACACCGGACCGATAGGGCTCGACCTGCCCACGCCGGTCAACGAGACCGGCCGCGCCGTCGACCACGCCCTGCGGCACGTGGCCGAGGTCGCCACCACCCCCGACGTCGACCCGCGCGGCATCGACGACCGCCTGGGCCGCCCCGCCGCCCTCGGCATCCGCACCGCCCGGGCCGCCCGCAACGTGGTCCTCTCCGCCAACTCCTGGCGCTACGGCATCCGGCTCGCCCTGTGCATCGGGATCGCGCAGGCCCTGGTCTCCCTGGTCCCGGTCCCGCGCTCCTACTGGGTCGCCCTCACCATCACCTTCGTCCTCAAGCCCGACTTCGGCTCGGTGTTCTCCCGGGCGCTGCTGCGCGCGGTCGGCACGGTGGCCGGCCTGGTGGTGGCGGCGACGGTCCTCACCGTGGTGCCGCGCGGCTGGTGGGACGTACCGGTGATGATGGTCCTGGCCCCGCTGGTCCCGGCCCTGACCCCGCGCGGCTACGGCTTCCAGACGGCGGCCGTCACCCCGGTCATCCTGCTCCTCTCCGACGTACTGAACCACCAGGGCACGGCGCTGCTCCTGCCCCGCCTCCTCGACTCCCTGATGGGCTGCGCGATCGCCCTGATCGCCGGGTACCTGCTCTGGCCGGAGAGCTGGCGCACCCGGGTCGGCGACCGCCTGGCCGACGCGGTGGCGGACACGGCGGCCTATGTGGAGCTGGCTTTCAATCCGAGCGCCAACCCCGCCGCCCGCGCCCGGCTGCGCCGCCGCCTCTACCGCGACCTGTCCGTCATCCGCACCGAGTTCCAGCGCGCCCTGACCGAGCCGCCGCCCACCGGCCGCCGGGCGGCCGCCTGGTGGCCCCTGGTCGTCGCGGTGGAACGCATCGTCGACGCGACGACGGCGGCCCGGGTCCGGGTCCGGCACGGAGCACCTCCCCCGGACCGGGCCGAGGTCGACCAGGTGGCCCTGCAACTGCGCGAGCTGGCGGAGGGCGTCCGCCGCTCGGAGACCCTCGTCGCGGTCCGCACGGACCTCACGGGCCCCCCGGACAGCGTCCTGGAACCCCTGCGCCAGGAGGTGGCGGCGGCCAGAGCGATCGCCTCCCCGCACTGAGCGCATCCGCACTTTACTCTCCCATTACCAACCCTTGACGCAAGCGTGACGACGGGGACGGGACGGCCCACCCGAACGGCCGCCGAATGAACGAGAGGTGAACTGAACCAAACCGAGGGCTACTTGACGACAGTCTGGGACTCGACCGCCGTACGCCCGACAGGAGTCATCGACCCTCCCCAAGATCGCAACCTGGGGCCGCTAACCTTACGTGTCCGTCCTGGCCAGCGATTGACGGGTATCAACTCACGCGAAGGGTTGCGCACATGGGCATTCTCACTCTCCTGCGGAACGCATTCGGCAGGTCGCGAAAGCCGCGCCCTGCCGAGGCAGAGGGTGCGGACCAGCTCCCCTCGCAGTCCACGCCGGCCCCGGCGGCTCCGCAGAAGACCCCGGAACCGGAAACCCCGGCCGCGGTCCCGGAGCCCCGCCCGGCAACGACCGACGAACACGATCTGGTCTCAGCGGCTTTCGACAACGTAACGGTTCCGAAGCAGGCGACCCGCCTGATCGAGCCGGAGGTGGCGGTCGACACGACGGAGACCGCGCCGGAGCCGGAGCCGGAGCCGACGGCCGAGGCGACC
>NZ_JBHXMA010000061.1:0-50828 GCF_042721035.1 Streptomyces sp. NPDC058464
GTCCTCGGACCGTGGGGCTCGCTCGTCGTCGGTGGACTTCGTCGGCGGGGGGCGTGTTGTCGGCGAACGTGTTGTCAGCGGACGGTGATGGCCCGTTCCGGGCAGGCCGTCGCCCCGTCCCGGGCGGCCTGCTCCAGGCCCTGGGGGACGTCGCCGTCGAGGGGCAGCGCATAGCCGTCGTCGTCGAGACGGAACAGCTGCGGGGCCGCGGCCGCGCACCGCGCGTGGCCCGAACAGGACGACGATTCGATGGTGATCTTCATTCAACCCACTCCGTTCTACGGCTTGTTGGTCGACCCCGCGTCGACGGTGAACTGCAGCCCGGTGACGTACCTCGCCTCGTCCGAGGCGAGGAAGAGGACGGCGTTCGACACGTCCCGGGGCTCGACGTACGGGGCCAGGGGGTTCATCGCGGCGAGCGCGAACAGCGGCTCGCGCGCGGCGAGTTCCTCGACCGGCACGCCGACGGTGATGCCCGTGTCGCCGACCCCGGTGGGATGGACGGTGTTCACCCGGATGCGGTGCGGGGCGAGTTCGTTGGACAGGGCCTTCATCAGGCCCACCACGCCGTGCTTGCTCGCCACGTAGTGGGCGTACGGCACATGGCCGCGGATGCCTGCGGCGGAGCTGGTGATGACGATCGAGCCGCCCTGTCCCGCCTCGATCATCCAGGGGATCGCGGCGCGTGCGGTGTTCCAGGCGCCCTTGAGGTTGACGTCGACGACGACGTCCCAGACGTCCTCGGACAGCTCCCAGGCGGTGCCGGAGCTCATGACGCCGGCGTTGGCGACGACCGTGTCGAGCCGCCCGAACTGGCTGCGCGCGGCGTCGACCGCGGCCCGCATCTCGGCGATCGAGCGGACGTCGGCCTGTACGGCGACACACCGCCGGCCGGTCTCCCGGACCAGTTCGGCGGTCTCCTCCAGTTGTTCCTTGGTGCCGAGCGAGTAGGGCAGTTCGTCGCTGATGTCGTGGCAGACGTCGGTGACGACGACGTCCGCCCCCTCCTCGGCCAGCCGCACGGCGTGGGAGCGGCCCTGCCCGCGGGCCGCTCCCGTGACGATCGCGACCTTGCCGTCGACGCGTCCCGTGGCCACCTCAGTTCTCCTTCGGCTGGTCGTTCAGGTCCGCGGCGGCCTCGCGCAGGGCGCGCAGCCGGGACCGGAGGAGTTCCCGCTCGGGCCCGTCGGACGTGCCCGGCTCGGCGAGGCGTGCGTCCGTCTCGGCGATCTCGGCGAGGAGCCGGTTGTGGGCCTCGTCGCGGGTGAGCAGGTCCAGGTCGGTCCAGTCGGACCGCTCGGACTCGGGTCGCCGGCTCACGCGGGCAGGTTGTAGAGGCGGCGGGTGTTCAGCTCCACGATCTTGTGCACCTCTTCGTCGGGTACGTCGGCCAGGACCTCGGCCGCGTAGGCGCGGGACTTGGGCCAGTAGGAGTCGGAGTGCGGGTAGTCGCACTCCCAGGTGATCCTGTCGACGCCGACGTGGTGCCGTACCTCCACGCCGAACCGGTCGTCGATGAAGCAGCCGTGGAAGTGCCGGTGGAACAGCTCCGAGGGGCGCACGCTCTGGTTGACGTTCTGGTAGAAGCGGTGCCGCTCCCAGGTGCCGTCGGCGCGCTCCAGAAGGTACGGGATCCAGCCGATGCCGCCCTCGGACAGGCCGATCTTCAGCTTGGGGTGCTTGTGCAGCACCGAGGAGAAGAGCAGGTCGGCGGTGGCGTACATGGCGTTGCAGCCGAACAGGGTGATTGTCACCGCGAACGGGGCCTCCTCGGCGGTCTTCGGCGGCTTGCCCGAGGTGCCGAAGTGCAGGCACACGGGCAGGTCGGTCTCCTCGGCCGCCGAGAACATGGGGTCCCAGTAGCCGGTGTGGAAGGAGGGCAGGCCGCGGGGGGCGGGGTTCTCGGGGAAGGAGATCGCCTTCGCACCCTTGGCCGCGGTGCGGTGGATCTCGGCGACACAGGCGTCGACGTCCCACATCGGCATGATGACCAGCGGGATGAGCCGGCCCGGTGCGGTGGCGCACCACTCGTCGAGGACGAAGTCGTTCCACGCCCGCACGCAGAGCAGGGCCAGTTCGCGGTCCTGGCCGTCCAGGAAGACATGGCCGGAGAACCCCGGGAAGGACGGGAAGCACAGGGCGCCCCACACGCCGTCCAGGTCCATGTCGCGGATCCGGGCCCCGGGGTCGTAGCAGCCGGGGATCATCTCGTCGTAGCGCGTGGGTTCGAGGCCGAACTCCTCGGGCCTCTTCCCGGCGACGGCGTTGAGGCCGATGTAGGGGTAGACGCGGTCCTCGTAGACCCAGACCTCGGCGGGGGCCCGGCCCGCGCCGCGCGGTTGCTCCACGATGCGCGGCCCGGCCTCCCGGTGTTTCGCCGGCAGCCGGTCGGACCACAGGCGCGGGGGTTCGATCAGGTGGTCGTCGGTCGACAGCAACTTCATCCATGGCTGCAACGGCATCGTGTGCTCCCTCGGTCTCGGGGACTCTCTAGCACCGGGCGCATTGTGTGCACTGAACCTGTCTCACTGGGCGGGAGAGATCGACTCAATCGGCCGTGATTCGGAGATCCTCGAAGACGGACCAACCTTCCCTAGTATCATTTAGGCTACTCTTTTCTTCTGTGGAAGGAGACCCCATGGGTCGAGTGCAGGACAAGGCCGTCTTCATCACCGGGGCCGCGCGCGGCCAGGGCCGGGCCCACGCGGTCCGGCTCGCCTCGGAGGGGGCCGACATCATCGCCGTGGACCTGTGCGCGGACATCGCCACCAACGGCTATCCGCTGGCCACCGAGGCGGACCTGGACGAGACGGTCCGGCAGGTGGAGAAGCTCGGCCGGCGCATCGTCGCCCGCAGGGCCGACGTACGGGATCCGGCCGCGTTGAAGGCGGCGGTCGCCGAGGGGGTGGCGGAGCTGGGGCGGCTCGACGCCGTGGTCGCCCAGGCCGGGATCGCCCCGCTGGGGCCGCAGCAGACCGCGCAGGCCTTCCTGGACGCCGTCACCGTCGACTTCAACGGGGTGGTCCACGCCGTCGACGCGGCCCTGCCCCAGCTGCCCGACGGCGGCTCGATCGTCGCGACCGGGTCCATCGCGGCGCTGATACCGGCGACCGTCGACAACCCGGCCAACGGGCCCGGCGGACTGGGATACTCCTTCGCCAAGCGCCAGGTGGCCGCGTTCGTGCACGACCTGGCGACGGTCCTGCTGTCCCGCCGGATCCGGGTCAACGCGGTCCATCCCACGAACGTCAACACCGACATGCTGAACAGCGACCTGATGTACCGGTCTTTCCGGCCCGACCTGGAGAACCCGACCCGCGAGGACGCGCTGCCCGGCTTCCCCGCGACGACCGGTTTCGGGATCCCCTACGTCGAGCCGGAGAACGTCTCCGACATGGTGCTGTTCCTGGTGTCGGACGAGTCGCGGTACGTCACCGGCATGCAGATGCGCGTCGACGCCGGCGGATACGTCAGGCGGCGCCCGCAACTGCCGGCGTTCTGACCCTCATGCCCCCATGTCGATGACCACCTTGCCGGTGGTGCGCCGCTCGGCCACGTCGGTCAGCGCGGCCGCGACGTCGGCGAGGGGGTGGACCCGGGAGACGAGCGGGCGCATCCCGTCCCGGACCATCCGGGCGAGCGCCCGGTCGCCCGCGGCCACCGCGTCCGGGGCGTACCGGCGCAGCATCCGGATCTCGAAGCCCCGTACGACCGTGTCCTTGAGCAGCACCAGGTTGAGCGGGATCCGCGGGATCCTGCCGTCGGCGTAGCCCACGGTGACGAACCGGCCGCCGCGGCGCAGCGCGCGCAGGGCGGCCTCCGCGTGGTCGCCGCCCACGGGGTCGACGACCAGGTGGGCGCCTTCGCCGCCGGTCAGTTCGCGGATGCGGGTCTTCAGGTCCTCGCGGACGTAGTCGACGCCGCCCTCGGCGCCCAGCTTGCGGGCGACGGTGAGCCGCTCCGGGCCGGAGGCCGCCGCCACGACGCGCATGCCGAGCCGGGTGGCGATGTCGACGGTCGCGGAGCCGACGCCGCCCGCGGCCCCGAGCACGGTCGCCCACTCCCCCGGCGTGCCCTGCCCGACGGTGGTCAGGGCGTGGTAGGCGGTCGCGTAGGTGACGTGGAACGCGGCGGCGTGGACCATGTCCAGGCCCTCGGGGACGGGGCGCAGGCCGGTCACCGGCACCACGGCCTGCTCGGCGAAGGCGCCGGTGAGCACCGCTCCGGCCACGGGTGTGCCCACCGCGGGGCCGGAGACGCCCGGGCCCAGCGCGGCGACGACACCGGCGAACTCGCTGCCCGGGGTGAACGGCAGCGGTGCGGGCACCTGGTAGCGGTTCGCGACCAGCAGTACGTCCGGGTAGTTGACCGCGGCCGCGTGCACCCGGACCAGGACCTCTCCCGGGCCGGGTACGGGGTCGTCGACTTCGATGACGGCCAGGCCGTGCGGGGGCCCGTAGTGCGTACAGCGTGCGGCTCTCATGGTGTTCTTCCGGTGGCCGGCATCGCCGGGTCCCGGGGCAGTCCCAGGACCTGTTCGGCGATGGTGTTGCGCTGGATCTCGGCGGTGCCCGCGCCGATGGTCGAGGCCCGGGTGCGCAGGAAACCCCACACCCAGCGGCCGCGCTGGACGGCGTGCGGGTCGCGGCGGCCCAGGATCCCGTAGGACCCCAGCAACTGCATGGCGAACTCGTGCAGTTCCTGCTCGAAGGTGACGATGAACAGTCGTGCGGTCGAGGAGGCGGGGCCGGGTTCGCCCTTGGCCATGATGTCGGCGATGGTCCGCATGCCGGTGAGCCGCATGATCGTCACCCGGATCTCGAAGTCCGCGAGCCGGTCGCACACCAGGGGGTCGGCGGTCGCGCCGCGTTCGTGCGCCAGCTCGACCAGCTCGTCGAGGACGCGCCGGTACCGGGCGGCCTGGTTCATCGCCCCGGCGGCGCGTTCGTGGCCGAGGCTGGTGCGGACCAGGGGCCAGCCGCCGTTCTCCGCGCCGATCCGGTCGGCGACCGGGACCCGGACGTCGTCGAAGAAGATCTCGCAGAAGTGCGCGTCACCGGTGAGGTCGCGCAGTGGGCGCACGGTCACGCCGGGGGCGTGGGCGTCGATCAGGAGGTAACTGATGCCGTCCTGGCGGGAGTCGGGGGGTCCGGTGCGGACCAGGGTGAAGAGGATGTCGGCGATGTCGGCCGAACTGTTCCACACCTTCTGGCCGTTGACGACGTACTCGGCTCGGGGGTCGTCGGGGCCGCCGCCCGCACGGCGTGCCGTGGTGCGCAGTGCGGGCAGGTCCGAGCCCGCCTCCGGTTCGGAGTAGCCCTGTGCCCAGACGGTGTCGCCGCGCAGCATGGGGCGCAGGAGGCGTTCCTTCTGCTCGGGCGTGCCGTACCTGATGAGGGTGGGCGCGGCGATGCCGATTCCGGTGCCCAGGGGGCCGGGGACCCGGGCTCGCGCGTACTCCTCCTGGTAGCTGACCTGGCGGGCGAAGGGCAGGCCCATGCCGCCGTACTCGCGCGGCCAGCTCGGGCCGGCGTATCCGGCGTCGCAGAGCGTGCGCAGCCAGTTCTTCTGCCAGGCGAGGCGTTCGGCGGGGTCCTCGGGGCGGCGGCCGGGGTGGTGCCGCGTCAGGAAGGCGCGCAGGCGGGAGCGGAACTGATCGTCGGTCTCGGCCGCGGTCATCGCGGGGCCATGCGGATGGCGCCGTCGAGACGGACGGTCTGGCCGTTGAGGTAGGGGTTCTCCAGCATCTCCACGGCCAGGCGGGCGAAGTCGTCGGGGTCGCCCAGGCGTTTGGGGTGCGGGACGGAGGCGGCGAGTCCGTCGCGGATGTCCTCGCGGAGGCGGCCGAGCATGGGGGTGTCCATGATGCCGGGGGCGATGGTGTTAACCCGGATCTGCCAACTGGCGAGGTCACGGGCGGCGACGAGGGTCATGCCGTGCACGCCGGCCTTGGCGGCGGTGTAGGAGGTCTGGCCGATCTGGCCGTCGAACGCGGCGACCGAGGCGGTGAGGACGACGGCCCCGCGGTCGCCGTCCACGATGTCGTTGCCGGAGAGGCGGGCGGCGGCCAGGCGCAGCACGTTGTAGGTGCCGATCAGGTTGACCCGTACGACCTCGGCGAAGGTGGCGAGTTCGCCGGGGGTGCGCTCGCGGTCGATGATCCGGGTGCGGTCGCCGCCGCGTCCGGCGCAGTGCACGGCGAAGCGCAGCGGACCGTGTTCCTGCGCGGCGTCGAGGGCGGCGTTCACCGCGGCCTCGTCGGTGACGTCGGCGCGGACGAAGCGGGCGGCGCCGCCGAGTTCGGCGACCGCCTTGGCGCCCTGCTCCTCGGAGAGGTCGGCCAGGACGACCCGGCCGCCGCGGTCGGTGATCCGGCGCGCGGTGGCCAGTCCGAGGCCGGAGGCGCCGCCGGTGACCAGTGCCGTGGATCCGTCGATGTTCACTCGGGTCTCCTCACAGGCCCAGGGACTTGCTGACGATGGTCTTCCGCCGCAGTTGCCGGCCACCCACCTATTCAGTATACGTAATTAGCGACCGCTGGCACAGCAGAAAGCCCAGCACGGCAAAAAGCCGCACGGGGCGTCGGTAATCAGTGTCACTAAATCAGTGCCACCAGGGGATGAGGGCGTCCAGGTGGCGGCGCATCCGGTGGCGGGCCACTCCGGCGTCGCCCTGCACGATGGCGTCGAGGATGCGCTGGTGGACGTGCCGGACCTCGTCGGCCGCCGAGTCGCCGGGCAGCGGCCGGTCGTGTCCGGAGGCGTGCCGGCGGAACAGCTCGGTGATGATGGCGAGGAACAGCGACAGCACCGGGTTGTCGGCCAGGGCCGCCAGTTCGGAGTGGAACAGGTCGGCCTTGCGGTGGTCGTCGGCCGGGCCCTCGACGGTCCAGCGGACGGCCTTGCCGAGGCGCTCGGCGACCTGCGGGGCGCCCGCGGCGTGCCGGGCGGTCACTCGGGCGACGATGCCGAGTTCGACGGCGTTGCGGACGATCCGCAGGTCGTCGGCGGTGACGCCCTGGTATTCGAGGAAGAGGGCCATCGTGTCGATGCTGGCCTGCGGCTCGGGCGCGGTGACGACCAGGCCCCCGCCGGGGCCGCGCCGCATCCGGGCGACCGAGTGGTACTCCAGGAGCCGTACGGCTTCCCGCAGCACGGCCCGGCTGATTTCGTAGCGGGCCAGCAGGTCCGCCTCCGAGCCGAGGACCATGCCGATCTGCCAGCCGCGCGCGGCGATGTCGTCGTGGATCCGGGAGGCCACCACCTCGGCGAGTTTGGCGCGCGGACCCTCGACCAGCTCGGGCTCGACCACGCTCCCCGAGATCCGCGCCCCGCGGCGTACCCGGTGCTTCTCGATCCAGGCGGCCACCGACTCCAGATGGGCCGTCAGCTCGGTCTGCGCGCGGGCCCCGTCGTCGGCGACGACGGCGTCCACGACGGCGCGGTGCTCGCGGTGCGAGGCCTCCTTCGCCGCATGCATCTCCGCCTTGGAGATCCGGCGCGAGGTGTGGGCGTAGCGGGCGGTGAGGCGGGTGAGCACGTCGATGAACAGGTGCAGCACCGGGTTGCCCGACAACTGTCCGAGCACCGGGTGCAGGGGGTCCTGCGAGTGGACCGACGGGTCGTCCCAGTGGTCGCGTTCGGAGTCGAGGGTGGCGCGCAGCGTGGCGATGCCCTCCTCGGTGATGCGGTCGGCGGCGAGGCCCGCGGCGATCGGTTCGAGCAGCCGGCGGGCCTGGAGCAGATCGGTGACGCTGGTGCCCACGTACTCCAGGTAGATCACCATGGCCCGGGTCGCCGGTCCCGCGTCGGGAGCGCAGACGATCAGGCCGCCACCGGGGCCGCGCCGCATCCGGGCGACCTGGTGGTGCTCGACCAGGCGCACCGCCTCGCGCAGCACCGCCCGGCTCACCCCGAGTTGCTCGCGCAGGTCCACCTCGGAGCCCAGCGACTCGCCGACGGGCCAGCCCCGGCGGATCACGGTCGCCTCGATGCGCTGCGCGGTCTGCGCGGCCAGTTTGCCGACGGGGGTGTCGGTCTCGCCGTCGGCGGGCTCGCGGTCGACGGCAGTCGCCATGGGCCAACTCCTCTGCGGAAACATTGCGGATCCCCAGTCTATTCAGCACCGGGTCGGGAGCCCCCGGACCGGACATCCGGCGCCGAGATCGGTTCACTGATTTCGGTACCACCTCTTGGCAACCGGGCCAGAGCCATGATTAGAGTACCCTCATTTCGAGATCGCTTGCATGAGGACCGAGGAGTCGGCGGCGATGCGGCTGGAGCCCACACCCGAACTGGAGGCCTTCCGCGGCAAGGTGCGCGCCTTCGTGGCCGAGCACGCGCCGGGCGTCAAGGCGCACGCCGGGGTACGCGCCCCCGGGCCGGAACTGATGCCGGCGATCCGGGCCTGGACCGCCGAGCTGTACGAGGCGGGCCTGCTCGGCATCGACTGGCCCGCCGAGTACGGCGGCCGGCCGGACGCGCACCCCCTGGAACCCTCCGTGGTGGCAGAGGAGATCGCCCGGGCCCGCACCTGGGCGCCGGTCGGCGCGGCCTCGCTGGCCTCGGCGGCCCTCATCGAGTTCGGCACCGACGTGCAGCGGGCGCGGTTCCTGCCCCGTATCCGCTCCTGCGACGACGTCTGGTGCCAGCTGTTCAGCGAGCCCGAGGCGGGCAGCGACCTGGCGTCCCTGCGCACCCGGGCCCGCCGCGAGGGCGAGGGCGACGACGCGGTGTTCGTCGTCGACGGCCAGAAGGTGTGGACGACCAACGGCCAGCATTCGGACATGGGTTACCTGCTCGCGCGCACCGACGCCGACGCGCCGAAGCACAAGGGCATCACGGCCTTCGCGCTGGACATGCGCAGCCCGGGGGTCGAGGTGCGGCCGCTGCGCGAGATCACCGGGACCACCGACTTCAACGAGGTCTTCCTGGACGGCGTACGGATCCCGTCGGCGAACGTGATCGGCCGGGTGGACGACGGCTGGCGGGTGGCGATGAGCAGCCTCGCCCGGGAGCGGTCCGGGGTGGCCGCGCGCGGCGTCGAGCTGTTCGCCGTGCTCGACGACCTGGTGCGGCTCGCGGAGGAGGTACCGGTCGGCGGACGGCCCGCGCTCGACGACACCGCCACCCGCCAGGAGATCGGCGAACTCGCCGCACGGGTGCAGGTGAACGCCGCGCTGATCGCCCTCGCGCAGTCGCGGATGCTGCACGGCACGGAGCGGCCCGCGGACGCCCTGCTGGGCAAGATCTTCTTCAGCGAACTCAACCACGACCTGGCCGACTTCGGCCTGCGCCTGCAGGGCACCGACGGCCTGCTCACCGAGGACGATCCGGCGGCGGTCGCGGCGGGCTGGTGGCAGGACGCCCACCTGTACTCGCGCGCGTACACGATCGCGGGCGGGGCGAACGAGGTGCTGCGGACACAGATCGCCGAGCGGGGCCTGGGGATGCCCCGGGAACCCCGCTGACCTGGCCGAAGCCCTCGCCGTCCTGGTCGAACGCGCGGCGCCCAGACCGGCGTCAATCAAATAGACCGATTGGTCGATAGAAAGTCGACTCTCCGGCCGAAAACCTGCCCGCAATATTGATTGTACCGGTCGGTCCACGTATGGTGCCCTCAATTGCGCCGCCGAGAGAACGAGGGAACCATGAGCGAGAGCATCGCCGGGACCGATGCCGCCACGGAGCTGCCGGAGCTGCCGGAGTTTCCGACGCCCCGATCGAGCCAGTGCCCGTTCGCGCCCCCTCCGGGCCTGCTCGCGCTGCACGAGACGGACCAGGACGTCATACGTGTCCGGACCTGGGACGGCACCACTCCGTGGCTCGTCACCTCGCACGCCGCGCAGCGCGAGCTGATGACCGACCCGCGGCTCAGCGCGAACATCGGTGCCCCCGGCTACCCGCACACGACGGAGGCCATGAAGGCGCACGCGGCCGAGATCCAGCCGTCGATCAACAACACCGACGGTGCCGAGCACACCCGCTGGCGCCGGATGCTGACGAATTCGTTCACCCGTCACCGGATGGAGAAACTCCGCCCGGAGATCCAGCAGATCACCGACGGTCTCATCGACAGGATGCTGGCCGGGCCCAACCCGGTCGATCTCAACGAGGCTCTGTCCCTGCCGCTGCCGTCGCTCATGATCTGCGCGCTCCTCGGCGTGCCGTACGAGGACCACGACTTCTTCCAGGAGCACGCCGGGGTCACCAACGCCCGCTTCAAGACCCCCGAGGAGGCGGCCCGGTCCGTCGCGGAGGTGCGCCGGTACATCGCCGGGCTCATCGAGGCCAAGATGGACGACCCCGGTGAGGACGTCCTCTCCGACCTCGGCGCGCGGATCAGGGAGGGGGTGCTCTCCATGGAGGAGGCCGCCCCGCTCGGGCACATCCTGCTCGTCGCCGGCCACGACACCAGCGCCAACATGATCACCCTGGGCACCGCGCTGCTGCTGCAGCACCCCGACCAGCTCGCGGCGCTGCGGGAGAACGAGGACGACCCGAAGTACGTGACCAAGGCCGTCGAGGAGCTCCTGCGCTACCTGACCATCCCGCATCTGCTGGCGCGGCGGGCGGTGCTGGACGACATCGAGATCGCCGGGGAGACCATCCGCGCCGGCGAGGGTGTCATCGCCTCGCTGCCGGCGGCCAACTGGGACCCGCAGGCGTTCCCGGAGCCCGGCAAGCTCGACCTGACCCGTACCGCGGCGCACCACCACGCGTTCGGCTGGGGTCCGCACCAGTGCGTCGGCCAGCAGCTGGCCCGCATCGAACTGCACGTCGTGTTCAGCACGCTGTTCCGTCGCATCCCGACCCTGCGGCTCGCGGTCGACGTCTCGGAGTTGAAGTTCAAGGAGGACTCCCAGGCGTACGGCATCTACGACCTGCCCGTCACCTGGTGACCGGCGCCCCGGGGAAGGAGACATCCGCGTGGCCACGATGAGATCCGTCCGGACCGGCGCGAAGAACACGGTCGACGTCGTGGAGACCGAGCGTCCGGTGCCGGGCCCGAAGGACGTGGTGGTCAGGATCCGCGCCTGCGGGATCTGCGGCACCGACACCTTCTTCGTCCAGGCGGGCGGCACGCCGTACAACGCCGACGGTTCGGTGGTGCCGCTGCTGCTCGGGCACGAGCCGGCCGGCGAGATCGCGGAGGTGGGCGCCAAGGTCACGGATCTCGAGGTCGGCGACCGGGTGGTGGTCAACCCGCAGGGCGTGCCCTCCGGCATCATCGGGTGCGGCGGCCCGCACGGCGGGATGAGCGAGTACCTGCTGCTGGAGGACGCGGAGATCGGCAGGACCCTCGCCGTCTTCCCCGACACGATGCCCTTCGACGTCGCCGCGCTCAACGAGCCGATGGCCGTCGCCCGGCACTGCGTCAACCGGTCCGGGGCGGGGCCCAGTGACAAGGTCCTGGTCTTCGGTGCCGGGCCCATCGGGCTGGGCGTCACCATCTGGCTGAAGCTGCGCGGGGTCGAGCACGTCGTCGTCGCGGACGTCATCCCCGAGCGGCTGCGGACCGCGCTGGCCGTCGGTGCCGACGCCGTGATCGACTCCTCGGTCGAGGACGTCACCGCGCGGCTGACCGAGTTGCACGGCGAGGCGGCCAACGCCCTGGGCCAGCCGGGTGCGGGCACCGACATCTACATCGACGCCGCCGGTGCCGCCGCCGTCTTCAACACCACGGTCGACGCCGCCAAATGGGGCGCCAAGCTGGTGATGGTCGCCGTGCAGAAGCCGTCCGAGGCGATCGACCTCGGCGGGATGCTGCGCAGCGAGCTGACCCTCATCGCCTCGCAGGGGTATCCGACCGAGATCTTCGAGGTGACGGCGGAACTCGCGGAGCACCAGGAGCGGTTCGCCAGACTGATCAGTCACCGGGTGCCGTTCGCCGAGGTGCACCGGGCCTTCGAGCTGGCGCTGACTCCCGGCGCCGCCGAGAAGGTCGTCGTCACCTACGACGACGAGGGGTGAGCAGCCGAGGAGGGCGGAGTCCCGCTCCGCCCTCCTCGGCGGCATCCCCGAGTCGCCTCGTCGTCACAGGAGTTCGACGATCGTCGCGTTGGCCGTGCCGCCGCCCTCGCACATGGTCTGGAGGCCGTAGCGGAGGTTCTCGCGGCGCATCCGGGTCAGCAGCCGGGTCATCAGGATGGCGCCGGAGCCGCCGAGCGGGTGGCCGACGGCGATCGCGCCGCCGAGCGGGTTGAGCCGCTCGGGGTCCGCGCCGGTCTCGGCGAGCCACGCCAACGGCACCGGTGCGAAGGCCTCGTTGACCTCGTAGACGCCGATGTCGTCGAGGGACAGCCCGGAGCGGCGCAGTACCTTCTCGGTCGCGGGGATCGGGCCGAGGAGCATGGTGACCGGGTCCGCGCCGCTGACCGCTCCGGTGTGATAGCGGGCGATCGGGGTGAGACCGAGGTCGCGGGCCCGCTCGGGGGTGGTGATGAGCAGGGCCGCCGCGCCGTCGGAGATCTGGGAGGAGTTGCCGGCGTGGATCACGCCGTCCTCCTTGAACGACGGCTTGAGCCGGGCCAGCGTCTCGGTCGACGTGCCCCGGCGCAGACCCTCGTCCGTGCCGAACTTGGTGCCGTCGACGTCGATCGGCACGAGGTGGTCGTCGAAGACGCCCGCGTCGATCGCCGCGGCGGCCTTCGCATGCGACTCGGCGGCGAACTCGTCGAGGCGGGCACGGCCGAACCCGTGGCGTTCGGCGATCATCTCGGCGCCGATGCCCTGGCTGAACTCGACGCCGTCGTAGCGGGCGATGACGGCGGGACCGTACGGCTGTCCGGTCGTCCGGTGCGAGCCGAGCGGCACCCTGCTCATGGTCTCGACGCCGCCCGCGACCACCAGGTCGTACTGGCCGGCCATGACGGCGTGCGCGGCCTGGTCGACGGCCTGCTGGCTGGAGCCGCAGGCCCGGTTGACGGTGACGGCCGGGACGTGCTCGGGCCACCCGGCGGCGAGCACCGCGGAACGGCCGACGTTGCTGGACTGGTCGCCGATCTGGGTGACACAGCCCCAGACCACGTCGTCCACGGTGCCCGGGTCGATGCCGGTGCGCTGCACCAGCGCCTTGAGCACCTCGGCCGACAGGTCCGCCGCGTGCACCGACGCCAGCGAGCCGTTGCGCTTGCCGATCGGGGTGCGTACGGCGTCGACGATGACGGCGTCTCGCATGACAACTCCTAGGTCAGGTCATTCGGGGAACGGCACGCCCCAGTCGCGGAACACGGCGCGGCTGTCGGCGCCGACGGCCGGTGCCGTGCGGCCGGGGCGGGTCGGGGTCGCCGAGAAGCGGGGGGCCGCGGCGGGCTGGAGCACGCCGTCGCGGGTGAACAGGCTGGCGCGTGCCGCCAGATGAGGGTGTGCCGGCGCCTCGGTCAGGCTCAGGACCGGCGCCACGCAGGCGTCGGTGCCCTCGAACAGCGCCGCCCATTCGTCCCGGGTGCGCTCCGCGAAGCGGTTCGCCAGCAGCTCCCGCAGCTCGGGCCAGGCCGAGCGGTCGTGCTGCCGGTCCGGGTCCACGCCGAGGCCGAGCAGTTCGACCAGGTTGCGGTAGAACTTGCGTTCCAGCGCGCCGACGGCCACATGGCGGCCGTCCTTCGTCTCGTACACGGCGTAGAAGGGCCAGCCGCCGTCGAACCGGTTGACGCCCCGCTCGTCGCGCCACTCGTCGCGGGCGAGCTTGGCGAAGGTGCTGGCGAGCAGGTGGGCGGAGCCGTCGACGACGGCCGCGTCGACGACCTGGCCCGCGCCGGTTCGCCCGACGACGTGCAGCGCGGCCAGTACCCCGATCACCAGGTAGCAGCCGCCGCCCCCGAAGTCGCCGACGAGGTTCAGCGGGATCCGCGGCGGGCCGCCCGCCTCGCCGATGGCGCCGAGCGCGCCGGTCAGCGCGATGTAGGTGATGTCGTGTCCGGCCGCGGCGGCGAGGGGGCCGTCCTGGCCCCAGCCGGTCATCCGGCCGTAGACCAGGCGGGGGTTGCGGGCCAGGCAGTCGTGCGGTCCGATGCCCAGCCGTTCGGTGACGCCCGGCCGGAACCCCTCGATCAGGACGTCCGCGCGCGCCGTGAGTCGCAGCAGTGCGTCGATCGCGGCGGGTTGCTTCAGGTCCAGTACGACCGACCGCTTGCCCCGGTCCAGCACGGCCGCCGGTCCGCCCGCGTCCGACTCGGCCTCCCGTCCGGGCCGGTCCACCCGGACGACCTCGGCCCCCAGATCGGCGAGGAGCATCCCGGCGAACGGTCCCGGTCCGATACCGCCGAGTTCGAGGACCCGGCAGCCGGCGAGCGGCCCGACCGCACCGGTCGGCGCCCCACCGCGGTCGGCGTTCTCGTCCCGGCCTGCGGTCTCGGCTCCGCCGACGGTCCCGTCCCAGCCGGTGGCCTCGGCTCCGGACGCCATCGTCAGCGGCCCTTCCAGGCCGGTGCCCGCTTCTCCGCGAACGCCGCCGCCCCTTCCCGGGCGTCCTCGGACCGGAACACCGGCTCGGCGATGTCGAACTGCCTGCCCCACGCCTCGTCCAGGGTCCAGTCGGCGGTGGAGCGGGCGATCTGCTTCGTCGCCGCGACCGCGAGCGGGCCGTTCGCCGCGATGGTCGCCGCGAGGTCGAGGGCGCCCTCCAGCGCGCCGCCCTCCTCGGTGAGCCGGTTGACCAGGCCGTGGCCGGCGGCCCGGGCGGCGCCGATCGGCTGCCCGGTCAGCAGCAGTTCGAGGGCGATGGCGTACGGGATGCGGCGCGGCAGGTGGAGTGCGGCGCCCGCGCGGGCGACCAGCGAGCGGGTCACCTCGGGCACGCCGAGCCGGGCCGTGCGGGCGGCGACGACGAGATCGCAGGCCAGCAGCAGTTCGAAGCCGCCCGCCAGGGCCCAGCCCTCCACGGCGGCGATCAGCGGCTTGCGCGGCGGGGTCATGCTGATCCCGCACAGGCCGCGGCCCTCGATCGCGGGGGTCTCGCCGCGCAGCCAGGCCTTGAGGTCCATGCCCGCCGAGAACGTGCCCCCCGCGCCGGTGAGCACGCCGACCCGCAACTCGTCCGACTCGTCCAACTCGTCGACCGCGGCCGCCACTCCTTCGGCCACCGCGGCGTCCAGGGCGTTCTTCACCGCCGGGCGGTTGATCGTGATGAGCTGTACCGCGCCTCGGCGCTCCACCAGTACCTCGTCGGACACGCCTACCTCCTCGGATGCTCGCCGGAAACGGCGAATCGGGCCAGTTCATGGGCGACCATGCCGTCCAGGTCCGCCGCGGGCGGCGCGGGGAGTTCGACGGCCCGGTCGCGGGTGGGCAGCAGGACGACGGCCGTCCCGGGGGTGGTGACCTCGCCCCGCTGGTTCTCGCAGCGCACCTCGATGTCGACCTCGGCGCGCCCGTCCGTCAGGCGTTTGCCGACGACCGTGCCGCGCACCCAGGTGGTGTCGCCGCGGTAGTTGAACCTGCGGTGCTCGCAGCGGAGTTTCCACAGCCAGCCGTCGTCGCCGATCCAGTCGGTGAGCAGATGGCACAGCCAGGTCTCGCGCATGCCGCCGTAGTCGTAGGGGGCCGGCAGGCCCAGTTCCCGGGCCCGCTCCGGCTCCCAGTGCAGCCGCTGTACGGTGTCGGGGATGTTCAGCGGGTTGGGCGGGTAGAGGCCGGGCGCCTTGCGCCGGACCTTCGCGGCGATCCCGAACGCGCCGGGCGGGGTGAGCTGCATGCCCCAGCCCAGGTGCCACACGACCACGTCGGTGGTGGTCAGCGGCCCCTTCACGCGGGGCTGGAGCTCGTCGCCGATCTCGACGTCCTCCCAGTACCGCGGCTCGGCGCCGCGCCGGGTCTCGGCCGCGTACGCGCCGTCGATCGCGGCCAACTCACCTTCGGTGTAGGGCTGTTGGACGAGCTGTTCCTTGGCCCGCCGCTTCGAGGTGTGCCGCTCCGCGTTGATCCAGGTGCCCCGCCGCAGCGCGTGCATCTCGCCGCGTCCGTTGGCGTAGAGGTAGTCGTTGACCACGTGGGCGGTGCGGCCGCCGAAGCGGCTGGGTTTGAGGTCCGCGCCCACCTGGGTCTGCAACACCCGGCAGCGGTCGCCGCGTTGCAGCGGCCGCCACCACTCGAACTCCATCACCGCCTGGTAGGAGCCGAGCCCGGCGAAGGGGTCGCCCTTGAGCAGCGCTCTGGTCTCGGGGTCGGGCGCCGGGGCGGCGTCCTCGCCCATCGTGTAGAGGAAGGTGGGCGGTGCGATCAGTGCGCCCCAGCGGGTACCGGCCGCGTAGTCGGGATCGCAGTACAGGGGGTTGTCGTCGCCGTACCCGTAGGCGAAGTGGCGGGTGGCGTCCCAGGTCACCTCGTAGTTGTGCGGCGGATTGCGCTGGGGCCGGGGGATGCCGAGGCGGCGCCGGGAACGCTCGACGGCGTCGTCGGTCAGGACACCGAACCGCTCCTCGGTTTCCGTCATCGCTGTTCCTCCTCCTTCAGTTCCAGCCGGTCCCGGACCAGTCCCAGCAGCTCCACCCGGCTGACCTTGCCCGAGGGGGTCCGGGGCAGTCCGCCGAGGACGACGATGTGCGCGGGCACCTCGTAGGGGGTGAGCCGGCCCCGGCACAGGGCGACAAGTTCGGCGGGGTCCGGGGCGGGCCGGGCCGGTTCGGCCTCGACCGCCGCGACCGGCACCTCGCCGAGCCGCACGTCCGGCAGTCCGGCCACGGCCGCCTCCCGTACGGCAGGGTGCGACTCCAGGACACGGCGGACCGTGTCCGGCTGCACCTTGAAGCCGCCGCGGATGATCGCGTCGTCCGCGCGTCCCTCGATCCAGACGAACCGGTCGGCGTCGATCCGGGCGAGGTCGCTGGTACGCGCCCACACCCTGCCGCCCTGCGTGCTCTGTTCGGTCCTGACCTCAAGCCGACCCGTCCGGCCGGCGGGCAGTTCCGCGCCGTCCTCGCCGGCCACCCGCAGTTCGACGCCGTCGAAGGCGCGCCCGGCGCTGCCCGCCTTGTGCCGCCACCACCGCTGGTGCAACGGCAGCGTCCACCCGGCCACGGCTCCGGCGAACTCGGTCGCCCCGTAGGTCATCAGGACGGGCACGCCGTAGGTGCGGAAGAACGCGTCGGCGAGTTCGGCCGGGCAGGGCGCGGTGCCGGAGGTGACGACCTGCAGGCTCGCCAGGCGTTCCTTCGGCACCTTGGCGTCGAGGACGGCGCGGATCGCGGCCGGCACCAGGCTCGCCGCGCGCAGCCCGTGCCGCTCCACCGCGCTCGTCCACGGTTCGACGGCGAACCTGGGCATCAGCAGCATGCGGCGGCCGGTCGCGAGGCAGGCGAGCGCCCGCCACAGCCCGCCGATGTGCACGAGCGGGCTGGACACGAGCGAGGCCGACGCCGACAGCAGGCGCTCCGCTCTCGGGGTCTGCCCGCCGGAGACGAGGGCCTGGTCGAGCTGGCCGATGCGCAGGTGGACGCGTTTCGGGGGGCCGGTGGTGCCGGAGGTGAGCATCTCCACGGCGACGCCGGGGTTGGCCGGGGCGTCGGCGGGAGCGGTGCCGCCGGCGGGCTTCACCGAGCCGTCCGGGCCGAGTTCCAGCGCCGCGCCGTGGGCGGTCACCGCCTCCGACACGCCTGGGCGGGCCAGTGGTTCGGCGCCGGCGACCACGACGGGCAACGCACAGCGGTCGACGTCGGCCGCGAGCCGCTCGGCGGGCTGCAACGGGCTCAGCATCACCAGGCAGCGCCCGGAGGCGATCACCGCGGCGACCACGGCGACGTGCTCGGGCCGGTTCTCCAGTACGACGCCGACCCGGCCGCCGGACGGCAGGCCCGCTTCGTCCAGCAGCGCCACGACACCGCTCGCGGTCCTGCGGACCTGTCCCCAGGTCCACCACTCGCCGTCGTACTCGATCGCCTCGGCCTCGGCGGCGGCTTCGCCGAGCAGCCGGGTCAGGCGGTCACGGATTCCCACGTGCTCGGCCTTTCGTCGCCTCGGGCGCGGTGATTCCCACCAGCCCGGCCAGCCGTCGACGGTGTGTCGCCGGGCTGCCGAAGAGCTGTTCGGAGGACTTCGCGCGTTTCAGGTGGAGGTGCGCGTCGTGCTCCCACGTGTAGCCGATGCCGCCGTGGATCTGGATGTTCTCCTTGGCCGCGTGGGTGTAGGCGTCCGCGCAGCAGACGGCGGCGACCGCGGCGGCCGCGGACAACGGCGACTCGCTCGACTCCCCCGACTGCAGCGGGTTCGTCGCCGCCACGGACAGCGCGTGGTACGCCGCCGAACGGGCCGCCTCGACCTTCAGCAGCATGTCGGCGCACTTGTGCTTGACCGCCTGGAAGGAGCCGACGGGCCGGCCGAACTGCACCCGGACCTTCGCGTACGCCACGGCCGCGTCCAGACACGCCTGCGCGCCGCCGGCCTGCTCGGCGGCGAGGGCCACCACCGCGAGGTCGGTCACCCGGCGCAGGTACGCTGTGGTGTCCGCGGCCTTGGGGCCGACCGGCTGTGCCAGGGCGCCGTCGAGGTCGATGCGGGCCAGGCGCCGGGTCGGGTCGAGCGTCTCCAGCCGGGTCCGGGTCACTCCGGGCGCCGTACCCTCCACAGCGAACAGCCGGGGGCCGGTGGCCGCGCGAGCCACGACCAGGATGAGGTCGGCGCTGTGGCCGTCGACTACGAACATCTTCGTGCCCGACACCCGGTTGCCGGCACCGCCCCTGTCGGGTACGGCCCCGGCCCGCACGTCGTCGACGTGCCACGACCCGCTCTCCTCGGCCAGCGCCAGCGTGCCGGTCAGCGAGCCGTCGGCGATGGCCGGCAACCAGCGTGCCTTCGCCGTATCGTCGCCGGAGACCGCGAGGGCCTGGCCGGCCAGGGCCACGGTCGCGAGGTACGGGGAGGGCAGCAGGGCCCGGCCCAGTTCCTCCAGTACAAGGCCCAGTTCGACGGGGCCGCCGCCGAAGCCGCCGTACTCCTCGGGCAACGCCAGCCCGAGCAGCCCGAGTTCGTCCGACATCCGCCGCCACAGCGCCGGGTCGTATCCGTCCGCGGACTCCATCGAGCGGCGCACGGCCTCGCTCGGCGCCTTGTCCGCCAGGAAGCGGCGCAGCGTCGCGCGGAGTTCCTCGTGCTCCTCGGTGAAGGTCGG
Organism: Streptomyces sp. NPDC058464; assembly: GCF_042721035.1. Classification (NCBI taxonomy): domain Bacteria; kingdom Bacillati; phylum Actinomycetota; class Actinomycetes; order Kitasatosporales; family Streptomycetaceae; genus Streptomyces; species Streptomyces sp. NPDC058464. The sequence continues at coordinate 19,102 of NZ_JBHXMA010000061.1, forward strand.
TGCCACGTCTCTCCCGTCCTCGGCCGTCACCGGGGCGTCTTCGACCGCAGGTAGGCGGCGAAGTCGGGGATCCGGGTGCGGTCCACGATCTCGATGCGGATGCCGGAGGGGGCCAGGTGGTAGGCGAAGACGGACGGTTCGCCGTCGATCAGCGCGCAGGCCTCGGGGGCGAAGCCCGCTTCCGTCAGCCGTTTCGACGTCGTCGCCAGGTCGTCGCAGAAGTAGCCGAGGTGGTGCGTGGCGTTGTGTTCGGCGGCCGTCCACGGTGTGCCGGGGATCTCCTGGACGAGTTCGATGTGCGGAGCGTCCAGGGAGTAGGCGTAGCGGAGGTTCAGCACCCGGTCGCCGTCCGCCAGCCGGACCGGGAGGTGCGCGGACATGGTCCCGGTCCACCGGTACCCGGCGACCTCGCTCATCCGGGCCTTCCAGGCGTCCACGTCGTCGACCACGATCCCGGTGTGGTAGAGGTCCGCCGCTCGCAGGGGGTGTGTCATGGCCGGTGCCTCACCACTCCAGCCGCAGCGACTTGATGCCGTACATGTTGCCGTGCTGCCACAACTCCTGGCCGGGGGCGACCCGGTAGTCGGGGATGCGCCGATGCCATTCCTCGACCGCCACGTTGAGTTCGAGGCGGGCGAGGTGTGAGCCGAGGCAGCGGTGCGGGCCGGAGCCGAACGCGATGTGGTTGGTGGCCTTGCGGTGCAGGTCCACCGCCGTCGGGTTCTCGTACCGCTCGGGGTCGCGGTTGGTGACCGCGAGCGGGAGCATCACCATCTCGCCCGCCCTCACGGGGCAGCCGCCGATCTCGACGTCCTGGGCCGCCTTGCGCGCCGGGACGACGAACGAGTAGACGCGCAGGATCTCCTCGACCCCGGTCGGGATCAGCGAGGGATCGGCGAGGATCTCGGCGCGCTGCTCCGGGTGCGTGGCGAAGTGGTACAGCGCCCAGCCGATCGAGATGGGCACGGTGTCGAAGCCGGCCTGGAACATCAGGACGCAGAAGGCGTGCATGTCCCGGTCGTCGATCGGTTCGCCGTCGATGGTCCAGGTCATGGCGTGCGAGAGCAGGTCGTCCAGGGGCGTCCTGCGGCGCCGGGCGATCTGTTCCTCGAAGTACGCCGACACCTCCCGCATGGCGGTCAGCTGCCGGGCGCCGTCCGGGTCCTCGGCATGCGAGAGGTGCAGCAGTTCGCGGGTCCAGGCGAGGAAGATCGGCAGGTCGTCCTCCGGCAGGCCCATCATCCGCATGAAGATCAGGGTCGGGAAGCGGCGCGCGAACTCGTCGAGCACGTCGGCGCCGTCGCGGTCCTCGAGCGCGTCGATCAGGTCCGCCGCCGTCCGGCGGACCTCCGGTTCGCGGGCGGCCACGGTGCTCGGGGAGAAGTAGCGGCCGAGGAGGCGCCGCCACACACTGTGCGTGGGCGGGTCCAGCATCTCGGGGATCCACAGGAACTTCGGGTCCGGTTCGAGCGCCGTCACCGACCTGCTGGAGAAGGTCCGCCAGTCCTGGAGGGCCTCCTGCACGGCCGGGCCGTCCGTGACGACCCAGAAGCCGCGCGCGACGGTGCTGCGGAACCCGCCGTGGGTGCCGGCCATCTCGTCCCAGCGCTCCTGGTGGCTGAGGACCGGTCCGCCGAGCCGGTTGTCGAAGTGGTAGGCGGGCGTGCCCTCGTACGTCCCCTCGGACTCGTCGAGTGTCGTCCCCATCACGGCTCCTTTCGTCGCACGTCCGTCAGGTCTCGTCGTGCGTCCGTCGGGTCTCGTCGTACGTCCGTCGGGTCTCGTCGTACGTCCGTCACGTCGCCGCGCCGTCGATCTTGAGGGCGATCAGCTCGTCGTCGCCGAGGCCGAGCGAGCGCAGGACCTCGTCGGTGTGTTCCGCGAACTGCGGTGCCCGGGTGAGGGTGGCGGGGGTCTCGTCGAACTGGACGGGGCTGGCGACCAGTTCACGGTCGACTCCGTCGGCGTCCACGACGGGGGCGATGAGACCGTTGGCCCGCAGGGCGGGATCCTGGCCCACCTCCCAGGCGTTCTGCACGGCCGACCACTGCCCCTCGCCCCGGGAGAGGATCTCCGCCCACTGGGCGTAGGAACGCGAGGCGATGAGACCGGCGACCAGCTCGGCGGCCTCGGCCGCGTTCGCCATCAGCTTCTCGGTGCTGTCGAACCGCTCGTCGCCGCTCAGCTCCTCGCGGCCGGCCAGCTTGCAGAACTCGGCCCAGTAGCGGCCCGGTTGCAGCATCGACAGTTCGATCCAGCGGCCGTCGGCGGTGCGGTAGGCGCCGATGAGCGGGTTGGTGGCCGAGCCGTACCGTGGCTGGGTCTTCACCGGGAGCGGGCCGCCGGTCAGCAGTGCGAGGTTGACGGTGAACTGGGTCGCCCAGGCGCCGACCCCGATCAGGGACACGTCCACGACGGACGGTTCGCCGGTGGTGGCCCGGGAGTAGAGGGCGGCGGCGATGCCGCCGGCGATGGTCATGCCGCCCATCGAGTCGCCGTAGGCGCCGGCCGGCATCCGGATCATGCGGTCGGCGGCGGGCGGGGTGACACCGGCGGCGCTGCCGCCGCGCGCCCAGAAGGCCGTGCTGTCGTAGCCGCCCTTGTCGGCTTCTTCCCCGCGGGCTCCGAAGCCGCTGCCCCGGACGTAGATGATGTCGGGGTTGATCGCCCGGACGTCCTCCAGCTCGATCCGCAGCTTCTTCCGCGCCTCGGGCAGGAAGTTGGTGAGGAACACGTCGCTGGAGCGGATGAGCTCCTCAAGGACGGGCCGCGCCGAGGGCTTCTCCAGAGCGAGGCCGACGCTGCGCTTCCCGCGGTTGGGTCCCTCCATGATCGGGAAGAACGACGAACCCTCGCTGGCCGCCTCGTACCCGAGCACCCGCACCAGCCCGCGCTGGGCGTCGCCGCGTTCGGCGTGCTCGATCTTGATCACGTCGGCACCCCAGTCGGCCAGTACGGCACCCGCCGCCGGGACGAAGGTGAACTGCGCGACCTCAAGCACCCGCACGCCCTCCATCGGCCTCTGCATCCGACCAGACCTCCCCGACCCCGCTCCTGCGCACACCCGCTATTGCGCATACCCAATCGGCTATCAGTGGGTCCGAGTATGGACCGAGTGCGCTAAAAAGTATACTGTTTTCGCCATGCTGGATTTCACGATCGAACCTGACTTCCAGGCCAAGCTCGACTGGGCGGCCGCCTTCGTACGCGAGGAGGTCGAGCCGCTCGATCTCCTGTTCCCGCACGGCGGCGACCCGTACGACACCGGCAACGAGAAGGCCCGCGCGATCCTCGGGCCGTTGCGGGAGCAGGTCCGGGATCAGGGCCTTTGGGCCTGCCACCTGGGCCCCGAACTGGACGGACCCGGCTACGGCCAGGTGAAGCTCGCCCTGCTCAACGAGGTCCTCGGCCGCTCCTACTGGGCGCCGACGGTCTTCGGTACCGCCGCCCCGGACACCGGCAACGCCGAGATCCTGGCGATGTTCGGCACCGAGGAGCAGAAGGCCGACTATCTGCGGCCGCTGCTCGACGGTGAGATCGTCTCGGCCTTCTCGATGACCGAGCCGCAGGCGGGTGCCGACCCCAAGGAGTTCACCTGCCGCGCCTGGCGGGACGGCGACGAGTGGGTGATCGACGGGGAGAAGTGGTTCTCCTCCAACGCCCGGTACGCCGCCTTCCTCATCGTCATGGCCGTCACCGACCCGGACGCGCCTCCGCACCGGCGCATGTCGATGTTCATCGTGCCGTCGCGGACACCCGGCATCGAGATCAAGCGCAACGTCGGCACCATGGACGAGCGCGAGAACCTCGACGAGGGCATCCACGCCTACATCCGCTACCACCAGGTCCGCGTCCCGCTCGACGCCATGCTCGGCGGCCCCGGCGAGGGCTTCGAAGTCGCCCAGGCCCGCCTCGGCGGCGGGCGCGTGCACCACGCGATGCGTACGGTGGGCAAGTGCACGCGTGCCTTCGACATGATGTGCGAGCGGGCGCTGTCCCGTCGTACCCAGGGCACCCTGCTCGCCGACAAGCAGGCGGTGCAGCAGTTCATCGCCGACTCCTGGGTGGAGCTGCAGCAGTTCCGGCTCCTCGTGCTGTACACGGCCTGGATCATCGACACCCAGCCGCACGGCGCCGCCCGCACCCAGATCGCCATGTGCAAGGTGCAGACGGCGAAGGTGCTGCACGACGTCATCCAGCGGGCGGTCCACCTGCACGGCTCGCTCGGCACGACCGGGGAGCTCCCGCTCGCCAAGTGGTGGATGGCCGCGCCGAACCTCGCCCTCGCCGACGGCCCGACCGAGGTGCACCGCACCACCATCGCCAAGCAGCTCCTCAGGAACTGCACGCCGGCCGAGGGCCTGTTCCCGAGCGAGCACATCCCGCCCAGGCTGGAGGCGGCCCGCAAGCGGTACGCCCACATCATCGAGGACGACCGTCTCAGCGGCCGGGTGGACGGATGAGCGGCGAGCCCGATGCGGGTTGCCGTGACGTCAAGTCCGTCGCCGCGGCCGAACTGTTCGACCTGTTCGATCTGTCCGGCAAGGTCGCGCTCGTCACCGGCGGCAGCCGGGGGCTGGGCCGGGAGATGGTGCGGGCCTTCGCCACCGCAGGCGCGGACATGGTGGTCGCGAGCCGCAAGCTCGACGCGTGCGAGACGGTCGCGGCGGAGGTCCGCGACCTGGGCCGGCGCGCGCTGCCGGTCGCCGCGCACGTCGGCCGCTGGGACGACCTCGGCCGGCTCGTGGACCTCGCCTACGAGGAGTTCGGTCACGTCGACGTCCTCGTCAACAACGCCGGGATGTCCCCACTGGCCCCCTCCTCCGCGGAGACCGGCGAGGAACTCTTCGACAAGGTGATCGGCGTCAACTTCAAGGGCCCGTTCCGGCTCTCCTCGCTGATCGGGCAGCGGATGGCCGAGGGCGACGGCGGCTCGATCATCAACGTGTCGTCCTCGGGCGCGCTGTTCCCCCAGCCGCGGTTCGGCCCGTATGCCGGTGCCAAGGCCGCGCTCAACGCGCTGACCACGGTCTTCGCCCTGGAGTACGGTCCGACAGTACGTGTCAACACGATCTCCGCGGGCCCGTTCCTGACGGACATCTCCAAGGCGTGGACGGAGGAGAAGAGGCAGAGCGCGCGAAGCGCGGTGGGCAGACCTGGGCGGCCGGAGGAGATCGTCACCACGGCGCTGTATCTGGCGAGCGATGCGTCGAGTTATACGACGGGGTCCCTGATTCGGGTGGATGGCGGGTTGTACTGAACAGCGCGGGTGCGTGGGGGCTGGTCGCGCAGTTCCCCGCGCCCCCAAAAGGGGCGCACTGCAGCACCCCGTCTTTTAGGGGCGCGGGGAACTGCGCGAGCAACCACGGCGCTCCCGCAGCCGACTGACTACCGAAGCAGCTCAGTCGCCTCCGTCAGCAACACGGGCAACGCAGGCCCCATCCGCCGATGCATGTCCGTCAACCGCCCCGCCTTCCGCCCCCGTTTGATCAAAAGCGCGGTCGCCGCCGCCTCCTTGTACTTCGTCAGCGCCTCGAACCAGGCGATGTCACGCAACGCCTCGCCACGCGCCTCCTGGTACGCGTCGATCAGCTCGGCCCTGCCCGGCATCCCGGTCGGCTCCTCGGAGACGGACGCCGGGTGGTGTGCCTCGTCCGTGAAGAAGGTCAGCCAGGTGATGTCGACCCGGGGGTCGCCGAGCGACCAGATCTCCCAGTCGATGACCGCGTTGACCGAGTCGGCGTCGCACAGCGTGTTGCCGAGCCGGTAGTCGCCGTGGGTGAACACCGGCATCATCGCGGCGGGCACGGTGGCCCGCAGGCGTGCCTCGACCGCCTCGCAACCGGCGCGCAGGTCCTCGGGGACGGTGCTGAACGCCCGTGCCCAGCGGTCGATCTCGGCGCCGGGCGTGACGACGGGCTCCACGGCCAGCGCCGTGCGCTTGGGGTCCACGCGGTGCAGGTGGGCGAGCATCCGGGCGGCGTCGAGCGCACGGGCCCGCACCTGTCCGGCCGGCACGGTTCCGCGGGGCACGAGCACCGGCTCCACGCACTGTCCGGGCACCAGTTCCATGGCCACGAAGGGTTGTCGGGCGGTCGGGGTGCCCTGGTCGGAGAAGAGCACCTTCGGCACCCGGACGCCGGGCACTCCGGCCAGCACCTGCATGAGCCGCGACTGGCGCAGGACGTCCCGGTTGCGGACCGGTGCCAGACCGGGCGGGGCCACCTTGAGGACGACGCGCTCGTGGCCGGCGGGGGCATCCGCCAGTGCGGCCACGTACGTGAGGCTCGACGTGCCGCCGGCGAGCGGTTCGACCGACTTCACCGTGGCCTCGGGTGCCCAGCCGCGCAGGGCGACGGCCGTCCGCCGCGTCAGTTCTTCGGTCAGGTCCTCGCTGTCGGCGACGACGCTCATGCGCCGGCCCCCGTCCGGTCCTCGGCGGTGAGCTCCCGGACGATGTCGCGGCGGACCAGTTTGCCGGTGGGGGTGCGGGGCAGTTCGGGCCAGCGTGTGATGCGCTCCGGGGTCTTGGAGCCGCGCAGTGTGGCGCGCACCTGGGCCCGCAGGGCCTCCGGGTCGACGCTCACGCCGTCGCGCAGGACGACCACCGCCTCGATGCGCTGGCCCCATTCCTCGTCGGGGAGGCCGACGACGACCGCGTCGAGCACGTCCGGGTGGCCGAGCAGGACGTCCTCGATCTCGGCGGGCGCGATGTTCTCGGCGCCGCGGATGATCGTGTCGTCGGCCCTGCCCTCTATGTGGAGGTAGCCGTCGTGGTCGAGGCGGCCCCGGTCGCGGGTGTGGAAGAAGCCCCGCTCGTCGACGGCGGAGTTCCCGCCCGCGTACTCCCCCGACACCTGCTCGCCGCGTACCCAGATCTGCCCGGTCTCGCCGGGGGCCGCCACCGCGCCGGACACGTCGCGGACCTCCAGTTCGACGCCCGGCACCGGCAGCCCCGCCGAGCCGAGCCGGGCCCGGACCATGGGATCCTCGCTCGCGACGGCCGTACGGTGCTCCTGCGGGCCCAGCACGGTGATGGTGGAGGAGGTCTCCGTGAGCCCGTAGGCGTTCACGAAGTCCACGTGCGGCCAGGCCCGCAGGGCGGTCTCGACGACCCGGACCGGCATCCGGGCTCCGCCGTAGGCGAGCGCGCGCAGCGAAGGCACCGACCGGTCGAGCCCGTCCGTGTCCATGATGCGGGCGAGCATCGTCGGTACGACCATCGCGTGGGTGATCCGCTGCTCCCGGACCAGGCCGAGCCAGCCGTCCGGGGTGAAGCGCTCCAGGGTGAGGGCCCGGCGCCCCGCGTACAGGTTCGTCAGCACGTTCGACACGGCGGCGATGTGGTATGGCGGAACGCTCACCAGCGCCGCCTCGTCGGGGTCGGCTCCGGCGAACTCCACCGTGCCGAGAACGTAGGAGACCAGGTTGTGGTGGCGCAGGACCACGCCCTTGGGCGCCGCGGTCGTGCCGCTCGTGTAGATGAGGACGGCCGGGGCGCCGGGAACCGCCGGGTCGTCGTCGGCTCCGGCCGGGGCGCCCCCGTGCTCGGCGGCCTCAGCGACCTCGACGAGCCACTCGGCGGGGCTGCGGACCGGAAGTCCCGCGCGCCGCAGCCCCGCACTGTGCGCCGGGTCGGCGATGCCCAGCGCGCGGGGGTGGTTGGCCAGCAGGGCGTCCAGCTGGGTGTCGCCCAGGCGGTAGTTGACCGGTACCAGGGGTACTCCGGCGCGGGCCGCCGCGAACAGTGCGGCGGGGAGGGCCGGGCCGTTCACCGCCAGGTACACGATCGCGTCGGCTTCGGCATCGCGGACCAACCGCGCCCCGCCGACGGCGAGTTCCCGCAGCCGCGCGGCGGTCAGGCCGTCGTCCGCGCGCCCGATGACGACCCGGTCGCCGAAACCCTCGGCGGCCATGTCCAGCAGCATCGACATGTTCACGGGCCGCCCGCCCCTCAGTCCGAGGCCGGGAGCGGCTTGGCGGCCTTCATCGGCAGCGGAACGCCGTTGACCGTCAGCACGCCCGGTCCCGGCTTGGTGCACAGCAGCTCCACGCCCAACTCGTCGTCGGCGTACCGCTTCCCGAGGAGTGAACCGCCCGTCAGGCCCGGGTCGGCCGTGCCGGTGGCGGCGGCTCCCGCCCCGTTTCCGTTGCCCTCGACCATGGCGGCGCCCCCGCAGTCGATCTCCAGTTCCTCGTCCGGGCACCGCACGACGATCACCGCCGTCGTGTCGACCGTACTGGTGAGCATCTGCCCCACGCGTGGCCTCATCGCAGTGTCCTCCGCGGCTCTCGTGGCACCGAACGCGCGGCGCCGAGTAACCAGAGAAAAGTATACTACTTTCCTCGATCGCGTCGAGAACGGAGCTGCCGGATGGAACTGGACACCGTCCTGTTCGAGGTGACCGACCACGTCGCCACCGTCACCCTCAACAGGCCCGAGGTGATGAACGGCTTCAACCAGCGGATGCTGGAGGAATTCACCGTCCTCTGGGACACCGTCAAGAACGATGACGACGTGCGCGTCGTCGTGCTGCGCGGGGCGGGTGACCGGGCGTTCTGCACGGGGATGGACGTGAAGGAGGGCATCGACCGCCATCCCAACGTCTGGTCGCAGACGGATCCCGGCGAGTTCCTCTCGCCGAAGCAGAACCAGGTGTGGAAACCCCTGGTCTGCGCGGTGCACGGGATGGCCGCGGGGGGCGCCTTCTACTGGCTCAACGAGGCCGACATCCTGATCTGTTCGGAGGACGCCACCTTCTTCGACCCGCATGTCAGTTACGGGCTCACGGCGGCCCTGGAACCCATCGGGCTGGCCCGGCGCATCCCTCTCGGCGAGGCGCTGCGCATCGCCCTGCTCGGCCTGGACGAGCGGGTGTCGGCGGCCCGCGCTCTGCAGATCGGCCTGGTCAGCGAGGTGCTGCCGCGCGAGGACCTGTGGGACCGGGCCGACGACATCGCCCGCATCATCGCCGCGAAGCCGCCGGCCGCCGTCCAGGGCACGGTCCGCGCGATCTGGGAGTCCCTCGACTCGACCCGCACCCAGGCGCTGCGCACCGGACTGTCGTACACGCAGCTCGGCAACCCGATCGGGAAGGCCGAGATCGACCGCGCGACGGTGCCCCGGGGGAGGTGGACACTGCGCTGAGACTTCCCGCCCACATCTAAATAAGTGTACTTTTTTAGCGATGCAGTTTCGGGGTGATCAACGGGAGGCTGTCATGCGGTTCGGTATGCCCTGGCCCGGCCGGGAGGTCGGACGGGAGGCCGAGCAGGCCGGTGCCGAGGCCTTCTGCGCCGGGGAGTTCGCCGACCACGACCCCTATCTCACCGTCGCCGACATCGTGGCGAACACCGATCGTGCGATTGCGGGCCCCGCCATCGCCTACGCCTTCGCCCGCACGCCCTACGCCCACGCCACCGCCCTGCGCCACCTGCACGCCCAGGCACCCGGCCGGCTGTTCCTCGGGCTGGGCAGCGCGGCGTTCCGGATCAACCGGGACTGGCTGGGCGTGCCCGCGGAACGGCCGGTGGCCCGGATCGCCGAGACCGTGGGTGCCGTACAGGCCTGGCTGCACGCGGAGAACGGCGAGCGGGTCCGGTACGCCGGCGAGTTCTACGACCTCGCCGCCGACGTCCGGGCCCCTGTCCTCGGCCGGCTGGACATCCCTGTCCTGCTCGCGGCGTTCAACGCCCGCATGGCCGTCACCGCCGGCCGGGTCGCCGACGGCGTCATCGGGCACGGGCTGTTCACCGGCTCCTGGTGGAACGAGGTCGTGCGGCCCGCGGTGGCCCGGGGTGCGGACGAACAGGACCCGGCCGTCACACGCCCGCTCGAACACGGCTGGATCATCACGGCGGTCGACGACAACGCGCCCGAACGCGCGATCGCCGACGCCCGGCGCATGATCGCCTTCTACCTCACGGTCCGGACGTACGACCCCTTCGTCGCCCATCACGGCTGGGCGGAGCCCGTAGCCCGGCTGCGCGACGCCTTCCGGGTCGGTGACACCGACGCCATGACCCGGGCGGTCACCGACGAGATGCTCACCGAGATCGCCGTCTGCGGCACGACCGCCGACGCGAAGGACACCTTGTCCCGCCGCGCCGCCTCGCTTCCCCGCGACATCGGCTACTTCGCCCCACCGAGTTTCCTGGTGAGCCGCGCCCGCCGCGCGGCGTACGCCCGAGCCGGGCTCGCCCTGATCGGCGTCCTGCCGGAGCCGGACCCGGTCTGAGCCGGGTCCAGTCTCGGAGCCAGGTCCAGTCTCGGAGCCGGGTCCGGTCCGGGTGGGCCGTCAGGCCTGCTCGGGAACCGGGGCCAGTTTGCGGCTGGCGTCGAAGCCGACGACCTTCGCGAGGGTGCCGCCGAGGATGGCGGCGCGGTCCTCGTCGCCCACTCCCTCGAAGTTCTCGGCGATGCACTCGTCGCTGCTGCGGAAGGTGCCCTCGGCGTGCGGGTAGTCGTTGCCCCACATCACCGTGGACAGGCCGGTGATGTGGCGGGCCTTGACGGCCGTGGGGTCGTCGGCGAACTGGACGTGGATCTGCCGGCGGACGTACTCGGTGGGCTTGAGCGGGTACGGCCACCTGTCGTTGACCGCGAACAGCCGCCCCATGGCGGACTGCTCCTTCGGCCCACGGCTGTCGTCCCAGAAACCGAGCCACCAGTCGGGGTCCTGACCGGTGCCGGTCTTCCATGCCTTGTCCATGTAGCCCATGAAGGAGACCAGCCAGCCGGCCGTGTACTCGATCAGGTTGAAGTGCAGGTCGGGGAAGCGCTCGCACACCCCGCCGCCGACGAGGCTGGCGATGATGCCCTGCGGTCCGGCCACGGCCGAGCCGACCGCGCTGCCCATGGTGCGGCCGGCCACCATGTCGTCGGTCAGGTTGCCCTTGCCCATGTTCATGGCCGTCATCAGGCCACGGACGGTCATCGCGGTCTCGGACACCTGCTCCTTGACCTTCACCCCGCCGGTCGCGACATGGATGAAGACCGGCAGCCCGTGCGCCTGCGCGGCCGCCCAGACCGGGTCGTACTCGCGGGCGTAGTACGGCAGGGGCGGGATCTCCGGGAGAAGGAGCGCGCCGATCCCCAGCCGCGCCACCCGCTCGATCTCCGCGACGGCCGCGGGAACGTCCGTGAGCGGGATCGCCGCCGTCGGCCGCAGCCGGTCCTTGTACTGCAGATACCGTTCGACCAGGTAGTCGTTCCACACGCGGGCGTGGGCCATGGACAGTTCGTGGTCGTCCGTGAAGAGGACGAACAGCGAGAGGTTCGGGAACATCACCGACGCGTCGACACCGTCGAGGTTCATGTCCCGGATGATGTGGTCCGGATCGCCGTCCGGGGTCTCGCCGCCGGTCTGGCGGTACTTGGAGATGGTCCAGCCGTCGAAGCCGATGGTGTGCAGCTTCTTGAACTCGGTGTGCCCGCCGTCGACGATCGGCTCGTCGAGGGTGAACTCCTCTTCCCACAGGGCACGTTCACGAAGGTGCCTGGGCAGCCGGGTCTTGAAGAGATCGACCGGCTCGATGATGTGCGAGTCGCCGGAGACGACAAATTCCTTGAACACAGGCGGTACCTCTTTCGAACCTCGTCGTTCGTCGCAGAAATCCAACCCGCTGGCCCTGCCGAAGTTAGCTGTACCGAACGGTCGAGTCAATAATTCAGCACACGGAATGACCAGGCGATTCCCGCCTGGAATCCTGACAGCTTGCTGACACTGGGGTCGATATCTCACCCCTTCCCGGGGCATCCACATTAAGTACACTCAACTCAGCAGGGCGTCCGAGTAGCACCGCAGGTGACCAGGAGGCGGACATGACGACGGCGTACGCGTTCTCCACGCAGCTCTACATCGACGGGCGCCGCACCGACGGCCGGTCGGGCACCCCGATGTCCGTACGCAACCCCGCGACGGAGGAGTCGATCGCCGAGGTCCCCGGCTCCTCGACGGCCGACGTGGACCTGGCCGTCCGGGCGGCCCGGCGTGCCTTCGACGAGGGTCCCTGGCCGCGGATGAGGCCCATGGAGCGGGCCGGTGTCCTGCTGCGGATGGCCGAGGAGATGGAGCGCCGGCTGCCCGAACTCGTCGCCGTCAACATGGCGGAGGCGGGCTCGGTGCGGGCCCTGGCCGAGACACTGCAGACCCGCATCCCGGTGACGCATCTGCGGGACATGGCCGAGCGGGTGATCCCCACGTTCGCCTGGGACCGCCCGATGGACCCCACGATCGCGCCGGGTACCGGCATCTCGCAGGGGGTGCTGCGCCGGGAGGCGTTCGGGGTGTGCGCGCTGGTCTCCGCTTACAACTTCCCGTTCTTCCTCAGCATGATGAAGGTGATCCCGGCCCTGGCGGCCGGCTGCACCGCCGTGCTGAAACCGGCGCCCGCCACGCCGCTGGAGTCCCTGCTGATCGGTGACTTCGCGGACGCCGCCGGGCTGCCGCCGGGCGTGCTGAACATCGTGACCGGTGACGCGGCGGAGGGCCGGGCGCTGACCACCCATCCCATGGTGGACCTGGTGAGCTTCACCGGCTCCGACACGGTCGGCCGCATGGTCTACGCGCAGGCCGCGGCCTCCCTGAAGAAGGTCGTCCTCGAACTCGGCGGCAAGTCTGCCGGCATCGTCCGCGCCGACGGCGACCTCGACGGCGCGGTCCGTGCCGCGCTCACGGGCATCACCGCCCATGCCGGGCAGGGCTGTTCCCTGCTGACCCGTACGCTGGTGCACGAGTCCGTCCACGACGAGCTGGTCGCGCGACTGACCGCGGCCCTCGCCCAGGTGAAGGTCGGTGATCCGGCCGACCCGGCCACCACCATGGGCCCGTTGATCAGCGAAGCGCAGCGGGGCAAGGTCGAGAAGCTGATCCGTGTCGGTGAGGAAGAGGGGGCCCGTCTCGTCTGCGGCGGCGGCCGGCCCCCCGGTCTCCACCGCGGCTACTTCGTCGAACCCACACTCTTCGCCGACGTCGACAACTCCATGACCATCGCACGCACGGAGTTCTTCGGCCCGGTCGGCGTCGTCATTCCCTTCGCCGACGACGAGGAGGCGGTGCGGATCGCCAACGACAGTCCCTACGGTCTCGCCGGCGTCGTGTGGAGCGCCGACACCGTGGCCGCGTACGAGATGGCGTCCCGTATCCGGACCGGCGCGGTCGCCATCAACGCGAGCAGCGCCGGAGTGGTCCCGCGGGCCGCGTTCGGCGGTTACAAGCAGAGCGGACTCGGCCGGGAGTGGGGCGAGTTCGGACTGGACGAGTACCTGCAGACGAAGACGGTCAGCTGGGCGGCACGCTGAGACACGTACCGCCCACCCGGCGGGACGACGACGGCGGAGAGCTCGAAGGCCTCGGTGCCCGCAGGCTCCCCCGGCGGACGGCTCCGACGGCGGTGCGGCACCCGGAGAGAAGAACGACATCAACCATGGAATTCAGCACACTCAAATGCCTGATTGATCGACATATTGCCTGCGTCATTGGCCAGCGATCTCGACCGAACGGTCAAAAGAGGATACCTTGCCATGATGGACTTCGAGCTCAGCGAAGAGCAGGAGATGCTCCGTGAGGCCTCGCGCGACCTGCTGTCGGAGCGGGCCCCGATCGAACACGTGCGGGCTTGGGCGGACCGCGCGGAGGATGTCGATCCCGAGGTGTGGCGGCTGACGGCCGCCCTCGGCTGGCCCGGTCTCGGCCTGCCCGAGGAGTACGGCGGCGCCGGCCAGGGGCTGGTGGAACTCGCGCTCGTCGCCGAGGAGATGGGGCGGGCGCTCGGACGGGGCCCGGTCACTCCCACCGTGATCGCCGGCCGGGCACTCGCCGCCGCGGGGTCGCCCGCGCTGCGCGCCGAGGTGCTGCCCGTGCTCGCCGCCGGCTCGGACTGGGCCACCTGGGCCTTCGCCGAGCCGCACACCCCGTGGTCCCTCGACGGCGTGCGGGCCACGGCCCGGTGCGACGGCGACGCGGTCGTCCTCGACGGGGTGAAGACGGCGGTGCAGGACGCGGGCGGCGCCCGCTGGCTGCTCGTCACCGCCCGCCAGGACGGGGTCCCGGCGTCCTTCCTCGTCGACCGTACGGCCCCCGGTGTGACGGTCCGGCGGCAGCGGGTGCTGGACCTGACCCGCTCGTTCCACGAGGTCCGGTTCGAGGGGGTGCGGGTGCCCCCGGACCGCCGTCTCGCCGCCGGCCCCGGCGAGATCCAGCGCCTCCTCGACGAGGCGTCGGTGCTGCGCTGCGCCGACGCGCTCGGGGTGATGGAGCGGATGCTGGAACTCACCGTCGAACACACCACGTCCCGCGTCCAGTTCGGCCGAGCGATCGGCGCCTTCCAGGCCGTCAAGCACGCCTGCGCCGACATGGCACTGCGGGTGCACGGCGCCCGCGCCGCCACCGGCTACGCGGCGATGTCCGCCGACGCGGGCGCCGCGGACGCCGGCCGGGCCGCCTGCGCCGCCGCCTCGTACGTCGCGGTCGTGGCCGGCGAGGTCGCGGCCCGGGCCCTCCAGCTGCACGGCGGCATCGGCTTCACCTGGGAGCACGAGCTCCACCTCCACCTGCGCCGGGCCAGGGCCGACAGCGTGCTGTACGGCGACGCCGCCGTCCACCGCGACCGGCTGTGCACCTTCCTGCGGGCGTCTCCCGCAGCCACGTGAGCGGACGATCCGAAACCGAAGGGTTCCCCATGGAGATCAAGGGAAAGAAGGCGGTGGTGTTCGGCGGCGCCTCCGGCATGGGCCGGGCCACCGCCGAACTCCTCGCGACCCGCGGCGCCGACGTCGCCGTGCTCGACCGTCCGGCGTCGGCGGGCGGTGAGGTCGCCGCCGCGCTCGGCGGCAGCTTCCACCCCGTCGACGTGACCGACTTCGCGGCGACCGAGAACGCGCTGGACGCGGCCGTACAGGCACTGGGCGGGCTGCACGTGTCGGTCACGACGGCGGGCGGCGGCAGTGTGCGGCGCACCCTCGGCAAGGACGGACCGCATGATCTGCAGGCCTTCCGCCGGGTGCTCGACCTCAACGCCGTCGCCACCTTCAACATCAGCAGGCTGGCCGCCGCGCACATGAGCCGCAACGAGGCCGAGGAACCCGACGGCGAACGCGGTGTCATCGTCAACACGTCGTCGATCGCCGCCTTCGAGGGGCAGATCGGGCAGGTCGCCTACTCCGCGGCCAAGGCGGCCATCGCCGGCATGAGCCTGACCATGGCCCGCGATCTGGGTTCCCTCGGCATCCGGGTCGTCGCCATCGCGCCGAGCCTGTTCGAGACCGGCGCCACCGAGAGGATCCCCGCCGAGACCAGGGCCGCCCTGGTGAAGGACGCCGCGTTCCCCCGGCGGCTGGGCCGGCCAGAGGAGTACGCGAAGCTCGCCCTGGCGGTCGTGGACAACCCGATGCTGAACGGCCAGTGCCTGCGTCTGGACGCCGGCCAGCGGTTCGGACCGAAGTGACCGGTGCGATCGAAGCGACTGAAGTGACCAAAGTGACCGAGGTGAGGTGCTGATGCCGGACCACACACCGCACCGGGGCAAGGTCGCCCTGATCACCGGGGGCGGCCGGGGCTTCGGCAAGGCGTTCGGCGAGGCGCTGTCGGCGCTCGGCGCGCATGTCGTGCTCGCCGACATCGACGGCGACGCCGCGGCCGAGGCGGCCGCGGAACTCACCGCACGAGGCCGGGGCGCGACCGGAGTCGCCTGTGACGTCGCCGACGAGGACGGCGTCGGCGCCGTGGTGAGCGAGATCGCCGCACGCCACGGCGGGCTCGACGTCCTGGTCAACAACGCCGGTCTGCACGCCGCCTACAACAAGCCCTTCACCGAACTGGGCCTGGCCAGGGTCCGGCGGGTGGTCGACGTCAACATCATGGGCACCGTCATCTGCACCATGGCCGCCCGCGAGGCCATGAAGGGCCGCGCCGGCGCCTGTGTCGTCAACATCTCCTCGTCGGCGGCGTACGCGAACCGCAGCATCTACGGCGTGTCCAAGCTCGCCGTGCGCGGCCTGACGGTGTCCTTCGCGCGGGAGTTCGCCGCCGACGGCATCCGGGTCAACGCCATCGCGCCGGGTCTGATCTTCACCGACGCGGTGCGGGCCCAGCTCTCCCCCGCCGAGGCCGAACGCGTCCTCGGGGAGCAGATCCTGCCGCAGGAGGGCCGGGAGGAGGACATCGTCGAGGCGCTGCTCTACCTCGTCTCGTCGAAGGCGTCCTTCGTGACCGGTGAAACCCTGCGGGTGACGGGCGGGTTCGCGCTCTCGGTCTGACGACACGCCGGTGGCCGTGACCCCAACCGGGAGCACGGCCACCGGCGTTCGCTCAGACGGTCACCGGCTGGGTCTCCGGCCGGCCGGCCGGCTCCTGCTCCTCCGACTTGATCGCCTTGAGCAGCACATACGGAGTGGCGATCTTCCAGACGAAGTACGTCAGCGAGGGGATCGTGTTCGCGAGCACGCCGTTCCAGGCGAACGGCCCGCTGTCCGTGACGAAGACGAAGGCTCCGGGGATGAGGAGCACGCCCAGCACGATGCTCAGCCAGCCGTACCACTTGGGGAAGACCTGCTTCTCCCGGTGGTCGACGAACGCGGTACAGCCGATCGACCAGACCTGGAGGACGAAGATGCACGCGTTGCCCACCAGCATGAGGTTGAAGGTGTCGGTCAGCGCGGCCAGTACGTCGGGCGAGTGGATCTCCGGCCGGTACGCGGCCGCGGAGAGGATGGCGAGGGGGAAGAAGAAGCCCAGCGGTGCGACCACACCGGTGGTCAGCTGGATCATGGACAGCAGCCCCCAGCCGCCCTCGACGCGCTTCATCTGAAGGCTCGTCACGACGACGTAGGGGTACTCGAAGGGCACGGCCAGCACCATGATCACGGTGCACCACAGGATCCCGGTGCGGTGGTCGTGCAGGAACGTGACGAGGTCCGCGGGGCTCATCCTCGGGTCCACCGGGGTGAGGAGGTGGCCCGCGCTGAAGGCCACGATGAAGCCCACCATCAGGACGACACCGCACCACGCCGACACGCGTTCCAGTCTCAGATACAGGTCTCTTCTCAACTGCGGCTCCCTTGTGGGCCGGCCGGCGTCCACCGGCCGGCTGCTGCCGACCGGTGCCTACCGGCCGATCTCGTCCCAGCCGACGAGCCTGTCCAGCAGCAGTGCCGCGCTGGAGAGGTAGTCGCCGTATCCGCCGCGGAAGAAGAGCAGCGGGGTCTTCAACGACTCGACGCACAGGTCGTGGACCCGTCCCACGACCAGCAGGTGGTCGCCGATCTCGACGACCTGCTCCACCACGCAGTCCACCCAGGCGACGACTCCGTGCAGGACGGGGCTGCCCAGCGGCGAGACCTCCCAGGCCGTGTCCACGAACCGCTCCCCCGCCGGCCTGGTCGCCAGTCGCCGGGAGATGCGTTCCTGGTCGCCCGCCAGCGCGTTGGCGCAGAAGCGGCCCGCGGCCCTGATCGTCCGCAGGGTCGTGGAGGATCGGTCCGCCAGGAAGGACACCAGGGGCGGGTCGAGCGACACGGACGTGAAGGTGCCGACGATCATGCCGTGCGGCCGCTGCTCGGCGTCCGTGGTGGTGACGGCGACCACGCTGGTGGGGAAGTTGCCCAGCACGTCGCGGAATCGGCGGCCCTCGGTCACATCCACCTCCCGGGGACGGACCGCGCCGTCCCTCATATCAGGACCCGCATCGCCTCGGGCAGTTCGAGCCCCATCCCGGCCAGGGCGTTCGCGTGGTACGCCGAGCCGGGCACGTGGATCATGTGCTGGAGTCCGACGTGCGCGTCCCGCCAGTACCGCTGGATCGGGTTGCCGCGCCGGATCGCGTTGCCGCCGGACCGGGCGAAGATCTCGTCCAGCGCGGAGACGGCCCGCCAGGCGCACCGGACCTGGTTGCGCCGTACGTTCGACCGGTCCTCGACGGTGATCTCCTGGCCTGCCTCGGCCTTGTCGTACAGCCGGCTGATGCCGTCGATGAGCTGGACCCGGGAGGCGGCGATCTCGGCGGCGGCCTCACCGGCCGCGTAGAGCACGTACGGGTCGTCGCGGACCTGGACGCCGGTCACGGCGACCCGGTCCTTCTGCTGGCCGAGGTGCACGGCGAGCGCGCCCTCGCAGATGCCGATGACGGCCGCGGTGATCCCGAGCGGGAACATCGAGGCGAAGGGCAGCCTGTACAGCGTGTCGGTGAGACCGATCGCCTCGGCGGCGGCCCCGTCCTGGACGGCCTCCTGCCGTACGGTGCGGTATTCGGGGATGAACGCCTTGTCGACGACGACGTCCTTGCTGCCGGTGCCGGAGAGGCCGACGACGTCCCAGGTGCCGTCGATGATCTGGTAGTCCGAGCGGGGCAGCACCACGTGCATCACGGTGATCGGCCCGGCCGGCCTGCCCTTCCCGTCCCCGAGGAGTGCGCCGAGGAAGTCCCAGCGGCAGTGGTCGCTGCCGGAGGAGAACGGCCAGCGGCCGCTGAGGACGTAGCCGCCGTCCACCGGGTCGGCGATGCCGTTGGGCATGTACGGGGAGGCGATCCAGGTGTCCGGGTCGTCGTCCCACACCTCGTGGGCGAGCCGCGGGTCCATCTGGGCCAGCTCCCACGGGTGGACCCCGACGACACCGCACACCCAGCCGGCGGCCCCGTCGTGCCGCGCGACCGCCATCACCGCTTCCGCGAAGTCCCGGGGATGAGAGCCGAAACCGCCGAACTCCTTGGGCTGCAGCAGTCGTATGACTCCGGCGGAACGCAGCAGTTCGACGGTACGGTCGCTCAACCTGCCGAGTGACTCGTTCTCGTCGGCGAGTGCGGCCAGTTCCGGACCCGACTCCTCGATACGGCCGACCACTTCATGCGTCACTCCGCCCACCTCCTGGTGACTGGTCCATCGCCCGCGCGGCGTGGCGCCGACGGCGGGATGTCTCAGTGTCAGGGCAGGGGACGGGCGGCGGCCGGGCGCTTTCCGCTGACCGGGACTGGGCTGTCTCAGCGGGTCACGCGGGGGCGCAAGGCGAGGCTGGAGCGGGCCATGAGGGCGGCGGACCACACTCCGGCGCCGTAGGCGAGGTCGTCGAGGCGTCGGGCGACGCCGTAGCGCACCGGGTCGAGAGTGGCTTGATCACGCCGGTACTCCAGTGCGATGTCGGCCAGGGCGGCGACCGCGGCGGCGCGACGCACCCGGCCGGAGAGCGCACAGCCGACGGCCGTCAGCGGCCACCAGTGGCGGGTCAGCAGCGCGGAGGTCTGGGACAGGGTGGCGAGGGCTCCGTTGCCGGTGAGCCGCACGGCCAGCCGGTACGGGTGCTCCGTGCCGTCGAGCTTGCGGGCGATGCGTACGGCGACGGCAGCGAGGACGGCCGCGGCGGCCGGTGCCGACCAGCGCCGCCCGGCGAGCAGCGCGGCGGCGAACGCCGTGCTCCACGGCGCGAACACGACGGGTGCGACGGACTCCGGGTGGCGTTCGGCGAGGGGCTGCGCCCCGGTGCCGTAGACGGCCTTGCGCCGCAGCCAGTCCCCCAGTCGCACCCGGTGTTCGTGGGCGGCCCGGACGGCGGGTTCGTAGCGCACCCGGCGCCCCGCCGCCACCATCCGCCAGCACAGGTCGACGTCCTCCCCGACCCGCATGCCCGCGTCGAAGCCCGCCCCCAGCGCGTCGACCCGGGCCACCACGCACGCCGAGGAGGCCCAGGAGACGGGGGTACCGGGCCGAACCGGGGCCGGATGCGCGCCGAGGTCGAGTGAGGACCGGGAGTTCTCGTACCGTTCGATCCAGGTCCTGGCCGGGGTGGGCAGCCCGGTGATGCGGGGTACGGCCATCGCGACCCGGGGGTCGGCGAAGTGCCGGAGCAGGGTGGGGACCGTGTCGGGGTCCAGGACGATGTCGGAGTCGACGAAGACCACGTACGGGGTGGTGACCAGCCGCAGACCGGCGTTGCGCGCGGCGGCGGGCCCGGCGTTGACGGCGAGGGCGACCAGGCGCGCACCGTGCCGGGCTGCTGCCGCGGCCACGGCGGCCGGCTGCCGGGAGGCGTCGTCGACCACGATCACCGCGCGGCCCGGACCGATGCTCCGCAACAGGCGGTCCAGTTGACGCGGGCGGTCACGGACCGGCACGACCACCGTGTACCGGGGGTCCGTGGGTGCCGGGAGCGAGC
Organism: Streptomyces sp. NPDC058464; assembly: GCF_042721035.1. Classification (NCBI taxonomy): domain Bacteria; kingdom Bacillati; phylum Actinomycetota; class Actinomycetes; order Kitasatosporales; family Streptomycetaceae; genus Streptomyces; species Streptomyces sp. NPDC058464. The sequence continues at coordinate 39,246 of NZ_JBHXMA010000061.1, forward strand.
CGACGACGGGATGCGCCATGCCCGTCTCCAGCAGCCGGTCCGCGAGCAGCGCCCCTGCCGCGTCCCGCACGACGAGCGCCCGCCCGGTCAGCAGCCGCCGCGCTCGCGGAGTCAGCTTGAGCAGCCGCGTCGGAAACCCGCCGAGCAGCGCCCGGCCACCGTCGACCACCTGCGTGTGCCGGTCCAACTCCACGACGAATCCGAGGGGAAGCGTCATCGGCGCACGCCCTTCGAGGCATTCAAGGTATTCGAGGTATTCGAGGTATTCGAGGCAGCGGACAGCGTCAACGGCGAACCGGCCCCGGGGTCGGTGAGACGGCCGCGGGTGTCGGGGGTCCAGGCGGTGATGCCGCGGAGCGTGGCGGAGACCATGGCGGCCATCGTCCGGCGTCCTTCCTCGGCCGTGGCGCCGGCCGGGTCGCCGAGCACGCCGGAGGCGGAGACCGCGCGGACACCTCGGGCCGTCAGCTCCGGCAGGAGTACGGGAAGCGGGCGGGTGTCGCCGGCGACGGCGGCGTCGAGGCGGACACGTTCGGGTTCCAGGTGCAGCAACAGGGAGGTCTCCGTGCGGCCGGCGTGCGCATCGCCGCCCGGCGCCTCGCAGCCGGCCCAGACGGCGTCGTGGCCCTCGGTGCGCAGCAGGGCGAGGGCGCCGTCGAGGGTGGCCGTGTTTCCGCCGTGGCCGTTGACGAACACGATCCGGCTCGCCCACAGGGACAGCGAGCGTGCCAGTTCCACGACGACCGCGCGCAGCGCCTCGTGCCCGATCGAGACGGTCCCGGGGAAGCCGGCGTGCTCGCCGCTCGCGCCGAAGGCCAGGGCCGGCGTCACCAGCGGTGGACCGTACGGTCCGGTGGCGAGAGCGTCGGCCGTGCGCCGGGCGACGGCGCGGGCGACGACGGTGTCGGTGTCGAGCGGCAGATGCGGACCGTGCTGCTCGGTGGACCCGACCGGGACCAGGACGAGCGCGCCGGAGGGCACGGCCGGCCACACGGCGTCGGCCAGGAGGGGCGGTACGGCGTCTCCTGGTACGGCGTCCCCCGGCATGCTCAGGCCGCCGTGGACTCGGCGCCGGCCGGGAGCGCCGAAGCGGCCGCCGGTACGTCCGCGCCGCCCAGCGTCAGCCGGAAGCCGGGCGGTATCGCCAGGTCGCCGGGGTCCAGTTCGTGCACGGAGGAGTGGCCGAGGCCCAGGACGGCCGAGTCCAGTCCGCCGCGCAGGATGTCCAGCACGTTCTCGACACCTGCCTGCCCGTTCGCCGCGAGGCCCCACAGACAGGCGCGGCCGATCAGGACGGCACGGGCACCGAGAGCGAGTGCCTTGGCCACGTCGCCGCCGCGGCGGACACCTCCGTCCAGCAGGACCTCGACCTGGTCGCCGACGGCATCCGCGATCGCGGGCAGCAGCCGGATGGTGGCCGGGGTGGTGTCCAGGTTGTTGCCGCCGTGATTGGACACGGACAGCGCCGGGACGCCGGCGTCGACCGCCCGCCTGGCGTCGTCCACGCGGGAGACGCCCTTGAGGAGGAAGGGGCCTCCCCACTCCTCCCGCAGCCACGCGAGGTCCTCCCAGGTGGGCGGCGGGGTCCGCATCCACTCGCCGTAGGCGCCGAAGAAGGTCGGCGCGGCGCCGCCGGGCGCGGTCAGGTTGGGGACGGTGAGGTCGGGGACGCGGCCCGACCTGGCGTACCGCCACAGCCAGCCGGGCCGGGGCAGGACGTCGGGGGCGAACCGCAGCACGGTCCTGAGGTCGAGCTTGTCCGGGATGGCGGGGCTGCCCCAGTCGCGGCCGTGCGAGAACGACCAGTCGAGGGTGACGATGAGCGCCTTGGCGCCGGCGGCCCTGGCCCGGTCCATGCGCTGCACCATGGTGTCGCGGGTGCCGCTCCAGTACAGCTGGAAGAAGAAGTCCGGCTGTGCGTCGGCCACCTCCTCCATGGGCTTGCTCGCGAACGAGCTGAGCCCCATGATCACCCCCCGGTTGGCGGCGGCCCGGGCCACGGCCACCTCCCCGTCCGGATCGACGGCCTGTACCCCGGTCGGTGAGATGAGCACGGGGAGTGCGGTGGGCACGCCCAGTACCGTCGTGGACAGGTCGCGGTCCGCGTGGTGGCCCACGACGCGCGGCGCGAAGCCCAGTTCGGCGAAGGCCTCCGTGTTGGCGTCGATGGTGCGGCCGCGCTCCGAGCCGGCGACGAGCGCGCCGTAGACCGGGCCGGGCAGCCGCCGTCTCGCCCTGCGCCGGGCCTCGGCGACCGTCTCGAACCAGGGGTTCCTAGGCATGTGTCCGGCCCTTTCCGGTGGGTGTCGGGTCCAGCCCGGCCAGGGGGCTCTCGGCGCAGTCGCGCACCGGAGGACGGCGGGTGAGCACCAGGTCCACGGGGCCCCGCGAGTGGTCGCCGGACGGCTTGGGCAGCCGGGCCGTGTCACGCCGGGCGAGCCGTTCCGCGCCGTAGCCCTGCACGCACTCGGGGTCCGGTCCGTCCAGCGGGAGCCCGGTGAAGAACTTCGCGGCCATGCAGCCGCCCTTGCAGGTGTCGTAGAACGCGCAGGACGCGCAGGCGCCGCCGTGCTGCGGGGTGCGCAGCCGTCGGAACAGCTCCGAGTCGCGCCAGACACCGGAAAAGCCGCCGGGCTCGCGGACGTTGCCGGCCAGGAACTCGTCGTGGATGGCGAACGGGCAGGCGTAGACGTCGCCGACCGGGTCGATCAGGCAGACGACGCGCCCGGCGCCGCACAGGTTGAGGCCCGGCAGCGCCTGGCCGTAGGCGGACAGGTGGAAGAAGGAGTCGCCGGTCAGCACGTTCTCGCCGTGCGCCAGCAACCAGTCGTACAGCTCGCGTTGCTGCCGGGCCGTCGGGTGCAGGTCGTCCCAGACGTCGGCGCCGCGTCCGGAGGGGCGCAGCCGGGTCAGGCGCAGCTGGGCGCCGTAGCGGTCGGCGAGTGCCTTGAAGGCGTCCAGCTGCGGGATGTTGTGCCGGGTGCAGACCACGGAGATCTTGAAGTTCCGCATGCCGGCGGCGGCGAGGTTCTCCAGTGCCCTGACGGCCGTGGCGTACGAACCCGGGCCGCGCACCGCGTCGTTGACGTCGGCGGTGGCGCCGTCGAGCGAGATCTGGACGTCCACGTAGTCGTTGCGGGCGAGGCGTTCGGCGGCCTCGGGGGTGATCCGGACGCCATTGGTGGAGAACTTCACGCCGACGTGATGGGCGGTGGCGTGGTCGAGGAGTTCCCAGAAGTCGGGGCGGACGGTGGGCTCGCCGCCGCCGATGTTGACGTAGAAGACCTGCATGGCCTCCAGCTCGTCGATGACGGCCTTGGCCTCGGCGGTGCTCAGCTCGCGCGGGTCGCGTCGGCCGGAGCTGGACAGGCAGTGGGCGCAGGACAGGTTGCAGGCGTAGGTCAGTTCCCAGGTCAGGCAGATCGGCGCGGCGAGCCCGAGCTCGAACAGGTCGACCAGCCGGGACGGGGACGTGGCGGTCATGAGGTCCTCCCGACGACCATCGACGACTGCGCGAGTACGGCGAGGGCCCGGCCGTAGCGGGGCAGTTCGTGCTCCGTGAGACCCGCGGCCAGGCAGGCGGCGCGGGCCGTGGGTGCGTCCGCGAGCGCCTGGACGACGGTCAGCAGCCGCCGGTCCTTGAGGAACGACAGCTTGCGGGTGCCGAAGTGGTACAGCAGCGCGCCGAAGGGTTCCGGTCGCACCGAGACCTGCGGATGCAGGTCCCAGGCGCGGTCGAGGTCCATCGCGGTCATCCGGCGGCGCCTAGTAGACGCCGCACATGCCGTCGATGGAGACCTCCTCGATCAGCTCCTCGGCTTCGATCAGGGACCCTTCGGACGGAGTCCCCTCGTCCTGGATCTCGCTGGCCGGGACGGGCGGGATGACATGCGTCTCGTTCATGCGACTCTCCCTGGGCATCGCTCAGTTCGGACATCCCGAGAATAATGACACCGAGTGCCGAAAGTGAAGACGCCGGAGAAGCAGAGCCTCGAAGAGGACACGGATGGCCAGCACTGCACCGCATGGGTACTTGACACCGCGTCACTCCTCGATAGGGAGCGGGCACCGGTGAGGCGTCCCGACGTCATCGTGGTCGGGGCCGGCGGCAGTGGCGCCGTACTCGCGGCGCGGCTCGGCGAGGACGCCGACCGCACGGTGCTGCTGCTGGAGGCCGGCCCGGTACCGTCCCATCCGGCGGCGTTCGCACCGGAGTTGCTGGACGCCCGGCTCGTGCCCGGCGCACAGCCCGGACACCCCGCCGTCCAGCCGTACGCGGTCCGGCTCACTCCGGAGCGCCCGTACACGGTCGTACGGGGACGCGTTCTGGGCGGCTCGACGACCGTCAACGGCGGGTACTTCGTCCGAGCCAGGCGGGAGGACTTCGACCGCTGGTCCGCCGCAGGCGGCCCGGCCTGGTCGTACGACCGGATGCTGCCGTTTCTCCGTGCGCTGGAGACCGACCTCGACGAAGGCGGCGGCGAGTTGCACGGAGACCGCGGGCCGGTGCGTGTCCGCCGCACCGGCCTCGGCCATCCGGCCGCCGTCGCGTTCCGGGCGGCCGCCCGGCGGCTGGGCTTCCCCGTGGAACCCGACAAGAACGCCCAGGGCGCGCCGGGTTTCGGCCCGGTGCCGTGCAACGCGGTGGACGGGGTGCGTCTCAACACGGGCCTCGCCTGTCTACTGGGCGCGGCCGGCCGGCCCAACCTCCTGGTGGAGGGGGACAGTACGGTTCTCCGGGTCGTCGTCGAGCGGGGTCGTGCGACCGGCGTGGTGGTCGAGCGGCACGGGCGCCGCAGGACGGTGTCCGGCGGCCAGGTCGTGCTGTGCGCCGGGGCGTTGCGCTCCCCGCACCTGCTGCATCTGTCGGGCATCGGGCCGCGCCGCCTCCTGGAGTCACTCGGCATCCCCGTGGTCAGGGATGCGCCGGCCGTCGGAGCGCGGTTCGGCGACCATCCGCAGGTGGTGCTGGAGTGGGCGCCCCGGTGTCCGCTGCCGGAGCCCGTCGGTTCCTGGCTCGGTGGCGCGCTGCACCTCTCGTCGTCCGACGGGACCCACCCGGGTGACCTGGAGATCCTGCAGTCCCTCGTCCCGCCGGCCGGCCTGACCGGCGGCAGGGTGTCCGTGCCCGGCGCTCCGCTCGCGTTCCTCGCCTCCGTCCAGACCCCACGGCTGACGGGCCGGATGCGCACCAGGTCCGCCGCTCCCGCGACGCCCCCGGACTTCGACTACGGCTACCTGTCGACGGCGGCGGACCGGCGGCGGATGCGCGAAGTGGTCCGTGTCACCGCCGAGTTGGTCGGTACGACCGACTTCACGGAGGTCTCTGCGGGGCTCGCGGAGCCGGTGGCCGAGGTGCTGGGCGACGACCGGCATCTCGACGACTGGATTCGCGGGCACCTCGGCACGTCCCACCACACCTGCGGCACGGTACCGATGGGTCCCGCCGAGGACCCCCGGGCCGCCGTCGACGCCTACGGCGCGGTGCACGGTGTCGCCGGTCTGCGCGTCGCGGACACGTCCATCCTGCCGACGCCGCCGCTCAGGGGCCCGGCGGCCACCGCCGTCCTCATCGGTGAGGTCGTCGCCGACGCCCTGCGGCGCGGGCCGGCCTGACCGGGGCCCCGCGCCGCCGGGCCGCGCGGCTACCCGCGAAGGTCCCGGTATCCGTCCGCGAGTTGCCGCACGGCCAGATCCAGCAGTTCGCCCAGGTCGGCGTCCTCGTCGGCCAGCCACTGCTCGTACGCCGTGACGCACGCGGCCAGGACGGTGCCGCCTATCAGCCGGGGCAGCAGGTCCGACGCGGGGTGTCCGAGCCGCCGGGCGGCGAACTCCGTGACGAGGTCCCGCCACGACGCGTACCGCACGGCCGAGTCCGCCTGGAGCGTCGGCACGCGCAGGATGAGGGCCATGCGCTGCCGGTGCCAGGGCACCTCCGCCGGGTCGAACCGGTTGAACTCTACGACCGCCTCGCGCAGCGCTTCCATCATCGGCTTGTCCGGGTCGGCCGCCGCCAGCAGGGCTTCGAGCCTGACCAGTTGGGCCTCGAAGTCACCCCACACGAGGTCGTTCTTGGAGGCGAAGTACCGGAAGAAGGTGCGTCGGCCGATGCCCGCCGCGGCGGCGATGTCGTCGACCGTGGTGTCGTCGAAGCCGCGTACGGCGAACAGTTCGAAGCCCAGCCGTTCGAGCGCGCTCCGCGAGGTCACGCGCGGCCGTCCCGACCGGGTGGATCCCGCACAGACCGCCGTGTCACCCCGTGACGGCTCCATCCGCGATTCCCCTTCTTCGCCACGAGTACCGGCGACGGCGAGCAGCCTGCGCCCCGCGCCGTCGGCCGACATCCTCGCATCAGCCAGGTGGGCGGCCGCGCGGGTGCGCCGGCATGGCTCCGTCGGCACCGAAAAGACTATGCGGTTGCTCCCGCCCCCGAACCGCTCGACGTCGTGGCCCGACCGCCCTTGGCGATCGGTGGCCACGCGGCAGCTGCCCCCGCTCCGGCGCGTGCGGAGGGGCCGTCCGGCCGGACGGCCCCTCCCCCGTGCTCAGCGGGCCGCGGCGGGCTCCGCGGTGTGCTGTTCCTCGGCCGCCGGCGCCGTCGGGGCGGTCATCCTCCGGCTCAGCTTCTCCCCCTCCACGTCGATGTCCGGCAGCAGCCGGGACAGCCACTTCGGGAGGTACCAGGCCTTGTGGCCGAGCAGAGCGAGGACGGCCGGCACGATCGCCATCCGGACGACGAAGGCGTCGAAGAGGACCGCGATCGCGAGCCCGAAGCCGATCATCTTGATCATCGACTCGCCGGCGCCGATGAAGCCGGAGAACACCGCCATCATGATCAGCGCGGCGGCCACGACCACCCGGGCGCTGTGCCGGAACCCGGACACGACGGCATCCTTGGGCGCCTCGCCGTGGACGTACGCCTCGCGCATCCGGGAGACCAGGAACACCTCGTAGTCCATCGCCAGTCCGAAGACGATGCCCACCAGGAAGATCGGCATCATGCTCATGATCGGACCGGTGGACTCCACGCCCAGCAGCTCGGCGCCGTGGCCCTGCTGGAAGACCGCGACGACCGCGCCGAGGGCCGCGAGGACCGAGAGCAGGAACCCGAAAGCGGCCTTGAGCGGCACGAGCAGGGATCGGAACACCAACAGCAGAAGGACGACAGCCAGGCCGACGACCACCACGAGGTAGGGGATCAGCGAGTCCTGCACCTTCTGCGCGACGTCGATGTCCAGCGCGGTCTTGCCGGTCACCTCGAAGGAGACCCCGGCGTCCTTCTCGATACCGGGCCGTTCGTCGCGGATGGTCTTGACCAGGTCCTTGGTCTTCTCGTCGGTCGGGCTGGTGGCCGGGGTGGCGGCGAACACCGCGGTGTTCCCGGCTTCGTTGAACCGGGCCTGGGACACCGAGACAACGCCCTCGGTGCCGGCGATGTCCTTCGAGACAGCCGCCACAGCCGCCGCGGCCGCCTTCGGGGCGTCGGCCCCCTTCGCGTCGACGACGATGGTCAGGGGGCCGTTGAAACCGGGGCCGAAGCCGTCGGCAAGGGCGTCGTAGGCGCGCCGCTCGGTGGTGGAGGTGGGCTTGGCCTCGTCGCCGGGCATGCCGAGCTGGAGATCCATCACCGGTATCGCGCAGGCACCGAGACCCACGACGGAGAGCACGAGCACGGGCAGCGGAAACCGTACGACGGCCCTGGCCCAGCGGGAGCCGCCGTTCTCGGTCCTCGCCTGCTTCCTGCGGTGGCGGCGGGAGTTCCGGCGCGCGCCGCGCGCGAGTACCGCGTTCGGCCAGAAGCCGAGGATCGCCGGGACCAGGGTCAGGCAGATCAGCACCGAGGCCAGCACAGCGCCGGCGGCGGCCAGGCCCATCTTGGTGAGCATCGGGATGCCGACCACCGAGAGGCCGGCCAGGGCGATGACGACGGTGAGACCGGCGAAGACGACCGCGGAACCGGCCGTGCCGGCGGCCAGGCCCGCAGCCTCTCTCGGCGCGTGGCCCTTGGCGCGCTCCTCTCGGTAGCGGGAGACGACGAACAGGGCGTAGTCGATGCCGCAGGCCAGACCGAGCATGGTGGCGAGGGTGCCGGTGTTCTCGGACAGTCCGAAGGTCTCGGACAGGGCCATGATCCCGGTCATGCTGACGGCGACGCCGATGATCGCGGCGAGCAGCGGGAGCCCGGCAGCGGCCAGCGAGCCGAACGTGATCAGCAGTACGACGGCGGCGATGGCGATGCCGACGGCCTCGGCGCTGCCGCCCGCAGCCGGCTTCGCCGCGAGGGCGTCGCCGCCGACCTCGATCCTGAGACCCGAGCCCCGGGCCTGTTCGACGGCCCGTTCCAGGTGGATTTTGCTCGCGTCGGTGAGGTCGTCGGCCTTCGCCTTGAAGGATACCGTCGCGTAGGCGGTCCCGCCGTCCGTGCTGACGGCCTTCGCCCGGAACGGGTCGACCACGGCGGCGACCTGGTTGCCGTCGCCGGCCTCGTCGACGAGCTTCTCGATCGCCTTCTTGTTTCCGGCGGCGGTGACCTTCTCGCCGCTCGGCGCGATGAAGACGATCCGGGCGCTCGCCCCGTCCGCGGCGGCGCCCGGGAAGCGCTTCTCCATCAGGTCGAACGCCTTCTGCGACTCGATCCCCGGCATGGTGAAGCCCTCGTCGGCGGCCGCGGGCGCCTTGGCGGCGGCGAATCCGACGGCGCCCAGCACCGCCACCCACAGGACGGTGACGAACCATCGCCAGCGGAAGGCCGTGCGGCCCAGGTGGTAAAGGACAGTTGCCATGACGGGGGAAGCCTCCGCATCAGGGGTTCGGCAAGGGACGGAGGACCGGTGACCGCCCCTGCGTGAGGGAGCCCGCCCTGGTCGGGGCGGGTTCGGGGAGGTGTCCGTCTCCGCTTCCCAGCCTTCCGCGAGCCGCCCGGCGCGACGAGGGTGCGCTCTCCCGGATGCGAGGTGTAGCCCGCTACACCGCCGGGAGGATCGGCGGGCCCGCACCGAGCCGCCCGGTGACGGACGGTGATCACAGTGATCACGGTGAGGGCGGTGAGGGCGGTGAGGGCGGCCGTCACGACGGCGAGGCCGGCGGTCCTGCGGCGGTGCTCGGTGCCCGCGGTCGGCGTGCCTGCGACCACTCAGGACCAGGGCTGGTACGGCTGCTCGACCGCCGGGACCGGCGCCGGACTACCCCGGCTTGCGATGAGCCCGTCGGCGGCGCCAGGCGGCGCCAGGCGGTAGTGGTGGCTGGAGCCGGTGGTCGGGTGAGCGGCGGGCACGGTGACCGGGCGGGCCATGGGGTGTCCTGAGGCCCAAGGGCGGACAGGGGCTGGATCCAGAGGGCGGGTGCCGGGCGGGGCCGGTCGCGGAGGTCGGGCCGGGCCTCGGGGTGCTCGGGCCACCGGGACGAGCCGGCCGGTCGGCGGGGTGGTTTCGGACATCTGGCGGATGGTGCCGTACAGGGGCCTGCACCGACCGTGGAGCACGTAAGGCACGACGCGCCGGCAGCCCGCCGGCAGCCGTACGCACCGCCCGAGGCCACGCCCGGCCAGGAAAGTGGGAGGTCCCATGCCGAACGACCTGACGCTCCTGTGCGCGCCCGGCGGTGACCCCACTCTGGATCCGCTCCTCGGCGACGCCCATCTCAGCGAGGACTGCATGCGCATGGCAGGCGCCGCGAGAGCAGTGCTCTCTCCCCGCGAGTCGGCCGTCCGGGCGCCCTCGATCCGCTGCTCGGAAACCGCCGACGCCATCGGTCTCACGGCATCACCCGAGCCCATGCTGCGCGACCTCGACATAGGCAGATGGAGCGGTCACACCGCCGCCGAAATCGCGGCAACCGACCCCGACGGATTCACCGCCTGGCTCACCGATCCGGACGCCATCCCGCACGACGGAGAATCCCTGCGACAGCTGTGCCACCGGTCGGCCGACTGGCTCGGCAGCATGACACCGCACACCGACCACACGCTCGCCATCACCGAAGCGGCCGTCATCCGGGCTCTGCTCATCGACACACTCGCCATACCCGCACGCGCCTTCTGGCACCTCACCATCCCGCCCCTGTGCGCGGTCTTCCTCACCCGCCGCCACGGCCGCTGGGACGTCCAGTTCGGCAACCTCGCGCCCCACCAGCCCCGGCGCAGGCTCCTCACCAGACGCACGACGCCCCTCACCACCGCCATCGCCTGACCAGCGCATGCGAGATCAGGGACACGTCCCAGCACCGATGTATGAGGCCAGGACGTTGGTGACGGACTGCCCGAGTGTTGCTGCGGGCGGTCGACCGCCGAGAGCGGTGTGGGGCCGGCGGTAGTTGTAGTGGATGTTCCACACCGCCAGCGCCTGGGCTCGCTGTGTTTCGGAGGTCCAAGTGCCCGCGCACAGGGACTCTTCTGCCAGAATCCGGTTGTACCGTTCCACTTTCCCGTCGTGCCGGGGCCTATACGGCCGGATCCGCTGGTGCCGTGAGCCGAGTAGGGCGCGGGTGAACGCGTCGGCCCGGCGGCAGACACCATTGTCGGTGACGAGCCGTTCGATGCGGGTGATGCCGTGTACGGCAAACCACGCCCTGGCTCGGTGCCGGAACGCGATCGCCGTCGAGGCTTTCTCATCCGGCAAGGGCTCCGTGCAGGCGAGGCGGGTGTGCCCGTCGATCGCGGAGTGCAGGTACACCTACCCTCCACGGCCGGTCCTCTTCTTGTTGCGGCCGACTGCCCGGGAGTGGTCGCTGTCTCGGCCGTGGGCTCGCCATCCGCCGCCGTCAGGTATCCGTCCGACCTTCTTCACGTCGATGTGCACCATGTGTCCCGGCCGGCGAGCGGTGATCGTGCGCGCATGCCCTGGAGATGCCCATCTCCGCAGCAACGTGGGCGATCGGACGGGACACGCATCGCTCGACGAGTCGCCTGCGGCCCTCAATGGAGAGAGGCGCGTTGGCGTGGGTGCCCATCAGATGACGGCGAGGTTGTTGAGCAGGTGGCCAAGTTCTGCCGGCGCCTGAAGGTGGGCCAGGTGGCCCTGGCCGGGGAGTTCGTGGACTCCGGCGTGCGCGACGTGCTGCCGCACGTTGTCGAACGACGTTCCGTAGGGGGCCGTTCCGCGGTTGCACTGGCCGATGATCAGGTCGACTCGATCTGCCTGTCGCGCCATCGCATCCGGGGGAAGCGTCGCGTTGAGCGCGCCGAGTTCGGCGTACAGCGGTCCGCTCAAGCGACGCAAGATCGCCCAACCGTAATGATCGGCCCGAAGAGCCTCGACATGCGCAGCGGAGAAGCCGGAGATCTGCCGATTGACGATCTCGACGCAGCGATCCCAGTCCGCCGTCTCCGCTGCGGCCTTCAGGTCCGGCAGTGCACGACGTCCGAATGGCCGCATCACCGGCTGCGGCTCTCTCGGGCCACCTGACAACTTACGGACTCGTACCGCATGCGGCTGATGACCATGTCGCCGTGCGGGCGGGCGGGATGCCAGCCGGCGGCGCCGGCGGCGCTCCGAGGTGTCCAGCCCGGTCGCCGCCGACGACCTCGCGCACACCACGCCCGCCTCAGGCCTCCGAGCCCTTCCGTGCGCCGCAGGGGCACCAGCG
>NZ_JBHXMA010000062.1:0-48959 GCF_042721035.1 Streptomyces sp. NPDC058464
GCAGCCAACACCGGGGAATGACCAACATCAACTGACGCAGTGGGGGTCACTTTTCATCCGTCGGATATGGGTCACGATTCACGCGCCGCCGACACCGACGAGGGTCTGGAAGAAAAAGGGCCGCCGGGGCTGCGCACCACCGGTATCTGCCATCCGGATCACCGCTTGGCCGGCGGCGACGGCCAAGCCGGGTAAAGGGGGGGAGCCGTGCAGCTAGCGTGGCTCGTGCTCATTGGGCGGCTGGCCCTTGCCAGCGTGTTCCTGCTCGCTGGTCTCACCAAGCTGGTCGATCGGCCCGGGGCACGCGAGGCGACGCGAGCCTTCGGGGTGCCGCCGGTCCTGTCCAAGGTGGTCGGGACGGTGCTGCCACTGGCTGAGTTAGCAGTCGTAGTGATGTTGCTGCCCGCGGCCTCCGCTTACTGGGGGGCGCTTGGCACATTGGGACTACTCCTCGTGTTCAGTGTTGCTATTGCGGCCTCCCTGGTCCGGGGACAACGACCAGAGTGCCATTGCTTCGGTCAGCTCCATTCTGCGCCGGTGGGGTGGAGGGCGTTGACCCGCAACCTGGGGTTGGCCGCACTTGCGGGGTTTGTGGTGTTGGTCGGCGGGCAGGAACGTGGGCTTAGCGCGGTGGCCTGGCTGGGCCATCTGACCGTTGGTGAGACTGCAGGCCTCGGTGTCACGTCCGTGGTAATGGTGGCCGGGGCGGTGGAGGGCTGGTTTTTGGTGCATCTGCTGCGCCAGCACGGGCGAATCCTGTTGCGCTTGGAGGCCCTGGAAGCCGGGCGCCCGCACCCCGCACGGCCGACAGCACCGTCTAACCCATCCGTGCTCGGGCTGCCTATCGGCAGCGCCGCTCCGGAGTTCGCGCTGCCCAGGCTGCACGGAGAGACGCTGACGCTGGGCGCCTTACGTGCCAACGGCAAGCCGGTCCTGTTGCTGTTCACCGATGCGGGATGCGGGCCCTGCACCGCGCTCCTGCCCGAGATCGGCCGCTGGCAAAGCGCGCATGCCCCCACGCTGACGATCGCTGTCGTGGGCAGCGGGAAAACCGATGAACTTGACGCGAAGGCCCGCAAGCACGGAATCGCCAATGTGCTGGTCCAACAGGCGCACGAGGTCGCGGAGGCCTACCAGTATGCGGGCACGCCGGGGGCGGTGGCGGTGAGCCCTGACGGCCTGATCGCCAGTGAGATCGCCGCGGGCGCCGACGCGATCCGCCAGCTCGTTCGCGACCTCACCAGCAGGACGAATCCCCCCACACCGCTTGAACTAGAGCTACGCCCCCCCAACGACAACGGAGCACCTCCCAGGCCCCAGGTCTCCGGCTTGCCGCTAGGAACACCAGCCCCGAGGCTCACCCTGCCCGATCTCGAAGGCAACAGCATCAAGCTGGCCGACCCCCGGGGCCGCGCCACCGTGGTGCTCTTTTGGAATCCGGCCTGCGGCTTCTGTCAGGCCATGCTCCCAGACCTTAGGGCGTGGGAGGCTGCGGCTCCGGAGGAGAGCCCGCGCCTCCTGGTGGTCTCCACCGGCGACCGGGAGACTAACCGGGCGCTGGGCCTGCGCTCGACGATCCTCCTCGATGGCACCAGCGAGGCCAGCAAGGCCTTCGCCGCACCCGGCACGCCCATGGGGGTGCTGATCGACCAGGAGGGACGTATTGCGTCCCCGCTGGCAATCGGCGCCCCCGCCGTGCTCGCCCTGGCCGCCAGCCCACCCTCCGCGCCCGCGACCAGCCGATGGGCCATGGCCGGAGACCCGAGCCCATCCCAACAGTTGCAAGCGGGCCATGATGAGTCACCGCTTCGATGACCTAGCCAAGGCTGCGGCGGGCCAAGGCAGCCTTCCTCGCCGCCGACTTCTCCGCCTGGCGGTGGGCGCTGGTATCGGCGCCGCCGTGACACCGCTTTCCCCGGACGAGGCAATCGCGGCTAAACCACCACCCAAATTGCCAGGCAAGTGTAAAAGAGCGCGCGACTGCCCACGCAACCATATTTGTAAGAAAAAGCGGTGCGTGTGCGCACCAGGACATGAAGCCTGTGAATATGGAGTTATTCCAATATGCTGCAACGCTGGAGATAAGTGCCTGCCTGATGATGGTGGCGCTATCTCTATTTGCTGCGATCCAGGTGATGTTTGCGACGGAACGTGTTGCTTCGATCCAGACAAGAAGTGTTGCAGCGGCGACTGCTGTGGGCCGCCACCTTTCACCTGTTGCGACGGAAGTTGCGTCAACATCGACGTCGACGACAACCATTGCGGTGCCTGCGGTAACGCTTGCACAGGGGGTAAGACGTGCAACGGGTTCGGCACGTGTACCTGCCCCACCGATTTCGATCCGTGCGGCGGTGTGTGCTGCGACACCAGTAAGTGTCAAACTTGTCAGAACGGTATATGCGTCAATAAGTGTCCGGAGGGGGCAACGTGCCTCAATGGAGAGTGCGCCTGTGTCAATAACAACATGCGTTACCCGTTGACATCTGCGGCAGTTTGGGCCTCTTTCACTTCTCCGGTTTGCGGTACGCAATGCTGCGGCGAGTGTGCAAGGTGTGACAATAATCAATGTGTTCCGTGTCACCCAGATGAGGTGTGCGTTGGGGGGCAATGTGTATGCCCGAGCGGGCAAGCGAAGTGCCATAACATCTGTATTCCCAGTACATGGGAGTGCTGCCCGAGCCCGAATTGGGGTGTCGGCTGGTGCAGGCCACCGGCGCACTGCACTTCCTGCCCTGGCAGTGGCCGAGACTACGGAACCTGTATCAATAACGGGTACTACTGTTGCTCGGGTTCGAATGGAAACATCGCTGTGTGCACCGATGGCACCCCCATCAGCCAGTGCTGCGGCACATGACCCCGTGGGCACCACTCCAACGGTTTCTCGATCGAATGGAGCGGGCCTTGGCCAGCAGGTCGCGGCCCACGTAGCGGCGAGCCACGGTCCACTCATATTTCTGAACTGGTCACACTGGCGCGGCAGACGCCAGGTCGTCGCCCGCCACTGCCACTATCGGCGACGACTCCACTCGTTGGAGGGGGGCGGCAAGGTCCATGCCCCACGAAATCGGCCACCTCGTAATGCATAACGAGCAGGATCCAGGTCGGTGGAGTCTCAATGACGCAGTCAAGCCGCTTGCGCGACCGGTGGGGCGGAGGTGAAGACCCGGTTGTCGCGCAGGAGAGCCCACAGGACGCTCGCTCGTCGGCGGGCGAGGGCGATGACGGCCTGAACATGCTTGCAGCCCTCGCCGCGCTTCTTGAGGTAGAAGTCACGATTCGGTCCCTCGCGCATCATGCTGGTCTGCGCGGACAGGTAGAAGACCCGTCGCAGGCGGCGGCTGTACCGCTTGGGCCGGTGGAGGTTGCCGGTGCGGCGGCCGGAGTCGCGTGGCACGGGCACCAGTCCCGCCGCGGAGGCCAGATGGCCGGCGTCCGCGTAGGCCGAGAGATCGCCTGCGGCGACGACGAACTCGGCCCCGAGAATCGGCCCCATGCCGGGCAGCGACTCGATGATCGCAGCCTGCGGGTGAGCCCGGAACGTCTCGCCTATCTGGCGGTCTACACGCTTGAGCCGGTCGTCCAGGGCCAGAATCTGCGCGGCGAGGTCGGCAACGATCTGCGCGGCGACGTCCTCACCGGGCAGGGCGGTGTGCTGGGCCTCGGCGGCCTCCAACGCAGTGGCCGCAACCGCGTCGGCACCGCGCACATTCCGGTTGGCCAGCCAGGCGGTCAGCCTGGCCTGGCCCCGGCGGCGGACAGCCGCCGGCGTTTGGTATCCGGTCAGCAGCACCATGGCGCCCTTGTGGGCGGAGTAGTCGAAGGCCCGCTCCAGCGCCGGGAAGATTCCGGTCAGTACGTCACGGAGCCGGTTGATCATCCGCACCCGGTCGGCCACGAGGTCGGTGCGGTGGGCGGTCAGCAGTGCGAGGTCGGCGGCGAGCTGGGCGGGCACGTCGATCGTGGTGAAGTCCCGGCGGTGGCGGGCGGTTTCGGCGATGACGTAGGCGTCGCGGGCGTCGGTCTTGGCCTCGCCCCGATAGGCCCCGGACATGCGGTTGACAGTGCGGCCGGGCACGTAGACGGTCTGCTGGCCGTGAGCCGCGAGCAGGGCCAGCAGCAGGGCGGAGGACGTCCCGGAGATGTCCACCGCCCAGTGGACCTCTTCTGCCAGGTCGAGAATCTCGCCGAGCGCGGTCAGGATCGCCGACTCGTCGTTGTCGACCTTCTTCGACCACAAGGTCGCTCCGGTCTCGTCGACCACCGCCGCCCAGTGGTGGCCCTTGCCCGCGTCGATGCCGGCCCAGACCTGGGCCTGCCGATTGCTCACTCGCCCCTCCTCGTTCCGCACAGCGTGCCGGCGGCCCGAGGAACACCCCGCTGTCCGCTCCGTAATCAGCGACCGCACATGGCGCGCACATCTCAATCAGCAGCCAGGGCGCCCCGGAGAGTCGGGCGGCCACTCCTTGGAAGCCACTCAAGGCAAGCAGACATCAGCCACACCCGGCCCTCCCGGGCCGCCTAACAACTTACGGAGCGGCTTTGGGGTGGCGCTGCTTTGGCGCGAGTGATCATGGCCCCGTAAGCTTGCGGCGCGTCGGGCAGTCTGTGGACCTGCCCGGTAAAGCACGACGTTGGGGCCATGGTCTTCGAGGCTCGCGCCAAAGTGGCTCCGTAAAGCCGTGGAGCCGACCGCCCCAGCCACGATGTACCCCTCCTTTTCTGGCATCAGGTGGCTGATTGCTCCGTGCGCGGTGCGGGCGCCGGCCGGGCTGGAGCGGGGCGGAGACAGGAGCGCAGGCCCGGACGGGGGCCGGGCCGCGCACGGGGAGCGGAGCGAGCCGCCTTGATCACGTGAAGAAAGTCTGAGCCACCAGGGTCTGGCTACAGCCTGAACGACAGTTCCAATTCATCGCCCGGTAGGTGGAACTCCTCCAGGGCCAAGGGCTTGTCGGCCACCGTGAGCGTCACGCGCAGGACATGGAGAAGCGGCACCCCGTCCGCGAGCCGGAGGGCCTGGGCCTGGTCTGGCAGAGGCATGCGGGTGCGGACGTACTCCGTGAAGTGGAGTTCGTGCCCTAGGTCGGCGAGGGCGGCGTAGAGCTCCGGCGCCGGCGGTGGGGCTTCCTCCTCGTACTTGGTGTCTAGGAGGACGGAGAACGGCACGTAGGTCCGGTGGAGTTGGCGGAGGTGGCCGTTGTCGGCCGTCTGTAGGGCGTCGTACGTGAACATCGGCTCGCCCGGCGGGATGCGGAGTAGGTCCGCCAGGGCCAACGGGGCGTCGGTCCGGGTGGCTACCGGTGGCTCGGCGTCGGTCCAGCGGATGCCGTCGGCCTCGATGTAGCGGCCGTCCGAGGCTCGGCGTACGCCGCGCGGGCGGGTGAGGCCGGGGCGGCTGTGGGGGGAGCGGGCGAAGGTGCCGCGGCCCATGATGGCTTCGACGAGACCGGATGCCCTCAGCTCGGCCAGGCCCTGACGGACTGTGGGGCGCGTCACGCCGAACTGCTTTGCCAACGCCTCCTCGGACGGGAGCGGTTGGCCGGCCGGGAAGGTGCCGTCCAGGATGCCATCGCGCAGGTAGTCGGCGATTTGCCGGTACTTCGGCTGCGTGTTCTTCGGCGGCATGCGGGCCCTCCGTGGCCGTGGCTTCTGCGGCTGTTCGTTGCTGTGGACGGCTTGCCCACGATCGTGGGCAGTTTCTCGTATCGCTAGGTCGGTTGACAACCCGTACTACGGGTCGGCAATCTGGTCTGCGTCACCCGTACTACGGGTGGTCTAGCAACCCGCAGGATCGGCCTGCGGGTGCCAGAGATGAGGAGAGACGATCAGTGGCAAGCCTTCCGATCGACACCGCGAAGTTCACGGGGATCATCTGCGCAGTGCCCCCGGCTCCGCGGGTCGCCAACCGAGAGACCGGTCAGTTGCGGGTCGACCGCGAGACCGGCAAGACCATGTACCAGGTCGGCCTGTGCCTGATGGCCGGGGCGTCGGCCGACGTCGTCAACGTGAGCGTGGCCGGTGAGCCGACCGGTGTGCAGCTCGGCATGCCGGTGGCCGTGCGGGACCTGGTCGCCACGCCGTGGGAGAACGAGGGGCGGCACGGGATCGCGTTCCGTGCGGCGGAGATCCGGCCCCTGAGCGCTCCCGCTCCGGCGGGCAAGGGGGCCGGGCAGTGATGAGACTGGCCTCCTCCACCACATCGGCCGGTGCGACCGGGCCGAGTTGGGTGCTGTTGGTGGCCGCAGTGCTGGTGTCGGGTCTGCTTCTGGCGGGCCCGGCCCTGCGCCGCCGTCATCCCGTCGCCTGGTGGCTGTTACTCGGCTTTCCGGTCGCCGCCTTCCGTGTCATGCGGACCTGGCGGCTGCTGATGGCCGGGTGCGGGCTCGCTGTGAGCCGACGACCGGCGCTTACGGTCGTCTCCGGGCTCGTCGGCAACGGCGCGCCTCCGCCACAGCCGCGTGTGCCGCGTCGCGGTCTCATACGCCCGACCTCCGGCGGCTTCGTGTTGCTGGTCCGGCTGTTACCGGGGCAGGTGCCCGAGGACTTCGTCAAGGCAGCGCCGGCCATGGCGGAGGGCTGGGAGGTGCACGCGGTGCGGGTGACCTCCTGGAAGCCAGGGGTCGTGCGGATCGTCGCGTCGGCGTCCGATCCGCTGGCCGCTCCGCGGGTGCCGAAGCAGCGGGGTCCTGGCCATCTGCTCCGGGTGGCCGTGGGCGTGCTGGAGACCGGGGCCGCGTGGGTGGTCGACCTGCGGCGCGTGCCGCACTGGCTGATTGTGGGGGCAACCCGTTCCGGCAAGTCGACACTGATCAACGCGCTCGTGGCGGGCCTCGCCCCGCAGCATGTCGCCTTGGTCGGGATCGACTGCAAGGGCGGCATGGAACTGTCCCTCTACGAGC
This sequence comes from Streptomyces sp. NPDC058464, assembly GCF_042721035.1. NCBI lineage: Bacteria > Bacillati > Actinomycetota > Actinomycetes > Kitasatosporales > Streptomycetaceae > Streptomyces > Streptomyces sp. NPDC058464. The sequence goes on from NZ_JBHXMA010000062.1 coordinate 6,897, forward strand.
CGCGGTTGTCTGCTCTCGCGACCAACCGTGAGCAGGCGGTCAGGCTGTTGGCCGCGCTGGTGGATCTGACCCTCGATCGCATGAGCGTGTGCCGGGCGGCACGGGTCCGAAACGTCTGGGGGCTGCCGGACAAGGATCGCCCGGTCCCCATCGTCGTGATCGTCGACGAGATCGCGGAACTGTTCCTCGTCGCGAGCCGTAGTGAGAAGGACGAAGCGCAGGCGGGCGGTACGGCGCTCATCCGGCTGGCACAGCTCGGCGCGGCACTCGGGGTGTTCCTCGTCGTCGCCGGCCAACGCGTCGGCTCCGACCTGGGCCCCGGGGTTACCGCCTTGCGGGCACAGCTCGGCGGCCGGGTCTGTCACCGCGTGGCCGATCCCGGAACAGCCGAAATGGCGCTCGGTGACCTCAACCCCGATGCCCTGAAGGCGGCGCAGGCCATCACGCCTGAGCAGGCCGGCACTGCCGTCCTCGCTTCTGATGACGGCTGGGAACGCGCCCGTTCGCACCTGATCACCGAGGCGGAAGCGGAAGCCGTCGCCGCCGAGTACGCGCACCTGACTCCCGTCCTGTCCGAGCTGCACGTCGAAGCGCGGTGAAAGGGGACTGCCGTGCTGGTGTCCATGTCCGCCGTTCTCCTGCTGGGCCTGCTGATCTGGTTCCTGCTGCGCATCCGGTACCTGCGGTGGGCCGACGCGCTGCTCTGCGGAGCCTTCGGCTTCCTGCTCTCCAAGACCGTGGCCGCGCCGTTCGCTCAGGCCTTCCTCGACGGCGTGAACGGCTTCCTCGGCCAACTCCCCTTCTGAAAGCACCCGTTGGGAAGAGAAGGGGACTTCCTGTGTCCAAGTACGTCATCCGCTCCGGTGACCGGGCCGCGTTCATCGCCGGCCTTCGGGAGCTGGCGGACTTCCTGACCGCCAACCCCGCTGTCCTCGTCCCGCGCAACGCGTCCTTCGGCGTCTTCGTCGACGCGTCCGACGCCGCAGCTCGCAGGGAGGGCGCAGAGCACGTCGCCGCACCCCTCGGCATGCCCGTCGAGGACATCGGCGAGGGCTACTACGACGCACGCCGTGACTTCGGTCCGATCGCGTACAGCGTCATCGCGATACCGCCCAAGGAACGGCAGTGATCGCCCGTACAACGGGCTCCCGACGGGGCGCGAAGTCGCCAAACCCGACCCCGCCAGGAACCCACTCCATCCGCCACGTGAGCAGTGAAAGGAGCACTCACACTTTGTCCACTGCGCATCATTCGCGCAAATCTCCGCTGCCCGACTGCGACCTGAAGGGAGACGACCCCGGGGTCTCGACCTGCGAGGGATCCGAACGTGTCGTCCTAGTCGGGCTCGACGACACTGAGCAGCACATGTGCCCGGCGCACGCCGCCGCGGTCTGGCTTACCGATCCGACATTCCGGTTCAGCGCCAAGACTCGGCCGGAGGCAATCTCTGCCGTGATGCGGCACGCGTTCGGTGGGGGCGGTGGTCGACGATGACCACGACCCTCGTGCCGGGCAGCGCTGCCGCTCTGGTCGCCAGGGCCTCGGAACCCGAGTTCGCCGCCTGGCGCCGGAACATCGTCCGCCTCGGCGGTTGCACCAACCCGATCCACCTGGTCGGCACGGCGACCGTCTTCGACACGACCACGGGCGCGGCTCTGCACTCGTACGGGTCGGACATCTACGGCGGTCGCCTGCTCACCGCGTGCGGCAATCGGCGGGCGACGGTCTGTCCGGCCTGCTCGGCGCTGTACCGGGCGGACACGTACCAACTTGTGCGTGCCGGACTCGTCGGCGGCAAGAACGTCAACGAGGCGGTGAGCGGGCACCCGCGTGTGTTCGCCACGCTCACCGCTCCTGGCTTCGGCCCGGTGCACACTCGGCGGGAACGCGATGGGCTCGTACGGGCCTGTCGTCCCCGACGGACGGGGGAGTGCTGCCCGCACGGGCGGCCGGTCGGATGCCGTACGCGCCACGCGGCCGACGATCCTCGCCTCGGCGAACCGCTCTGCTCGCGCTGCTACGACTACGCGGGCGCCGTCCTCTGGCACGCGTTCGCCGGTCGGCTCTGGCATCGGTTCGGGCCGGAGCTGCGGCGGGAGGTTGCTCGGCGGGCCGGTCTGTCGCGTACGGAGTTCGGGGAAGTCGCCCGACTCTCGTACGCGAAGGTCGCCGAGTATCAGCGGCGGGGCCTGGTCCACTTCCATGGGGTGATCCGCCTCGACGGAGCGGCCGGGCCCGACTCACCTCCGCCGGACTGGGCGACTACGGCGCTGTTGGCGGAGGCCGTTCCGGTGGTGGCTGGTCGGGTGCGGCTCGCGGCCCCGGGCGCGGGCATCGTCGGTCCGCGGGAGCTGCGTTTCGGCGGGCAGGTCGACGTACGGCCCGTCGCCTCGTACCGAGCGGATGCGGGGGAGCGGCCCACCTCCGCGGGGGCCGTCGCGGGTTACCACGCCAAGTACGCGACGAAGGGAGCGGAGTCCGCCGGCGCGGTGGACGGCCGGATCTACGACGCGCGGGGCATGGTCATGCTGCCCGTCCGGGCGCACGTGCTGCGCATGATCGGCACGTGTTGGTGGCTGGGTGGCCTGGCGGAGTTCGAGTCGCTCGGGCTTCGTCGCTGGGCGCACATGCTCGGGTACGGCGGCCACTTCTCCAGCAAGTCGCGGCGCTACTCGACCACGCTGACCGCTCTCCGGCAGGCCCGTGCCGATCACCGTGCGGAGCAGCAGCGGACCTTCCTGGGTCTGGCTGACGTCGCGACCGTCACGGTTGGCCAGTGGCGTTATGCGGGGCGCGGCTACTCGCCAGCGGGGGAGCTCCTGGCCGCTTCGGTGCGGGAGGGCGGTGGTCGTCGTGGGGCGTGACAGCCGTGCGAAGACGGGCGAACTGCTCACCGTTCGGCAGGTGCTCGACGAACTGGGCGGCATCTCCCGACGCACCTTCTACCGCTGGCGGGAACTGCGCATCGCCCCTGCCTGCATCCGGCTGCCGAACGGGGAGCTCCGGGTTCGGCGGGACGTGCTGAACGACTGGTTGGAGGAGCGTGCGGAGGGGGCCGCGTCGTGAAGTCGTACAAGGTCGTCATCTGGAAGCTGAGCATCAACCGCTCCGCGAAGAAACCGACGTACCTCGTCCGCTGGTCCGTGGACGGCGAGCCGTTCCACGAGTCACACAAGACCAAGGCGCTCGCCGATCGCTTCCGGGCGAAGCTGCTTCAGGCGGCGGACAAGGGCGAGCCTTTCGATACGGTGACCGGTCTGCCCGACTCCCTGCGCGGGGGCAAGGTTGCTCTGTCCCTGCTCGAACTGGCGCTGAAGTACATCAATGCCCGGTGGCCGGAGGCGTCGGCGAAGCAGCGGGACAGCATGACCGATGCCCTGGCAACGGTCATGCCTGCGCTGGTCAAATCGGTCCGTGGGCGTCCTACCCCGGCCGATCTACGGCGGGCACTGCGCTCATACGTCCTGCCTCCGCCTCGGAGGGAGCGGGAGCGGCCCGAGGAGATCGCGGCAGCAGCGAAATGGATCGAGAAAGCGTCGCTGCCGGTGGCTGAGCTCCAGGAGATCACCCGCGTGCGCGACCTGATCGACGTGCTCACGCGGAAGCTCGACGGTAAGCCTGCGGCGACGCAGACGTACCGTCGGCGGCGTGCGGTGGTCTTCAACGTTCTCGAATATGGCGTTGAGCTGGAGGTGCTGCCTTCGAACCCACTGAGCCGAGTGCGGCGTAAGAGGGGGAAGCGAGCGGTGCAGGAGGTTGACCGTCGGGTGGTGGTCAACCCTCGGCAGGCGCGGGAGCTGCTGGCGGCCGTCACATACGTCGGTGGCTACGACCGGGCGAGCGGCCGGCGGTTACGGGCGTTCTTCGGCTGCCTGTACTACGCGGCCATGCGCCCCGGCGAGGCGCTCGGGCTGCGCCTCTCGGACTGCACGCTGCCGGAAAAGGGCTGGGGTCGAATCGACCTGGCCGAGACCCGGCCCACCGCCGGTAAGGCGTGGACCGACTCCGGCGAGGCGCACGACCGGCGCGGCCTGAAGCAGCGGGCTGACGGCGAGGTTCGCATCGTGCCGATACCGCCCCCGCTCGTGCGGATGCTTCAGGACCACATCAAGGAGTTCGGTACCGCGGACGACGGTCGGCTGTTCTCCAGCGAGCGGGGCAACGTGATCGCCGCTTCGTCGTACTCGCGCGCCTGGAAGCAAGCCCGTGCTCTTGCGTTCCCGCCCGAACAGGTCGCCTCCGTCCTGGCGGCTCGCCCGTACGACCTCCGGCACGCGGGTGTCTCTCAGTGGCTCAACTCGGGCGTTCCTGCCCCGGAGGTGGCCGCTCGCGCTGGCCACTCGGTGGACGTTCTTCTGAAGATCTACGCCAAGTGCATCGACGGCCAAGAGCAGGAGATGAACGACCGGATCCTGAAAGGGCTGGGAGAGGAGGACGACAGCGAAGACTGACTGACATGGCCCACACGCCCTCACGCGAGCCCCGGAGATCCGGGGCTTCGTCATGCCGAAGGCGTGTCGGAATCTCGCGAAACTACCGGCCGCGCTCCACAGGAACTGCCGGCACGCCTGCGGCTCCGGTCAAGGTGGCGGGTTCTATGAGTCCTGCCACTACAGCCTCGATGATGACGTCGTTGGCTATCCGCTCACTCCCCACTCCGGCGATGTAGAGCCGCAAGGACACGACCAGCATGAGAGCCCACCAAGGGGAGTACAGCCAGCTGAGCGCGGCTGCCAGACCTATGAGGGAGTAGGCGACGTTCTTGCGGAACTCGGCCTCGCCCACAGCTCGGTCGTACTCGTTGAACAAGTCGTAGTTGGCGATCAGGAGTTTGATACGGAGTTGCCTGGTCTCGCCAAGAACGTCACGCGCTACAAGGTTGACCAGGCCGCGTTGGCCCTGCTCATGCCGAGGATCTCTGGCTTGTTCTGGTGTCGGTACCAGTACCCGCCCTTGCGCCTGTAGAAAGTGGATCAGGTCATCGAACGCGAGTCTGGACACGCGCGGTCTGAAGGCTGTCTGGATGTTCCTGAGCCACGCCGTCTTGCGCGCTTCCTGCACGTTCACAGTGGCAACTCGGATCATCAACATCGCACCGATGAGGTAGGCGGCAAAGGCTGCGGATGCCAATGCTCCGGCAGTGCCCAGTAAGCCGCTCAGGCGGTACAGCGACGCCCACACGCCATGTGCCTGCTCCCGAGTGGGGACGCGACGCTCCATGATCAGCCAGAGCGTCAAGAGCCATATGCAACCCGCTGACAGTGGCGCCCGGACGTCACGAAGGCCGGGCAGTAAGTTCGCCAGCATCTCGTCTCCTTGATCCAGTGCGCTGGCATGGGACAGCGGGGCCTTGGCGAAGTCCTGAGCGGCCGAGGTCGATGCGTCATGCTGGCAGCGTCGATTGCGTCAAGTGGGTGTGCGGTTGGTCGTTCGCACCCAGGCTCTCGTACCCCGGGACCGTAGATGCGGGCAGCGCGAATACGGAAGTTTGGCTTTGTGGTTCCATGCCTGAGGTTTCACTTGAACTGGGTCGGACGAAGAGACTCGGCCGCCTCCGCAGTGGCAGGGCAAGGGAGGCGAGAAACGGGCGGTGACCTGCCAGAAGGCGCATCAAGATCATTACGTCGTCATTACGTGATCACTGTCATGAGGCTGCATCGAGCCGCATTCGCCTGCACAAACAACAAGACCCCGCACTCAGCAAACGCGCTGATCGCGGGGTCTTTAGGCACCTAATCCAAGGTGCCCCCGGCAGGATTCGAACCTGCGCACACGGCTCCGGAGGCCGTTGCTCTATCCCCTGAGCTACGGGGGCGTCTGGCGTTGAGCTGTTGCTCGCGGCGACGGGTAGAACACTACCAGCTCGGTCGGGGTGATCAGGAACGGGTTTCCGGGGGGTGCTCCCCCGCGCGGGGCGGAAGTCGGGAAAACGCGGACGCGGTGGCCGGTCCGGACCTACTCTCGAGTTGTGCCAGGGGCGTCGGGGCGGGTGCTTGTTGTGGACGACAACAAGGTCATCCGGCAGCTGATCAGGGTCAATCTCGAACTGGAGGGTATCGAGGTCGTGACCGCGGCCGACGGTGCCGAGTGTCTGGATGTCGTTCATCGGGTGCGACCCGATGTGATCACCCTTGATGTCGTCATGCCCCGGCTCGACGGGCTGCGGACCGCCGCCCAGCTCCGTGCCGACCCCCGGACTCACGACCTGCCGCTCGCCATCGTCAGTGCCTGTACGCAGTACGAGGTCGAGACCGGTCTTGACGTCGGCGTCGACGCGTTCCTCGCCAAGCCCTTCGAGCCTGCCGAACTGGTCCAACTGGTACGGGAGTTGATCGAGCGGCGGCGTGCCGGCGGGAGCGGGGCGGGGGAGGAGGAGGGCGTGGGCGACGAGGTCCACTTCTCGGGGGAGCGCGCCGGGGGCAACCCCGCCTATCCGTGACGCCGGCGGATCCGCAGATCTTCCCGGGATCCGCTCGGCCGCCTGTCCGTGATCCCAGCGGCCGCGGTGACGGTCCGAGATCCTCGCGGGCGGGATGACCCACCCGTCCACATCCCGGACCCCGACCCCAACCAACTCGCCTACCCACCCCCCTCCTCCCCTACGCTTGTCCCGTGACCCCCGTCGAGCTCTCCCGTACCGTGCTGCGCGCGGTGCGTCGTGCTGTGGACGACGGGGAGCTCACGGTCGCCGTGCCGGAGTTGCCGGAGCGGGTCGTGGTGACGCCGCCGGGGCCCGGCGGATGCGGGGACTACGCCACCAACATCGCGCTGCAGCTCGCCCGGCCCGCCGGACAGCCGCCGCTGCGGGTCGCCGAGATCCTGCTGCCCCGTCTCGCGGAGTGCGCCGGCGTCGAGGACGTCGTCGTCACCGGGCCGGGGTTTCTCAACATCTCCCTCAGTTCCGCGACCTCGCCGACGGCCACCCTCGTGGCGGAGATCCGCGGGCTCGGGGATGCGTACGGCCACGGTGACGTCCTCGCCGGGCAGGTGGTCGCGCTGCGGGTGCCGTACGACGTCCGGGCCGAGGTCGTCGCCGACGCGGTGGTGAGGATCGTCGCGACGCAGGGCGGCCGCGGTGAGGTCGAGCACGGGGAGCCCGTCAGCCTGCGGCCCGTGCCGGCGCCCGAGGACCCCGCCCCGCTCGGGGCCGACGCCGCCCAGTGGGCGCTGCTGCATCCGGCGGCGCACGACCGGCCGAGGATCACCGCCGACCATCTCGTGCAGCGGGAGAGCAATCCGCTGTTCCGGGTGCGCTACGCGCACGCCCGGGTGCGGTCCGTCGGGCGGGGGGCGGGGCGGCTCGGGTTCGGTGCCGTGCCCGGCGATGTCGCCGACGCCCCGAGCGGCCTGGTCACCGCCCTCGCCGACTACCCCCGCATTCTGACCGGCGCGGCCACCCATCGCGCCCCCGACCGGCTCGCCCGGCATCTCGTCACCGTCGCCGACGCCGTCCTGCCGTTCCTGCCGACCGTGCTGCCCCGTGGCGAGGAGAAACCCTCGGTCGCCCACCGTGCCCGGCTCGCCCTCGCCGAAGCCACCGGGACGGTGCTGGCCGGCGGCCTGTCCCTGCTCGGCATCGACGCACCCGATCACCTCTGAAGAGAGCGCCAGAAGAGCAATGAGCCGTTCCGCACATCCCGCCGGGCCCCGGCACGCCGATGTCCTGCCCGAGGGCCACTACGCCGCTCCGCCCACCGACCTCAACGCCCTCGACCCCAAGGTGTGGGCCCAGACCGTCAGCCGTGACGCCGACGGGGTCGTCTCCGTCGGCGGTGTCGACGTGAAGACCCTCGCCGAGGAGTTCGGCACGCCCGCCTACGTCCTCGACGAGGCCGACTTCCGGGCCCGGGCGCGGGCCTGGCGCACCGCCTTCGGGCCGGACGCCGACGTGTTCTACGCCGGGAAGGCGTTCCTGTCGCGGGCCGTCGTGCGCTGGCTGCACGAGGAAGGGCTCAATCTGGATGTGTGTTCAGGGGGCGAGCTGGCCACCGCCCTGTCCGCGGGCATGCCCGCCGACCGCATCGCCTTCCACGGCAACAACAAGTCCGAGGCGGAGATCCGCAGGGCCGTCGAGGCCGGCGTGGGACGGATCGTGCTCGACTCCTTCCAGGAGATCGTGCGGGTCGCGCACATCGCGCAGGAACTCGGTACGCGGCAGCGGGTGCAGATTCGTATCACCGTGGGTGTCGAGGCGCATACACACGAGTTCATCGCCACCGCCCACGAGGACCAGAAGTTCGGGATCCCGCTGGCCGGCGGGCAGGCCGCGGAGGCCGTGCGGCGGGCGCTGCAGCTGGACGGGCTGGAGCTCATCGGCATCCATTCGCACATCGGGTCGCAGATCTTCGACATGTCGGGGTTCGAGGTCGCCGCGCACCGGGTCGTGGGGCTGCTGAAGGACATCCGGGACGAGCACGGCGTCGAGCTGCCCGAGATCGACCTGGGGGGCGGGCTCGGGATCGCGTACACGAGCGACGACGATCCCCGTGAGCCGCACGAGATCGCCAAGGCGCTCACCGAGATCGTGACGCGGGAGTGCGAGTCCGCCAGGCTGCGGACGCCGCGGATCTCCGTGGAGCCCGGCCGGGCCATCGTCGGGCCGACCGCCTTCACGCTCTACGAGGTCGGCACCATCAAGCCCCTCGACGGGCTGCGGACGTATGTCTCGGTCGACGGGGGCATGTCGGACAACATCCGGACCGCCCTGTACGACGCCGAGTACAGCGTCGCTCTCGTGTCCCGGACCAGCGATGCCGAGCCGATGCTGGCCCGGGTCGTCGGCAAGCACTGCGAGAGCGGGGACATCGTGGTGAAGGACGCGTTCCTGCCGGGCGACCTGGCACCCGGTGACCTCATCGCCGTACCGGCCACCGGCGCCTACTGCCGTTCCATGGCCAGCAACTACAACCACGTGCTGCGGCCGCCGGTCGTCGCGGTGCGGGACGGTGCGGCCCGGGTGATCGTCCGGCGGGAGACGGAGGAGGACCTGCTGCGTCTGGACGTCGGGTGACACGGATGGAAGATCTCCTGTCTGCCATCCTCACAGAATGAAATAGATGTCTCACGATCCGGACGAAGGGTAGAAACTCCCGTCCGGTGAGTGAGACTGGTGCAACCGTAACCGGTATGAGGAAACGAGGTCGGATGATGCGTACGCGTCCGCTGAAGGTGGCGCTGCTGGGCTGTGGGGTTGTCGGCTCAGAGGTGGCGCGCATCATGACGACGCACGCCGACGACCTCGCCCAGCGGATCGGCGCTCCGATCGAGCTGGCCGGTGTCGCCGTACGACGGCCCTCCAGGGTCCGTGAGGGCATCGACCCGAGCCTGGTCACCACCGACGCCACCGCCCTCGTCAAACGCGGCGACATCGATGTGGTGGTGGAGGTCATCGGGGGTATCGAGCCCGCCCGTACCCTCATCACCACCGCCTTCGAGCACGGCGCGTCGGTCGTCTCGGCCAACAAGGCGCTGCTCGCGCAGGACGGCGCCGCCCTGCACGCCGTCGCGGAGCAGCACGGCAAGGACCTCTACTACGAGGCCGCCGTCGCCGGCGCCATCCCGCTGATCCGGCCGCTGCGCGAGTCCCTCGCCGGCGACAAGGTCAACCGGGTGCTCGGGATCGTCAACGGGACGACCAACTTCATCCTCGACAAGATGGACTCGACCGGGGCCGGGTACCAGGAGGCCCTCGACGAGGCCACCGCGCTCGGATACGCGGAAGCCGACCCGACCGCCGACGTGGAGGGCTTCGACGCCGCCGCCAAGGCCGCGATCCTCGCCGGGATCGCCTTCCACTCGCGGGTCCGCCTCGACGACGTCTACCGCGAGGGAATGACCGAGGTCACCGCGGCCGACTTCGCCTCCGCCAAGAACATGGGCTGCACCATCAAGCTGCTCGCCATCTGCGAGCGCGCCGAGGACGGCGGCTCGGTGACGGCCCGCGTGCACCCCGCCATGATTCCGCTGACCCACCCGCTCGCCTCCGTGCGCGGCGCGTACAACGCCGTCTTCGTGGAGTCCGACGCGAGCGGACAGCTGATGTTCTACGGTCCCGGCGCCGGTGGCGCCCCGACCGCCTCCGCGGTCCTCGGCGACCTGGTCGCCGTCTGCCGCAACCGGCTCAGCGGGGCAACGGGGCCCGGCGAGTCGGCGTACGCCGCCCTGCCCGTGTCGCCGATGGGCGATGTCGTCACGCGCTACCACATCAGCCTCGACGTCGCTGACAAACCGGGTGTTCTCGCCCAGGTCGCCACCGTGTTCGCCGAGCACGGGGTTTCCATCGATACGGTGCGGCAGACGGGCAAGGACGGCGAGGCCTCCCTCGTCGTCGTCACCCATCGGGCCTCCGACGCCTCCCTGTCCGGGACCGTCGAGGCGCTGCGCAAGCTCGACACCGTGCGGGGTGTCGCCAGCATCATGCGGGTTGAAGGAGAGTAACCAGCAATGACCCACCAGTGGCGCGGAATCATCGAGGAGTACCGGGACCGACTCCCGGTGTCCGACACCACGCCGGTCGTGACGCTCCGCGAGGGCGGCACGCCCCTCGTGCCCGCGCAGGTGCTCTCCGAGCGCACGGGCTGCGAGGTCCACCTCAAGGTGGAGGGCGCGAACCCGACCGGGTCCTTCAAGGACCGCGGTATGACCATGGCCATCAGCAAGGCCAAGGAGGAGGGCGCGCAGGCGGTCATCTGCGCCTCCACCGGCAACACCTCCGCCTCCGCCGCCGCGTACGCCGTGCGCGCCGGGATGGTCTCCGCCGTGCTCGTGCCGCGGGGCAAGATCGCGCTCGGCAAGATGGGCCAGGCCCTCGTGCACGGCGCGAAGATCCTCCAGGTCGACGGCAACTTCGACGACTGCCTCACCCTCGCCCGCAAGCTGAGCGAGAACTACCCGGTGGCGCTGGTCAATTCGGTCAACCCGGTGCGTATCGAGGGCCAGAAGACGGCCTCCTTCGAGATCGTGGACATGCTCGGCGACGCGCCCGACATCCACGTCCTGCCGGTCGGCAACGCGGGCAACATCACCGCGTACTGGAAGGGCTACAAGGAGTACGCCGCCGACGGCATCGCCGCCAGGACGCCCCGGATGTGGGGTTTCCAGGCCTCCGGCAGCGCCCCGATCGTGCGCGGCGAGATCGTCAAGGACCCCTCGACCATCGCCACCGCGATCCGGATCGGCAACCCCGCCTCCTGGCAGTTCGCGCTCGCGGCCCGGGACGAGTCCGGCGGCTTCATCGACGAGGTGACGGACCGTGAGATCCTGCGCGCCTACCGGCTGTTGGCCGCACAGGAGGGCGTCTTCGTGGAGCCCGCCTCGGCCGCGTCGGTGGCCGGTCTGCTGAAGGCGGCCGAGCAGGGCAAGGTCGACCCCGGCCAGCGCATCGTCTGCACGGTCACCGGCAACGGCCTGAAGGATCCCGACTGGGCCGTCGCCGGCGCCCCGCAGCCGGTCACCGTGCCGGTCGACGCGGCCGCCGCGGCGGAGCGCCTCGGCCTCGCCTAGAGGTCCCGCCCGGAGACCTCGCCTGGAGGTCTCGTCCGGAGGTCCCGCCGGGCAACCGGCGGGCAACCTGTGGCGTCTTGCACAGGGAACTCCCTACGGAGGGGGCACAGGGGGCTTACGACACGCATCGTGCGCCTCCTGTGCGCCCTATGTCGCCACAGAACCTTCCTTCGATAGGCTGTACCGAACCCGCCCGCTGCATATGCCTCCGCATATGGCGCGGTGCCGCGCCGTCTCCACGGCCCGAGGGTCCCTCACGTACCTATCGAATGTCATTCGACCATCACGCAGCTCAAGGAGAGTCATCGAGCGATGGCCGGTCCAGCGTTCCGCGCCGCCGCCGTCCGGGTGCGCGTCCCCGCCACCAGCGCCAACCTCGGCCCGGGCTTCGACGCCCTGGGCCTCGCGCTGGGGCTCTACGACGACGTCGTCGTCCGGGTGGCCGACTCAGGGCTGCACATCGACATCGCGGGGGAGGGCAGCGAGACGCTGCCGCGTGACGAGAGCCACCTCCTCGTCCGCTCCCTGCGCACCGCCTTCGACCTGCTGGGCGGACAGCCCCGCGGCCTGGAGATCGTGTGCGCCAACCGCATCCCGCACGGCCGCGGCCTCGGCTCCTCCTCCGCCGCCATCTGCGCCGGCATCGTGGCCGCACGGGCCGTGACCATAGGCGGCGAGGGCAGACTCGACGACGCCGCCCTGCTGGAGCTCGCGACCGAGATCGAGGGCCACCCCGACAACGTGGCGGCCTGCCTCCTCGGCGGCTTCACCCTCTCCTGGATGGAGGCCGGCGCCGCCCGGGCGATCAGGATGGAGCCCAACGATTCCATCGTTCCGGTGGTTTTCGTGCCCGGGAAGCCGGTCCTCACCGAGACCGCGCGCGGGCTGCTCCCGCGCACCGTGCCGCACGTCGACGCCGCCGCCAACGCGGGCCGTGCCGCGCTGCTCGTCGAGGCCCTCACCCGGCGCCCCGAGCTGCTGCTGCCCGCCACCGAGGACCGTCTGCACCAGGAGTACCGCGCCCCCGCCATGCCGGAGAGCGCCGCCCTGGTGGAGCGGCTGCGCGCCGACGGCATCCCCGCCGTGATCTCGGGTGCCGGACCCACCGTGATGGCGCTCGCCGACGTCGGCAGCGCCGACAAGGTGCAGGCCCTGGCGGGTCCGGGCTGGGCCGCCAACCGGCTCAACCTCGACGTCCAGGGTGCGAGTGTGCTTCCGCTCGCACCCGCCAATGACACTTCCAGCGACATGTGACGCGCACGATTGCCGGATTTGGAGAGGGGGAATGTTTGTTGGATCCGGTAGTGTTAACCTCAAGTCTGCACCCGACCCCACCATGGCGAGGTGCATCGTGTCCCGCTCCGGGACAGACATTCTTCCGGGAGTCTCCCAAGCCACTCAGCGTTCTGTATGACGTACCTGGGCAGTACGCCGTACCCGGGCATTGAGAGGGCCGCTGGGCCGCTCCGGAATTGGTGCTACCACGCCTCGTGACACCGGGTGCCACCGGTTGAGGAAGCGCCGTCATCAGAAGTTCTCTCCGCCGCTTAGGCGGACCACCGCCCCGGCACGGTCCACACAGCAAGGACCGAAGCCGGACAGCACAACCGGTCGCCGAGCCAGACAGGCCGACGTCCGCTCCAGGGAAGGACCCTTCGTGAGCGACACCACCGATCTGATGGGCGCACGTGTCGAGGAGACCGCTGCCGCGCCCGCCACGGACGCCTCCGCGCCTGCCACCGGTGCCGGCTCCCGGCGGCGCCGCGGTACCGGCCTCGAGGGCATGGTGCTGGCCGAGCTTCAGCAGGTCGCATCCGGCCTCGGCATCAGGGGCACCGCGCGTATGCGCAAGAGCCAGCTGATCGAGGTCATCAAGGAGGCGCAGGCCGGTGGGGCAGCCCCCGCCAAGGCCGAGACCGCCACCGAGACCAAGCCGAAGCGCCGGGCCACCTCCAAGGCCCGTACGGGCGAGGAGGCCGCCGAGAAGAAGGCGGAGCAGGCCGCCGAGGCCCCCGCCGAGAAGGCCGTGGCCCAGCAGCAGATCGAGATCCCCGGCCAGCCGGCCGGCGGTACCTCCCGCACGGGCGAGGCCGAGCGCGGCGGGGACGACGCCCCGGCCGAACGCCGCCGTCGCCGGGCCACCGCGGAGGCCGGCAGCCCCACCGCCACCGGCGCCGAGACCATCGCCGCCGAGGCGAGGACCGAGCCGAAGGCCGAGACGCCCGCGCAGCCCCAGCAGCAGGGCGAGGCCAGGGCCGACGCCGGTGACGACGGCCGTGGCCGCCGCGACCGCCGTGACCGCGGCCGCGACCGGCGCAGCAAGGGCGACGAGCAGCAGGGCGGCGGCCAGGGCGGCCAGGGCGGTCGTCAGGACCGGCAGGACCGGCAGGACCGCCAGCAGCAGCCGCAGCAGCAGGGCGGCGGCCGTCAGGACCGCAACGCCGGCCCGCAGGACGACGACGAGTTCGGTGACCGCCGTGGCCGTCGCGGCCGGTACCGGGACCGCCGTGGCCGTCGCGGACGTGACGAGATCGGCGGCGCCGAGCCGCAGGTCGCCGACGACGACGTCCTGATCCCCGTCGCGGGCATCCTCGACATCCTCGACAACTACGCGTTCATCCGGACCTCCGGCTACCTGCCCGGCCCGAACGACGTGTACGTCTCCCTCGCCCAGGTCCGCAAGAACGGCCTGCGCAAGGGCGACCACGTCACCGGCGCGGTCCGTCAGCCCAAGGAGGGCGAGCGGCGCGAGAAGTTCAACGCGCTGGTCCGCCTCGACTCCGTCAACGGCATGGCGCCCGAACACGGCCGTGGCCGCCCGGAGTTCAACAAGCTGACCCCGCTCTACCCGCAGGACCGCCTCCGCCTGGAGACGGACCCGGGCATCCTCACCACCCGCATCATCGACCTCGTCGCGCCGATCGGTAAGGGCCAGCGCGGTCTGATCGTGGCCCCGCCGAAGACCGGCAAGACCATGATCATGCAGGCCATCGCCAACGCGATCACGCACAACAACCCCGAGTGCCACCTGATGGTCGTCCTGGTCGACGAGCGTCCGGAAGAGGTCACCGACATGCAGCGGTCGGTCAAGGGCGAGGTCATCTCCTCGACCTTCGACCGCCCGGCCGAGGACCACACCACGGTCGCCGAGCTGGCGATCGAGCGTGCCAAGCGCCTGGTGGAGCTGGGCCACGACGTCGTCGTGCTGCTCGACTCGATCACGCGTCTGGGCCGTGCGTACAACCTGGCGGCGCCGGCCTCCGGCCGCATCCTGTCCGGTGGTGTCGACTCGACCGCCCTGTACCCGCCGAAGCGCTTCTTCGGTGCGGCCCGCAACATCGAGGACGGCGGCTCGCTGACCATCCTCGCCACCGCCCTGGTGGACACCGGGTCCCGCATGGACGAGGTGATCTTCGAGGAGTTCAAGGGCACCGGCAACGCCGAGCTGAAGCTCGACCGGAAGCTCGCCGACAAGCGCATCTTCCCGGCGGTGGACGTGGACGCGTCCGGCACCCGTAAGGAAGAGATCCTGCTCGGCAACGAGGAGCTGGCGGTCGTCTGGAAGCTGCGGCGCGTGCTGCACGCGCTGGACCAGCAGCAGGCGATCGAGCTGCTGCTCGACAAGATGAAGCAGACGAAGTCGAACGTCGAGTTCCTGATGCAGATCCAGAAGACGACGCCGACGCCGGGCAACGGCGACTGAGCGGAGTCGTAGAGCAAAGAAAAAGGCCGCCCCCCCGCAAGCCGCGGGGGGCGGCCTTTTGCGCTATCACGCCCAGAACATTGATTCCGGTCAGAACAATCCGGCCCTTTTTGCCGATACTTTGCCGAGGTAAAGGGGTCGGTCGCGGCAGCGGCGAACGCGGCTGGGCTCATTCTGATCGGTCGCTGCCCCGGCACTCGGCGCGACCGTTCAGCCGGCGACGGCCGGCAGCGACTTCAAGACGGACGCAGGCGCCGACTTCCATCTGCGCGGCAACGTCAACCGGACGCTGATCCAGGGCAGTTGCTGTACACCGGTACGCCCTTCGGACCCGGCGCCCACGGCTCCCGCTACGCGATGCCCTGGGCGAACCTGACCGGAGGCACCGCACGGCCGGTCACCACCTTCCCGGAACCGGGCGAAGCGCCGCTCCCCGCGTCCTGGGGGGGGCGGCGCTTCGCGTTTCCCTCTCCGATGTACGATCGCGCCCTTCGGCCAACTGGCCGATTCAGGAACTCCTGATCCCGAGGGGGGACTTAGGTGGGTACACCCACGTCCGGGAGCGGTCGCCACAGACGCCGGATACGTTTCGCGCTGCCCGTGGCCGCGGCCGGCATCGCCGCCGCCGTCACGGCGGCACTGATCTCGACCTCCGCCAGCGCGGCCACTCTGCCGACGCCGACGGCCAAGCCGGTCGTCAGCTCGCCGTCGCAGGCCACGCTGGAGCAGCGCGCCGCCGACGCCGTCGCCGCCGTCAACGGCGACACCACCACGACGAAGGCGTCGAGCAGCGGCTCCGCCGTCTCGCCGAAGATCATCGGTGGCGGTACGACCACCATCGCCTCGGCGCCCTGGATGGCCCAGCTCTGGTATTTCGACGACAAGAACACCACCAGCACCAGCGATGACGTCGGCTTCTTCTGCGGCGGCTCGGTCGTCTCGCCCACGAAGATCCTCACTGCCGCACACTGCGTCAAGGGCTTCAAGTGGAGCACCACCAAGTCCGTGGTCATCACGGGCACCGCCTCGCTGCCCACCACCAACAGCGACGGCAGTGACAACCTGCACGGCGGCACCGTCTCCGCCGTCCTGCGCCAGTGGAACCACCCGTCGTACACCGTGTCGAGCAGGGGCGTCCCCAACAACGACGTCGCCGTGCTCACCCTGGCGGCCCCGGTCAAGGCCACGCCGATCCGGCTGACGACCAACACCGACACGGCCTCCTACAAGGCGAACACCAGCGCCAAGGTCTACGGCTGGGGCCGCACCAGCTCCACCTCGGACGACATCTCCGAGACCCTGAAGACGGCCACGCTGCCCGTCCAGTCCGACACCACCTGCACGGGCGGCTACGGCAGCGACTACGTCAAGGGCCACATGGTCTGCGCCGGCAAGGCCGCCACCGGTTCCGACACCGGCACCACCTCGGCCTGCAACGGCGACTCCGGCGGCCCGCTGGTCGTCGGCGGCCGGATCGTCGGCGTGGTCTCCTGGGGCGTCGAGAACTGTGTCGCCAAGGGCGCCTACAGCGTCTTCACGAAGGTCAGCACCTACGTCGGTGCCGCCTACGCGCAGATCGCCGACAGCAACCTGAGCCTGTTCAACAACCTCAACGACGGCAA
Source organism: Streptomyces sp. NPDC058464 (assembly GCF_042721035.1). Taxonomy (NCBI): domain Bacteria; kingdom Bacillati; phylum Actinomycetota; class Actinomycetes; order Kitasatosporales; family Streptomycetaceae; genus Streptomyces; species Streptomyces sp. NPDC058464. The sequence goes on from NZ_JBHXMA010000062.1 coordinate 23,724, forward strand.
GGCCGACCTGTTCGCGCGCAAGTCGTCGACCAAGGTCGGTTACGAGCTGGACTCCAAGGGCACCTCGCTCGCCTCCCGCGCCTCCTGGGGCAACTTCAGCGGCGTCAACGTCATCCTCCAGGCCGACCTCGACCGCGACGGCTTCCAGGACCTCGTCTACCGGATGGCCTCCTCCGGTGACGTCTACTGGTACCACCTCGTGCTGAACAGCGACCAGAGCGACGGCTCCTGGACCACGACGAAGATCTTCTCCGGCTGGAAGACCCGCAAGGCGATCGTGATCCCCGGTGACCTCACCGGCGACTACCTGCCCGACGTTCTCTCCGAGGACTCCAGCGGTGTGCTGTGGCTGTACCCGGGCAAGGGCAACGGCACGTTCGCCGCCCGGGTCAAGATCGGCACCGGCTGGAGCCAGTACAACCAGCTGCGCGGTGTCGGTGACTTCAACGGCGACGGCAAGGCCGACCTGCTGGCCCGCAAGAGCAGCGGCGGCGACCTGTACCTCTACAAGGGCACCGGCAAGTCCGGCACCGGCCTCTTCTCGGCCCGGGTGAAGGTCCGTTCCGCCTGGACCGGCTTCAACACCCTCGCCGCGGTCGGCGACCTGACCGGCGACGGCAAGGCCGACCTGCTGGCCCGGACGACCGGCGGCACGCTGTACCTCTACCCGGGCACCGGCAAGGCGACCAGTGAGATCTTCGGCACAAGGAAGTCGCTCGGTACCGGTTTCCAGCAGTACGACATCTTCGGCTGACATACCTGGTGAGCGGGGGTTCGCCCCACTTGCCCGATGACGTCCGATCACTCAGTGTGCCCATCGCTCCACGCGGTGGGCACACTGCGTTGTGCAACCCTTTCCCGAGTTTCGCCGTCTGACCAGGCGGAGCGACGATGGTCCGGATAGGTGCCGATGATCCCGGTACGCCGGACCTGACCCTGAAAGCAGGGGGTAACCGAGCGGTCGTACGAGAACAGAGGAGCCCATGTCCGCCGAGAGCACGCCGGAGCCGGGCATACCCGAGGCCGGCACGAAGGGCCCGGGCCGCCGCAGCCGGGGCCGCCGCCGCAAGGCCCCCGGCAAGGGCCGCAGGGCGCTGCTCGTCACGGCCTGGACGGCGGCCGGCATCCTCGTCCTCGGCGGCACCGGTGTCGGCTACCTGTACTTCAAGCTCAACGGCAACCTCAAGACCGTCGACATCAACCAGGCGCTCGGCACCGACCGGCCCACCAAGGTCGACAACGGCTCCGAGAACATCCTGGTCCTCGGCTCCGACTCGCGCTCCGGCTCCAACAAGAAGCTCGGCGGCGGCGTGGACGACGGCAGCGCCCGGTCCGACACGGCGATGATCATCCACGTCTACAAGGGCCACAAGAAGGCCGCCGTGGTCTCCATCCCCCGGGACACCCTGATCGACCGCCCCTCCTGCACCGACGCGCAGGGCACCACCCACTCCGCCGCGACCGGGGTGATGTTCAACTCCGCGTACTCCACGGGCGGCGCGGCCTGTGCGGTCAAGACCGTCGAGTCGGTCACCGGCATCCGCATGGACCACTACCTGGAGGTCGACTTCTCGGGCTTCCAGAAGCTCGTCGACGAGCTCGGCGGGGTCGAGGTCACCACGACCAAGGCGATCGACGACCGGGAGAGCCACCTCGACCTCAAGGCCGGCACGCACACGCTGAACGGCAAGCAGGCCCTCGGGCTGGTCCGCACCCGGCACGGCGTCGGCGACGGCTCCGACCTGGGCCGCATCCAGCTCCAGCAGGCGTTCGTCAAGGCCCTCATCGACCAGGTCAAGCAGGTGGGCGTGTTCACCAGCCCCAAGAAGCTGTACGACCTGGCCGACACCGCGACGAAGACGGTCACCACCGACTCCGACATCGGCTCGGTGAACTCCCTGATCGGCTTCGCGAACGGCCTGAAGTCCATCAGCTCCAAGAACATGCACATGGTGACGATGCCGGTCGAGTACGACCCGGCGAACCCGAACCGGGTGATCGTGGCCGAGGCGAAGGCCAAGCTGGTGTGGAAGGCCCTGAAGAACGACGCGCCGATCCCGGCGTCCGCCACGAAGGGCACGGCGACGGGGCAGGCCAAGGGCGTCGTGACGTCGTAGTGCGGGCGCGGGTGAGTGGGGGCTGATCGCGCAGTTCCCCGCGCCCCTGAAGGGGCGCTCGCGCCGACGCCCCTGAAAGGGGCGCGGGGAACTGCGCGAACAACCCACGACGGCCTGCACTCGCGCACGACGAGACCGCGGAAACCCCTTGGGCGCGACCGTCCCCCGCACCCTTGGGAATACCTGGCCGCTCCCCCCGGTTTTGGGCTATGCGTCCAGCCCTGGCAGACTGGTACGTCGGCCCCGGTTCACGCCCCGCAAGCCCGCGAAGGCGACCCGGTGCCCTCCCGAAATCTAGGAGACACCTTGAAGCGCGACATCCACCCCGAGTACGTCGAGACGCAGGTCAGCTGCACCTGTGGCGCGTCGTTCACCACCCGTAGCACGATCACCAGCGGCACCATCCGTGCCGAGGTCTGCTCCGAGTGCCACCCGTTCTACACGGGCAAGCAGAAGATCCTCGACACCGGTGGCCGTGTGGCCCGCTTCGAGGCCCGCTTCGGCAAGGCTGCCGCCGGCTCCAAGAAGTAGCGAGCCCCATTTCGCCGGTCCACGGCCACGCCCCGACGAGGGCGTGCCCGGGACCGGCGTTTTTGGTCGCCCGCCTTCCCTTCCGTACGCAGTATCAGGAGCCCAAAAATGTTCGAGGCCGTCGAGGAACTCGTCGTCGAGCACGCAGACCTGGAGAAGAAGCTCGCCGACCCGTCGGTCCACGCCGACCAGGCCAACGCGCGCAAGCTGAACAAGCGCTACGCCGAACTCACCCCGATCGTCGCCACGTACCGCTCCTGGAAGCAGACCGGCGAGGACATCGAGACCGCGCGTGAACTGGCCGCCGACGACCCCGACTTCGCCGCCGAGGTCAAGGAGCTGGACAAGCAGCGCGACGAGCTCACCGAGAAGCTGCGCCTGCTGCTCGTCCCCAGGGACCCGTCCGACGACAAGGACGTCATCCTGGAGATCAAGGCGGGGGCGGGCGGCGACGAGTCCGCTCTCTTCGCCGGTGATCTGCTGCGCATGTACCTCCGCTACGCCGAGCGCGTCGGCTGGAAGACCGAGATCATCGACTCCACCGAGTCCGAGCTGGGCGGCTACAAGGACGTCCAGGTCGCCGTGAAGACCAAGGGCGGCAACGGCGCGACCGAACCCGGCCAGGGCGTCTGGGCACGGCTGAAGTACGAGGGCGGTGTGCACCGCGTGCAGCGTGTCCCCGCGACCGAGTCGCAGGGCCGGATCCATACTTCTGCGGCCGGTGTCCTTGTCACGCCGGAGGCGGAGGAGGTCGACGTCGAGATCAACCCGAACGACCTCCGCATCGACGTCTACCGCTCCTCCGGGCCCGGCGGGCAGTCCGTCAACACCACCGACTCCGCCGTGCGCATCACGCACATCCCCACCGGAGTCGTCGCCTCCTGCCAGAACGAGAAGAGCCAGCTGCAGAACAAGGAGCAGGCCTTGCGTATCCTGCGCTCCAGGCTGCTCGCCGCGGCGCAGGAGGAGGCGGAGAAGGAAGCCGCCGACGCCCGCCGCAGCCAGGTCCGCACCGTCGACCGCTCCGAGAAGATCCGCACGTACAACTTCCCGGAGAATCGCCTCTCGGACCACCGCGTGGGCTTCAAGGCGTACAACCTGGACCAGGTCCTGGACGGCGACCTCGACGCGGTGATCCAGGCCTGCGTCGACGCGGACTCGGCCGCCAAGCTCGCGGCCGCGTAAGGCCGTACGCACGCACGAGTTACGACACGGAGGACCAGCGTGAACCTGCTGCTCGCGGAGGTGGCACAGGCCACCCAGCGGCTGGCCGACGCCGGCGTGCCCTCGCCGCGCACCGACGCGGAGGAGCTCGCCGCGTTCGTGCACGGCGTGAAGCGGGGCGCGCTGCACTCCGTCAAGGACTCGGACTTCGACGCCCGCTACTGGGAGGTCATCGCCCGCCGGGAGCAGCGCGAGCCGCTCCAGCACATCACCGGGCGGGCGTATTTCCGGTACCTCGAACTCCAGGTGGGGCCGGGAGTGTTCGTGCCGCGGCCGGAGACCGAGTCGGTGGTCGGCTGGGCCATAGACGCGGTGCGCGCCATGGACGTGGTCGAGCCCCGCATCGTCGACCTGTGCACCGGTTCCGGCGCGATCGCGCTCGCCCTCGCCCAGGAGGTCCCGCGCTCGCGCGTGCACGCCGTGGAGCTGTCCGAGGAGGCGCTCCGGTGGACCCGCAAGAACATGGCGGACTCCAGGGTCGACCTGCGCCAGGGAAACGCCCTGGACGCCTTCCACGACCTCGACGGCCATGTCGACCTGGTCATCTCCAACCCTCCGTACATCCCGCTCACCGAGTGGGAGTACGTCGCCCCCGAGGCCCGCGACTACGACCCGGAGCTGGCCCTGTTCTCCGGCGAGGACGGCCTGGACCTGATCCGGGGCATCGAACGCACCGCGCACCGGCTGCTGCGCCCCGGGGGTGTCGTCGTCATCGAGCACGCCGACACCCAGGGCGGCCAGGTGCCGTGGATCTTCACCGAGGAGCGGGGCTGGGCCGACGCGGCCGACCACCCGGACCTCAACAACCGCCCCCGCTTCGCGACCGCCCGCAAGGCGCTGCCGTGAGCACCCCGCAGACTCCCTTCCAGATGTACGTGTACGAGGAGGCCCGCTAGACATGGCACGGCGATACGACACCAATGACGCGACCGACCGCGTGACGGGTCTGCGCGAGGCCGCGTCCGCCGTCCGCCGGGGCGAACTGGTGGTGCTGCCGACCGACACGGTGTACGGCATCGGCGCCGACGCGTTCACCTCGGAGGCGGTCGCCGACCTCCTCGACGCCAAGGGCCGGGGCCGCAACATGCCCACCCCCGTGCTGATCGGGTCCCCGAACACGCTCCACGGTCTCGTCACCGACTTCTCCGAGCTGGCCTGGGAGCTGGTCGACGCGTTCTGGCCGGGCGCCCTCACCCTGGTCGCCAAGCACCAGCCGTCCCTGCAGTGGGACCTGGGCGACACCCGCGGCACGGTCGCCGTGCGCATGCCCCTGCACCCCGTCGCCATCGAGCTGCTCACCGAGGTCGGCCCGATGGCCGTCTCCTCCGCCAACCTCACCGGCCACCCGTCCCCGGAGACCTGTGACGCCGCGCAGGAGATGCTCGGCGACTCCGTCTCCGTGTACCTCGACGGCGGCCCGACCCCCGGCAACGTCCCCTCGTCGATCGTCGACGTCACCCGCGAAGTTCCGTTGCTGCTGCGCGCGGGCGCGATCTCGGCGGAGGAGCTGCGGAAGGTCGTACCCGACCTCGAGGTGGCGAATTGACAGCCCCTGACGCGGGGCGTGGCATAGGCAACGGGGAAAGCGCGGCGGAGATCACGACGACGTTCGTGGGGCTGCCGCGTGACAGCTTCCGCATCCTCCACGTCAGCACCGGCAACGTGTGCCGCTCGCCGATCACCGAGCGGCTGACCCGCCATCTCGTGACGGACCGGCTCGGCGCCTTCCTCGGCGGCGGGCTGGTCGTGGAGAGCGCGGGCACCTGGGGCCACGAGGGCGCGCCCATGGAGGCCAACGCGGAGGCCGTCCTCGCCGACTTCGGGGCGGACGCCTCCGGCTTCGTGGGCCGCGAACTGCTCGACGAGCACGTGATCCGGGCCGACCTGGTCCTGACCGCCACCCGTGACCACCGCGCCCAGGTCATCTCCATGGGCCACTCGGCGGGCCTGCGCACCTTCACGCTGAAGGAGTTCACCCGGCTGGTCCGCGCGATAGACCCGGCGACCCTGCCGCCGACGTCGGAAGGCGTGGTCGTCCGGGCGCGTGCGCTGGTCCGTGCGGCGGCGGCCCTCCGCGGCTGGCTCCTGGCCCCCACGGCCGAGGCGGACGAGGTCTACGACCCCTACGGCGCCCCGCTGCCGTTCTTCCAGTCCATCGGCGACGAGATACACGAGGCCCTGGACCCGGTGGTCACGGCGCTGACCGGGGTACCGGCGCGGATGTGACCGGGCGTCTCTCACATCGGCCTGCGGAACGCCTGCCCACGGCGGTAGCCATGGCGGGCGCCCGGGGCGAAGCGCCCCGTAAGGGGCGCGGGGAACTGCGCGAGCAACCCCCACGCACCCGCAGCCGCGCGACCGGCCGCAACCACCCCTCCGGTGGCGCAACCCCGGAGCCACGGTCGTACGCGTAAACCGCGCGACCACCCCATACCGGGCCTACATTGGTCATACGTCACCGTCGACCGCCCGGAGCCTGTCATGTCGGTCACCCCTGCCCTCCTCGAGGGCGATCTGCTGCGGCGGCAGGACCCGGAGCTGGCGGAGATCCTGCTCGGAGAGCTGACGCGGCAGTCGACGTCGCTGCAGCTGATCGCCGCCGAGAACTTCACCTCCCCGGCCGTGCTGGCCGCGCTGGGATCGCCGCTCGCCAACAAGTACGCCGAGGGGTATCCGGGCGCCCGGCACCACGGCGGCTGCGAGATCGTGGACGTCGCCGAGCGGCTCGCCGTCGACCGGGCCAAGGCGCTGTTCGGCGCCGCGCACGCCAATGTGCAGTCCCATTCGGGGTCGTCGGCCGTGCTGGCCGCGTATGCCGCGCTGCTGCGGCCCGGGGACACCGTGCTGGCCCTGGGGCTGCCCTACGGCGGCCATCTCACGCACGGCTCGCCGGCCAACTTCTCCGGCCGCTGGTTCGACTTCGTGGGGTACGGGGTGGACGCGGAGAGCGGACTCATCGACTACGACCAGGTGCGGGCGCTGGCGCGCAGCCATCGGCCCAAGGCGATCGTGTGCGGGTCGATCGCCTATCCCCGGCACATCGACTACGCCTTCTTCCGCGAGGTCGCCGACGAGGTGGGCGCCTACCTGATCGCCGACGCCGCCCATCCCATCGGGCTCGTCGCCGGGGGAGCGGCACCCAACCCGGTGCCGTACGCCGACGTGGTGTGCGCGACGACACACAAGGTGCTGCGCGGGCCGCGCGGCGGGATGCTGCTGAGCGGTTCCCCGGAGCTGGCCGAGCGGCTCGACCGGGCGGTGTTCCCGTTCACCCAGGGCGGCGCGCAGATGCACACCATCGCCGCGAAGGCGGTCGCGTTCGGGGAGGCGGCAACACCGGCGTTCACCGCGTACGCCCATCAGGTGGTCGCCAATGCGAGGGTTCTCGCGGCCGGCCTCGAGGAGGCGGGGCTGGCCGTCACCACGGGCGGCACGGACACCCATCTGATCACCGTCGACCCGGCACCCCTCGGGGCCGAGGGGAAGGCGGCCCGGGGACGGCTCGCGGCCGCCGGGATCGTCCTCGACTGCTGCGCGCTGCCGCACGGGGACGCGCGGGGGCTGCGGCTGGGCACCGCCGCCGTGACCACGCAGGGCATGGGGAGGACGGAGATGGCCCGGATCGCGGTACTGCTGGCCGGCGTGGTGAGCGGTGTCACTGACCCGGGGAGGGCGCGTGACGAGGTGCGTGAGCTCACCGGTAGATTTCCGCCGTACCCCGGGTGAGACGGGGCAGGCGCAGCGTCGTACACCCGTTGTAAGCCCGGCTCACAGCCATCCGTGCAACCATCGTCGCTACCCGGAAGTCCCCATACATATGCGTCCCTCGCTAGGGTGTGGGGCTGTGATGGCCAGCGAGACATGTGGGGAAGCCTGTGCGTGAATACCTGCTGACGCTCTGCATCACGGCCGCGGTGACCTACCTGCTGACAGGGCCGGTACGGAAGTTCGCGATCGTGGCGGGGGCCATGCCGGAGATCCGGGCACGTGACGTGCACCGGGAGCCCACTCCGCGGCTCGGCGGGATCGCGATGTTCTTCGGCCTGTGCGCGGGGCTGCTGGTCGCCGACCACATGTCCAACCTGAACGAGGTCTTCGAGAACTCGAACGAGCCGCGGGCGCTGCTCTCCGGCGCGGCCCTGATCTGGCTGATCGGTGTGCTCGACGACAAGTTCGAGATCGACGCGCTGATCAAGCTGGGCGGTCAGATGATCGCCGCGGGCGTCATGGTCATGCAGGGTCTGACGATCCTGTGGCTGCCGGTGCCGCTCGTCGGCACGGTGGCGCTGACCCCGTGGCAGGGCACCCTGCTGACGGTGGCCCTGGTGGTCATCACCATCAACGCGGTGAACTTCGTCGACGGCCTGGACGGCCTGGCCTCCGGCATGGTGTGCATCGCGGCCGCGGCGTTCTTCATGTACGCCTACCGGATCTGGTACTCGTACGGCATCGAGGCCGCCGCCCCGGCGACGCTGTTCTCGGCGATCCTGATGGGCATGTGCCTGGGCTTCCTGCCGCACAACATGCACCCTGCCCGGATCTTCATGGGCGACTCCGGGTCGATGCTGATCGGCCTGGTGCTGGCCGCCGGCGCGATCTCGGTCACGGGCCAGGTCGACCCGGACGCGATGAAGCTGTTCGCCGGGTCCGAGCGCAACACCGTCCACCAGATGGTGCCGGTCTACATCCCGCTGCTGCTGCCGCTGACCATCATCGCGGTGCCGGCCGCCGACCTGGTGCTGGCGATCGTGCGGCGCACCTGGCGCGGCCAGTCGCCGTTCGCGGCGGACCGCGGGCATCTGCACCACCGGCTGCTGGAAGTCGGCCACTCGCACAGCAGGGCCGTGCTGATCATGTACTTCTGGGCGGCCCTGATCGCCTTCGGTGCGCTGGCCTACTCCGTGAACTCCGCGTCCATGTGGATCGTGCTCGGTGTGGTGTTCCTCAGCGCGATCGGCCTGGGGCTGCTCCTGCTGCCGCGGTTCACGCCGCGGGCCCCGATGTGGGCGCAGGCCTTCGTGCCGCCCCGCTACCGGCGCCGCGGGACCGTCCAGCCGGCCGTGGAGCCGACCACGGAGCCGGTGCCGGCGACTGTCCCGGCGGCGGACTCCGTCGAGCCGGAGGAGCCGGAGGAGCCGGAGAAGCCGAGCGACGAGCACCGCTCCCCGGTGACCGCCGGAGCGGCCTCGGTGAACGGCGCGACAGGGCCCTCGATGAACGGTGCGACGGGGCCCTCGGTGAACGGTGCGACCGCCATCGGCGCCCGTTCGCGCTTCCTGGACCGGCGCACCTCCGAGACGTCCCGCTGACGCCGCCAAGGTAAGAATCTGACTAGAGCATTGCCAAGTCGTGGGGGACCAAAGCCCCCCAATACCAGACACAACGGCTCGGTTTTCGCTCAGACGCGCAGGTTCACTCTCATGTGTGACAGCGAGCACACCTACCAGGTAAAGACCTCATCAAATAGTTTGTGATACGGTTCACGAGAACCCCGGACAGAGTCGAAGGACCCGACTGCGACGGTCCGTCAGCGTGAGGTCTTCGACCCTCCGACCGGGACTACGCTCGTCCATGACGACACCTGCCCCCTGTGAAAGCGGAGTTGCCGCCATGCCGTCCAATGACGCCCGGATCCTGGCCCAGGCCGCCGTACCCACGGCTGCCGTCGGCGTGCTCGCCGCCGTCGTCAGCGGCGTGGTCGCGGGCGGCAAGGGGGCGATCGGGGCGATCGTTGCGACGCTGGTGGTGATCCTCTTCATGGGGATCGGCCTCTACGTCCTGCAGCGCACCGCCAAGTCGTTTCCCCACCTGTTCCAGGCCATGGGGCTGATGCTCTACACGGCGCAGTTGCTGTTGCTCTTCGTCTTCGTCGCCGCATTCAAGAACACCACGCTGTTCAACCCCCGGGCCTTCGCCGTCACGCTGGTGGCCTGCACCCTGGCGTGGATCGCCGCCCAGGCGCGTGCCCACATGACTGCCAAGGTCCTCTACGTCGAGCCCGAGAAGTCCGAGAAGTCCGGACAATCGTCGTGAGGGGTAGGGCCGGGATAAAGGCGTACGAGAGATGCTGCTATCGTCCGGTGCCAACTGCGGCATCGCGGGCGCGGGCATCTGAGCTGACGCCTGCTCAATCGCGAGGCGAGATGCCCCCCAGCCGCCCCCACATCCGTAACACCAGTCCCGTGCCGAACCGCGGCCCTGCGCCGCGCCGACACAACGAGGTTGCCGTACCTATGCGCCACGCTGAAGGAGCCCGCGGTGAGTGCTGACCCGACGCAGGTGCTCGCCTTCGAGACCGACTGCCACATTTTCGCCAACTGTGGCTTCCCCGCTCCGGGCCTGCACTCGTTCCTGTTCAAGCCCCTCTGGGGCGACGGCGACAGCAACCTGTATTTCAACAAGACGATGCTGCTGGCGCTGCTCGGCTCGATCGTGGTCGTCGGCTTCTTCTTCGCCGCCTTCCGTAAGCCGAAGGTCGTCCCCGGCAAGCTGCAGATGGTGGCCGAGTCGGGTTACGACTTCATCCGTCGCGGCGTCGTCTACGAGACGATCGGCAAGAAGGAAGGCGAGAAGTACGTACCGCTGGTCGTCTCGCTGTTCTTCTTCATCTGGATGATGAACCTCTGGTCGATCATTCCGCTCGCCCAGTTCCCGGTGACGGCGATCATCTCCTACCCGGCCGTCCTGGCGGCCATCGTCTACTTCCTGTGGGTCTCGCTGACCTTCAAGCGGCATGGATTCGTCGGTGCCTTCAAGAACTTCACCGGCTATGACAAGTCGCTCGGCCCGGTTCTCCCGCTGGCCATGTTCATCGAGTTCCTCTCGAACCTGATCGTCCGGCCCTTCACGCACGCGGTGCGACTGTTCGCGAACATGTTCGCGGGCCACACGCTGCTGCTGCTGTTCACGATCGCCAGCTGGTACCTGCTCAACGGCATCGGGATCGCCTACGCGGGTGTCTCGTTCATCATGGTGATCGTCATGACGGCCTTCGAGCTGTTCATCCAGGCCCTGCAGGCGTATGTGTTCGTACTCCTGACCTGCAGCTTCATCCAGGGCGCGCTCGCCGAGCACCACTGAGCGCCTCGCACCCCACCCCCTAGCCGTCCGGTGGTCAACCCCCGCCGGCATCAGAAAAAAGAAGGAAGAATCATGGCTGCCACTGAGACCCTTGCCGCTGTCTCCGGCTCGCTCGGCTCCATCGGTTACGGCCTCGCTGCCATTGGCCCCGGCGTCGGCGTCGGCATCATCTTCGGCAACGGCACCCAGGCGCTGGCCCGTCAGCCCGAGGCGGCCGGTCTGATCCGTGCCAACCAGATCCTCGGCTTCGCCTTCTGTGAGGCGCTTGCCCTCATCGGCCTGGTCATGCCGTTCGTCTACGGCACCTGATCAGCCGATCAGCGACAGCCCCCTAGACGAAAGGCACTGACATGAGCCAGCTGCTCATTCTGGCGGCCGAGGAGACGGAGAATCCCCTCGTCCCGCCGATCCCAGAGCTCGTCATCGGCCTGATCGCCTTCGTCATCGTCTTCGGCTTCCTCGCCTGGAAGCTCCTTCCGAACATCAACAAGGTTCTGGAGCAGCGCCGCGAGGCGATCGAGGGCGGTATCGAGAAGGCCGAGGCCGCGCAGACCGAGGCCCAGAGCGTCCTTGAGCAGTACAAGGCGCAGCTGGCCGAGGCCCGCCACGAGGCCGCGCGCCTGCGCCAGGAGGCTCAGGAGCAGGGCGCCACGCTCATCGCCGAGATGCGCGCCGAGGGCCAGCGGCAGCGTGAGGAGATCGTCGCCGCCGGTCACGCGCAGATCGAGGCCGACCGCAAGTCCGCCGCGCAGGCACTCCGTCAGGACGTCGGCCACCTGGCCACCGACCTGGCCGGCAAGCTCGTCGGCGAGTCTCTTGAGGACCACGCCCGGCAGAGCCGTGTGATCGACCGCTTCCTCGACGAGCTCGAGGAGAAGGCCGAGGCGGCTCGATGACAGCGCACGGAGCGAGCCGCGGAGCCGCGGCAGCCGCACGTGAGCGTCTCGACGCGCTGACGGACTCCACGTCCGTGGACGCGACGCGGCTCGCCGACGAGCTGGCGGCCGTCACCGCGCTGCTCGACCGCGAGGGAGGCCTGCGCCGGGTCCTCACCGACCCGGCCCAGGCCGGCGAGGCGAAGGCCGAGCTGGTCCGGCGCCTGATCGGCGGCCAGGTCTCCGAGACCACCGCCGACCTGGTGAGCGGCCTGGTCCGCTCCCGCTGGTCGCAGCCCCGCGACCTGGTGGACGCGTTGGAGGAGCTGGCGAACACCGCCGACCTCACGGGCGCGGAGAAGTCCGGCACGCTGGACGACGCCGAGGACGAGCTGTTCCGGTTCGGCCGGATCGTCTCCTCCAGCACCGGGCTGCGCGCCGCGCTGACCGACCGCAAGGCCACCGTCGCCGCGAAGACCGAGCTGCTGCACCGGCTGCTCGGCGGCCGCGCCAAGCCGGTCACCGAGCGTCTGGTCACGCGCCTTGTGACCGTGCCGCGGGGACGTAGCCTGGAAGCGGGCCTGGAGGCCCTGTCCAAGCTGGCCGCGGACCGTCGCAGCCGTGTCGTCGCCGTCGTCACCTCGGCGGTGCCGCTGAGCGAGCCGCAGAAGCAGCGCCTGGGCGCCGCCCTCGCGAAGCTCTACGGCCGCACGATGCACCTCAACCTCGACGTCGACCCCGCGGTCGTCGGCGGGATCCGGGTGCAGGTCGGTGACGAGGTCATCAACGGTTCCATCGCGGACCGGCTGGAGGACGCGGCCCGCCGCATGGCGAGCTAGCACCTCGGTAGTCGAGAACAAGCAGTACGTACTTACGACGGCCCGGGTTGGGCCGTACAAGAAGAATCCCTGGGGGTCGCCCCCAGACCCCCCAAGTGAAACTTCGGGCCCAACAAGGAGAGCAGGGAACCCAGATGGCGGAGCTCACGATCCGGCCGGAGGAGATCCGGGACGCGCTGGAGAACTTCGTCCAGTCGTACAAGCCGGACGCGGCCTCGCGCGAGGAGGTCGGTACGGTCACCCTTGCCGGCGACGGCATCGCGAAGGTCGAGGGCCTCCCCTCGGCCATGGCCAACGAACTGCTGAAGTTCGAGGACGGCACCCTCGGCCTCGCGCTCAACCTGGAAGAGCGCGAGATCGGCGCCATCGTCCTCGGCGAGTTCAGCGGCATCGAGGAGGGGCAGCCGGTGCAGCGCACCGGTGAGGTCCTCTCCGTCGCGGTGGGCGAGGGCTACCTCGGCCGCGTCGTCGACCCGCTCGGCAACCCGATCGACGGCCTCGGCGAGATCGAGACGTCCGGCCGCCGCGCCCTGGAGCTGCAGGCTCCCGGCGTCATGGCCCGTAAGTCGGTGCACGAGCCGATGGAGACCGGCTACAAGGCCGTCGACGCGATGACCCCGGTCGGCCGCGGCCAGCGTCAGCTGATCATCGGTGACCGCCAGACCGGCAAGACCGCCCTGGCCGTCGACACGATCATCAACCAGCGCGACAACTGGCGCTCGGGCGACCCGAAGAAGCAGGTCCGCTGCGTCTACGTCGCCATCGGCCAGAAGGGCTCGACCATCGCCTCCGTGCGTGGTGCGCTCGAAGAGGCCGGCGCCCTTGAGTACACGACCATCGTCGCCGCCCCGGCGTCCGACCCGGCCGGCTTCAAGTACCTGGCGCCGTACACCGGCTCGGCCATCGGCCAGCACTGGATGTACGACGGCAAGCACGTCCTCATCATCTTCGACGACCTCTCGAAGCAGGCCGACGCCTACCGCGCCGTCTCCCTGCTGCTGCGCCGCCCGCCGGGCCGTGAGGCCTACCCGGGTGACGTCTTCTACCTGCACTCCCGTCTGCTGGAGCGCTGCGCCAAGCTCTCCGACGACATGGGCGCCGGCTCGATGACCGGTCTGCCGATCGTCGAGACCAAGGCCAACGACGTCTCGGCGTTCATCCCGACCAACGTCATCTCCATCACCGACGGCCAGTGCTTCCTGGAGTCGGACCTGTTCAACGCCGGTCAGCGCCCCGCGCTGAACGTCGGTATCTCCGTCTCCCGAGTCGGCGGTTCCGCGCAGCACAAGGCGATGAAGCAGGTCTCCGGCCGTCTCCGTCTGGACCTCGCCCAGTACCGCGAGCTGGAGGCGTTCGCCGCCTTCGGTTCCGACCTGGACGCCGCGTCGAAGTCGCAGCTGGAGCGTGGTCAGCGACTGGTCGAGCTGCTCAAGCAGGCTCAGTACCAGCCGATGTCGACCGAGGACCAGGTCGTCTCCGTGTGGGCCGGTACCACCGGCAAGATGGACGACGTCCCGGTCACCGACATCCGCCGCTTCGAGAAGGAGCTCCTGGAGTACCTGCACCGCAAGGAGCAGGGCCTCATGACCTCCATCAAGGAGGGCGGCAAGATGTCGGACGACACCCTCACCGCTGTTGCCGACGCCATCGCCGACTTCAAGAAGCAGTTCGAGACCTCGGACGGCAAGCTTCTCGGCGAGGACGCCCCGGCCGCGGCCAAGTGACGTAAGGAAGGGACCTGACTCATGGGAGCCCAGCTCCGGGTCTACAAGCGTCGCATCCGATCCGTCACCGCGACCAAGAAGATCACCAAGGCGATGGAGATGATCGCCGCCTCGCGTGTCGTCAAGGCGCAGCGCAAGGTGCGGGCCTCCGCGCCGTACGCGACCGAGCTCACCCGCGCGGTCACGGCGGTCGGTACCGGGTCGAACACCAAGCACCCCCTGACCACCGAGGCGGAGACGCCGACCCGTTCCGCGGTGCTGCTCCTCACGAGCGACCGCGGTCTGGCCGGCGCCTTCAACTCCAACGCCATCAAGGCCGCCGAGCTGCTGACGGCGCGCCTTGAGGCGGAGGGCAAGGAGGTCGACACGTACATCGTCGGCCGCCGCGGTCTGGCCCACTACAACTTCCGCGAGCGCAAGGTCGTGGAGTCGTGGGCGGGCTTCACCGACGAGCCCTCGTACGCGGACGCCAAGAAGGTCGCGGCGCCGCTGATCGAGGCCATCGAGACCGAGGCGGCGGACGGCGGGGTGGACGAACTCCACATCGTCTTCACCGAGTTCGTGTCGATGATGACGCAGACGGCGCTCGACGACCGGCTGCTGCCGCTCAGCCTCGACGAGGTAGCGGAGGAGGGCGCCGCCAAGGGCGACGAGATCCTTCCGCTGTACGACTTCGAGCCCTCGGCGGAGGACGTCCTCGACGCCCTGCTGCCGCGCTATGTGGAGAGCCGTATCTACAACGCGCTGCTCCAGTCGGCGGCTTCGAAGCACGCTGCCACGCGGCGTGCGATGAAGTCGGCCACCGACAACGCGGGCGAGCTGATCAACACGCTCTCCCGTCTTGCCAACGCGGCCCGCCAGGCCGAAATCACCCAGGAAATCAGCGAGATCGTCGGTGGCGCCAGCGCCCTGGCCGACGCGACCGCGGGGAGTGACCGCTAATGACCACCACTGTTGAGACCGCGACGGCCACGGGCCGCGTCGCCCGGGTCATCGGCCCGGTCGTCGACGTGGAGTTCCCCGTCGACGCGATGCCGGACATCTACAACGCCCTTCACGTCGAGGTGGCCGACCCGGCCAACGCCGGCGAGAAGAAGACGCTGACCCTGGAGGTCGCCCAGCACCTGGGTGACGGCCTGGTCCGCACCATCTCCATGCAGCCCACCGACGGTCTGGTCCGCCAGGCCCCGGTCACCGACACCGGCGACGGCATCACCGTCCCGGTCGGCGACTTCACCAAGGGCAAGGTGTTCAACACCCTCGGTGAGGTGCTGAACGTCGACGAGCAGTACGAGGGCGAGCGCTGGTCCATCCACCGCAAGGCCCCGAACTTCGACGAGCTCGAGTCGAAGACCGAGATGTTCGAGACCGGCGTCAAGGTCATCGACCTGCTCACCCCGTACGTCAAGGGTGGCAAGATCGGTCTGTTCGGCGGTGCCGGCGTCGGCAAGACGGTGCTCATCCAGGAGATGATCTACCGCGTCGCCAACAACCACGACGGTGTCTCCGTGTTCGCCGGTGTCGGCGAGCGCACCCGTGAGGGCAACGACCTCATCGAGGAGATGGCCGACTCGGGCGTCATCGACAAGACCGCGCTTGTCTTCGGCCAGATGGACGAGCCCCCGGGCACCCGTCTGCGCGTGGCCCTCGCGGGTCTGACCATGGCGGAGTACTTCCGCGATGTGCAGAAGCAGGACGTGCTGTTCTTCATCGACAACATCTTCCGCTTCACGCAGGCCGGTTCCGAGGTCTCCACGCTGCTCGGCCGGATGCCCTCCGCGGTGGGCTACCAGCCGAACCTGGCCGACGAGATGGGTCTCCTCCAGGAGCGCATCACCTCGACCCGCGGTCACTCGATCACCTCGATGCAGGCGATCTACGTCCCCGCGGACGACCTGACCGACCCGGCCCCGGCCACCACCTTCGCCCACCTCGACGCGACGACGGTGCTCTCCCGTCCGATCTCGGAGAAGGGCATCTACCCGGCCGTGGACCCGCTGGACTCCACGTCCCGGATCCTGGACCCGCGCTACATCGCGGCGGACCACTACAACACCGCCATGCGTGTGAAGACGGTCCTCCAGAAGTACAAGGACCTCCAGGACATCATCGCGATCCTCGGTATCGACGAGCTGGGCGAGGAGGACAAGCTCACCGTCCACCGCGCCCGTCGCGTGGAGCGCTTCCTGTCCCAGAACACCCACGTCGCCAAGCAGTTCACCGGCGTCGACGGGTCGGACGTCCCGCTGGACGAGTCGATCGCCGCGTTCAACGCGATCATCGACGGCGAGTACGACCACTTCCCGGAGCAGGCGTTCTTCCTGTGCGGTGGCATCGAGGACCTCAAGGCCAACGCCAAGGAGCTGGGCGTCTCCTGAACTCCCTGAGTTCTTCCGAACTCATTGCGTTCTTCGTGTGAGGGGGCGGGCGCGTCCCGCCCCCTCACGCACGCCTACTAGAATTGACCCCAACACCCGGCACCCCTGCCGGGTGGTGACCCGAGGAGCCACCCTTGGCTGCTGAGCTGCACGTCGAGCTCGTCGCCGCGGACCGCCAGGTCTGGTCCGGCGAGGCCACCCTGGTCGTCGCGCGCACCACGTCCGGCGACATCGGCGTCATGCCCGGTCACCAGCCGCTGCTCGGTGTGCTGGAGTCGGGCCCGGTGACCATCCGTACGAGTGATGGTGGAACGGTCGTCGCCGCGGTGCACGGCGGTTTCATCTCGTTCGCGGACAACAAGCTCTCCCTGCTGGCCGAGACCGCCGAACTGTCGGACGAGATCGATGTCCAGCGCGAGGAGCGTGAGCTGGAGCGCGCGAAGGCGGCGGGCGACGCCACCGCAGAGCGGCGCGCCGACGTCCGTCTGCGGGCGGCGACATCCCGCTGACACACTGCGCGTATGCGTTGACGTAACTCAGCCGCGGCTGGGGCCGGAGCCATTCCGGACCCAGCCGCGGCTGAGGTAGATCTGGGTCTTTTTACGTTCCATTACCTAGGAGACGAGGAGGTCGGTGCCGATGGTCCTCGCTCTGACTGTGGCCGGAATCGTGGTCGCGCTGGTGGTGGTGGGACTCTTCCTGTTCGGCCTGCGCCGCAGACTGATCCAGCGCTCCGGCGGCACCTTCGACTGTTCCCTGCGCTGGGAGGTCCCCGAGAAGACGGACACCAGCGGCAAGGGCTGGAGCTACGGCGTCGCCCGCTACAACGGCGACAGCGTCGAGTGGTACCGCGTCTTCTCCTACGCCTACCGCCCCCGCCGGGTCCTGGAACGCGACCGGATCGAGGTGGCCGGCCGCCGGCTCCCCGAGGGCGAGGAGGAGCTGGCCCTGCTCTCCGACGCCGTCATCCTCGCCTGCACCCACCGCGGCACCCGCCTGGAACTCGCCATGAGCGAGGACGCCCTGACCGGCTTCCTCGCCTGGCTGGAGGCGGCCCCGCCGGGGCAGAGGGTCAACGTCGCCTGACCGCGGGGGTCCGCGGGAAACACCGTCGCGGACGGCCCGGAGGCCGCCCGCGACGGGGTGGGGGGTGGGGGTGGAGCGAAGGGGTCAGCTCAGCCCGGAGTTGATGGCGCTCACCAGCTCACCGTCGCTGGTGTCACCGCTGAACTCCCAGAAGAACGCGCCGCCGAGGCCCTGGGTCTTGGCCCAGCTCATCTTCCCGGCGATCGTCGACGGGGTGTCGTACGACCACCAGTTGGTGCCGCAGTGGGCGTACGCCGTGCCCGCGATGGTGCCGGTCACCGGGCAGGACGTCTTGAGGACCTTGTAGTCCTCGATGCCCGCTTCGTAGGTCCCGGTCGCCGCGCCCGTGGCCGTGCCGCCCGGCGCGTCCTGGGTGACGCCGGTCCAGCCTCTGCCGTAGAACCCGATGCCGATCAGCAGCTTGCTCGCCGGCACGCCCTGCGCCTTGAACTTGGCCATCGCGTCGGCGGTGTCGAAGCCGGCGGTCGGGATGCCCGTGTACGAGGTGAGCGGGGAGTGCGGGGCCGTCGGGCCGGTGGTGGCCCAGGCGCCGAAGAAGTCGTACGACATCACGTTGTACCAGTCGACGTACTGCGAGGCGCCCGCGTAGTCGGTGGCGTCGATCTTGCCGCCGGAGGAGCCGTCGGCCGTGGTGGCCGCGGTGACCAGGTTGTTCGAGCCGAACTTGGCGCGCAGCGCGGACATCAGGTTCTTGAAGGCCGCCGAGCCGCTGGTGTCGCAGCTCAGACCGCAGGCGTTCGGGTACTCCCAGTCGATGTCGATGCCGTCGAAGACATCGGCCCAGCGCGGGTCCTCGACCAGGTTGTAGCAGGAGTCCGCGAACGCGGTCGGGTTGGCCGCCGCCTGCGCGAAGCCGCCGGACCAGGTCCAGCCGCCGAAGGACCAGAGGATCTTGATGTTCGGGTACTTGGCCTTCAGCTCGCGCAGCTGGTTGAAGTTGCCCGCCAGCGGCTGGTCCCAGGTGTCGGCGACACCGCTGACCGACGTGTCGGCGGTGAACGTCTTCTGGTAGTCGGCGTAGGCGTCGCCGATCGCGCACTGACCGTTCGTCACGTTGCCGAAGGCGTAGTTGATGTGCGTGATCTTCGCCGCGGACCCGGACGTCACCAGGTTCTTCACCTGGTAGTTACGGCCGTAGATGCCCCACTCGGTGAAGTAGCCGAGCTTGACCTTGGAGCCGGTGGTCGGGGGAGTGGTCGTACCGCCCGTGGTGTGGACGGCGACCGCGCCGCTGACCGGTCCGGTCTGGCTCGCGGTGTCGCGGGCCTGCACCGTGTACGAGTAGTCGGTGCCGGCCGTCAGACCCGAGTCGGTGTACGAGGTGGTGGTCACCGTGGAGACCACCTTGCCGTCGCGCAGGACGTCGTAGTTCTTGATGCCCTTGTCGTCGGTGGCGGCGGACCAGGTCAGCGTCACCCCGGTGTTGGTGATGCCGGACGCGGTCGGGGTGCCGGGCGCGGAGGGC
Source organism: Streptomyces sp. NPDC058464 (assembly GCF_042721035.1). Lineage (NCBI taxonomy): Bacteria > Bacillati > Actinomycetota > Actinomycetes > Kitasatosporales > Streptomycetaceae > Streptomyces > Streptomyces sp. NPDC058464. The sequence goes on from NZ_JBHXMA010000062.1 coordinate 43,064, forward strand.
GCCGAGTCGCCCGGGGTGGTGGTGCCGCCGTCACAACTCGCCCCGTTGAGCAGACAGTTGCTCGGCGATCCCGAACCGGCGCCGTTGAAGCCGAAGGAGACGGAGGCGCCGGGGGCGATGGAGCCGTTGTAGGACTTGTTCTTGGCGGTCCAGTGGGTTCCGGAGGAGGTGACGTCCGCGTCCCACGCGGAGGTGACCGAGGTTCCGGAGGGGTAGTCCCACTCGACGGTCCACGAACTGATGGTGGTGGTACCGGTGTTCTTGACGGTCCACTGGCCGCCGAAGCCGGTACCCCAGTCCGAGGTCTTGGCGTAGGTCGCGGTGGCGGACGTGGCGGCCTGGGCGGGGCTCGCGATGCCGACCAGACCGGCCAGGGGGAGCACCAGTGTCGCAAGCCCTGCCGCGACTCTGTGTCTGAAGCGCATGCTGCGCCTCCCTCTCGATCGGGGATGACGTGGGCATGACTGAGCCTTCATGCCCATGGTGCCGCGAGAATAGAAAGGTCTGGACCACCGGTCAATAGGTCTGGACCACTTTCGTATACGGCCGCCGGATCCCCAACTCCCGTCCCGGCGGCGGATTTACCGCTCCCCGCCCGGGACCCAGAGCACGTCCCCGACGTCCTTGTTGGCCGTCCTGGCCAGAATGCTGTGTCCTCCCGGGGGCAACCCCCGGACCCCCGGCCGGGGCCGGTTCCCTTCACTCACCGTTCGCCGCCAGGGACCCAGAGCACGTCCCCGACATTCTTGTTGGCCGTCCTGGCCAGAATGAACAGCAGGTCCGACAGGCGGTTGAGGTAGGTCGCGGTCAGGGGGTTCATCGCCTCGCCGTGTGCCTCCAGGGCGGCCCACGTCGAGCGCTCGGCCCGCCGTACGACCGTGCAGGCCTGGTGGAGCAGGGCCGCGCCCGGGGTGCCGCCGGGGAGGATGAAGGAGCGGAGCTTCTCCAGCCGCTCGTTGAAGCGGTCGCAGTCCGCCTCGAGCTTGTCGACGTAGAACTGCTCGACCCGCAGGGGCGGGAACCCGGGGTTCTCCACCACGGGGGTCGACAGGTCCGCGCCGACGTCGAAGAGGTCGTTCTGCACCCGGGTGAGCACCTTGACGACCTCCTCCGCCAGCCCGCCCAGCGCGATCGCCGTCCCGATCACCGCGTTCGCCTCGTTGGCGTCCGCGTACGCCGAGATCCGCAGATCCGTCTTGGCGACCCGGCTCATGTCCCCGAGGGCGGTGGTGCCCCGGTCGCCGGTCCTGGTGTAGATGCGCGTCAGATTGACCATGCGGCCAGCGTAAAGCTGCCGCGGGGGCGGCGGACCGCACCGTGCGTGGCGTGAAACGGACCATGCCGCCCGGGGTGCCTGACGGGACGTGACGGTTGTCTCACGTCCTGAGACCGTGACACGCGTTACTTACCGGGTTTCCGGGCCCCCGACGAGCGCTAGGGTCCCGCCCAAGAGGCATACCTCAACAGCGTGTAAGGGGAGCGGAGTGGCACGGAAGCTTGCCGTCATCGGTGCCGGCCTGATGGGTTCCGGCATCGCCCAGGTCGCCGCACAGGCCGGCTGGGACGTGGTCCTGCGGGACGTCACCGACGAGGCACTGGAACGTGCTGTCGGCGGCATCCAGGCCTCTTACGACAAGTTCGTGAGCAAGGGCCGGCTGGAGGCGCACGACGCCGACGCCGCCCTGGCCCGCATCGCCACGACCACCGACCTGGACGCGGTCGCCGAGGCGGACATCGTGGTCGAGGCCGTCTTCGAGAAGCTGGAAGTCAAGCACGAGATCTTCCGCGCCCTCGACAAGATCGTGCGCCCGGACGCCGTACTCGCCTCCAACACCTCCGCCATCCCGATCACCAAGATCGCGGCGGCCACCGAGCACCCCGAGCGGGTCGTCGGTGTCCACTTCTTCTCGCCGGTGCCGATGATGCAGCTCGTCGAGCTGGTCCGCGGCTACAAGACCAGCGACGAAACCCTCGCCACCGCACGGGAGTTCGCCGAGTCCACCGGCAAGACCTGCATCGTCGTCAACCGGGACGTCGCCGGCTTCGTGACGACCCGGCTGATCTCGGCGCTCGTCGTCGAGGCCACCAAGCTGTACGAGTCGGGCGTCGCCACCGCCGAGGACATCGACCTCGCCTGCAAGTTGGGTTTCGGTCACGCCATGGGCCCGCTGGCCACGGCCGACCTCACCGGCGTCGACATCCTGCTGCACGCCACCAGCAACATCTACACCGAGTCGCAGGACGAGAAGTTCGCCCCGCCGGAGCTGATGCGCCGGATGGTTGACGCCGGTGACATCGGGCGCAAGAGCGGGCAGGGCTTCTACACGTACTGAAACACCAGTACGTAGACCCTCTGACCGCATGTCAAAACGCACAAACCCCGGGGTTTTCACCCTCGGGGGTGAATTCGGTATCGGTTCGCTTACAGATGGCAACCTCTGACCGGCGAACGCAGTCAGACGTTGCAATACCGGACAACACTTTCACGGAGTAGGACACGCACTCTCGGGGAGCGCATATGTACATCAGGGGCGACCACGCCGAGCTGGTCGTCGGGGGCCGCCTCGACGTACGCAGCGCGGCGGACGCCCGTACGGTCCTGCACTCGGCCGTCGACGACGGAGTCGGCGACCTGGTGCTGGACCTGTCCGAGCTGGACTCCTGGGACGCCACCGGACTCGGGGTGATCATGGGGGCCCACCGGCGGGCCGGCCGCTGCGGCCGCCGCCTGGTGCTGCGCGGCGTACCGCCGCAGATGCAGCGCCTGCTGGTGGCCACCCGGCTGCACCGGATCCTGGCGATCGAGGGGGGCATCGGGGTGGAGTCGCTGCCGCGCGTGTGACACCGGGACCGTGGGACACCGGGACCGGCGACGGGCTGTGACACCGGGACCGGCGACGGGCTGTGGCGACGGGCTGTGCGGCGGCGAACCGCCGAGACACGGCAAACCATGGAGACGCCGCGATCCGGTGTGAACCGGGCGACGGGGGTGACCCGGTCGGACGGCGCGCAAGCGCACGTCAGACGCAATCCTCACGAGACTGTGATGTCTCGGACGGCGCGGTACCCCGGACTGTCGTAGATACTGTGCGAAGGTTTAGGGTTCGGTCGCCCGCCGCCTAGTCACCCTTCGAGCGCGGGCCCGGACCAGAAGCGACAGCGCGGTGTGCAACAGGCCGGGGAGGGCCGGTATTCACGGCACACGACGCTTTTGGGGGGCTAGGAACCTATGGACCCGATCAACCCGGGACCCGAGGGGTACGGCCAGGACGGCGACGGCAGCTCGCCGCGCCAGCGCCCGCCCAGGGAATCCCTCACCAACGACTTCGGTCAGAGCACGCCGGCGACGGCCCGCACCACGCGGCTGGTCACCGGCGACTTCCTGCTGACCGTCAACCCGGTCGACGGCAGTGAGATAGAGCCCTGCCCGCCGACCGAGCGCCCGGCCAGACCCGAGAAGCGCACCGCCGCCGAGCGGGCCGAGCACGAGCGCGCCGTCCGGCCGCCGGTCCCGGCCGGTCCCGCCCAGCCCGAGCTGCCGCTCCTGGAGCGCCAGGACGACCGTGAGCGGCTCGTCCGGCTTCTCGCCCGCGGCCGCTCCGTGCGCCTCACCGGCCCCTCGGGCTCCGGCCGCACCGCGCTCCTCGACCTGGTCGCCGACGACTGCTCCGACCTCGCCCCCGACGGCGTGGTCCGCCTCAACGGCTTCCACCGCACGCCCGAGGACCTGCTCCACGACCTCTTCCACGCCGTCTACAAGGCGCCCGCGCACCGCCCCGGACCCGACGAGCTCCTCGAACTGGTCCGGGACATCGGCGCGGTCGTCGTCCTCGACGACATCGAGTTCGGCGGCACCGGCCTCGACGAGCTGATCGACGCCACCCCGGAGTGCGCCTTCCTGCTCGGCGCCACCCCCGACGTGCCGGCGCCCGCCGCCGACTCCGCCGTCGAGGAGGTCTTCCTCAGCGGCCTGGAGCGGGCCGGGGGCGTCGACATCCTGGAGCGCGCGGTCGGCAGGGTGCTCACCGAGGAGGAGGCCAACTGGGCCGGCGACCTCTGGTTCGAGTCCGAGGGCCTGCCGCTGCGGTTCGTCCAGGCGGGCGCGCTGCTGCGTCAGCGCGACCAGGTGCGTGCCAGCGCGGGCGCCGTCGACGAGCTCGGCGTCTTCGCGTCCAACCTGTCGGACCTCTCCGACCTGTCCGATCTGCCGGTCGACGCGCCGTTCGACGCCGAGACGACCGACGAGGTCCCGCTCCCGTCCCTCGGCGAGGCCGCCGCGCCCGCCCCGCTGCTCGCCGCCCGCCTCAGCGCCTCCGCCCGGGCCACCCTGCGCTTCGCGGTCGCCCTCGACGGTGAGGTGCCGCACCAGGCGCATCTGCCGGCCCTCGTCGGCGACACCCACGCCGACGCCGCCCTCGGCGAGCTGGCGGGCTGCGGACTGGTCTCCCCGGTGGGCTCCCGCTACCGGCTCGCCGCGGGCGTCCTGCAGCAGCTGGAGGCCGCCGGCTACGCCGACGACGCGACGGCCCAGGCCCTCACGGCCGCCCAGCACTACAGCTGGTGGTGCGGGCACCCCTCGGTCTCCCCGGAGCGGGTCTGCGCGGAGGCCGACGCGGTCCTCGCCGCCCTGACGCTGCTGGTGCCCGAGACGGTGCCGCCGGCGGAGGACGAGGACAGCACGCCGGTACGGCTGGCCCGTACGGCGGCGCCCGCGTTCGCGGCGGGGCTGCACTGGAGCGCCTGGGAACGGGTGCTGCGGGCCGGTGCGGAGGCCTCCCGGCTCGCCGGTGAGGTCGGCGAACAGGCCTACTTCCACCACGAGCTCGGCATCCTCGCGCTCTGCGGCGACCAGCTGGACCGGGCGCGGGCCGAACTGGAGGCCTCGATCGGCCTGCGCGGGGCTCTCGCCGACAAGCGGGGCACGACGGCCGGCCGACGGGCCCTCGCCCTGGTGGCCGACCGCTCGGGCGAGGTCATCCCGGCCGCCGCCGCGATGGCGGGCGACGAGATTCCCGACGCCCGGCACGAGGAGTCCATATCCCCGGCGGGCGGCGTCACGACGCCCTTCCCGGCGGTCCACTCGCCGGTTTCGGACACCTTGGTGACCCACAGGGTCCCGGGGCAGCCGACACCGGCCCAGGGCGGCGGAGGCGGCCTCGTCCGCATGGCCCGCCGCAACCTGGTGGCGGTGGGCGCGGGAGTCCTCCTCACGGCCGTCCTGGGCACCGTGGTCACCCTCGGCATGACCTCCCACGACAACGCCGACAACCCGTCCAACAACGTGAGCGTCAACCCGTCGGCGAGCGAGGACACGGGCGACGGCAGCCTCGGCGCCGACCCCGGGCAGACGACGGGCACGGGCGACACCGGCACGGCGACGGCCACACCGACGGACCCGGGCCCCGACGGCACCATGGGCACGTCGGACGACCCGACCCCCTCGGACACGAAGACGCCTTCGGCCTCGGCTTCGGGGACGAAGGGGTCTTCGGGCGGCACGACGAGCTCCCCGTCGAAGTCGCCGTCGTCGTCGCCCTCGCCGTCGAAGTCGGCGTCGCCGAGCCCGTCGAAGTCCGAGTCCCAGTCGGCGAGCCCGTCGCCGTCGGCCTCGTCCTCGGCCCCATCCGAGACCCCGTCCACCAGCAACTCGGCGAGCGGTCCCGCGTCCAGCGCTCCGGCGGCGTCGGACAGCTCGGCGGCGGCCTCGGAGAGCAGCAGCACGGGAACGTCGACCGGCACGCTGATCTGAGCCCTTGGGCGTCCCCCGCTCCACGCGCGGGACGCCCACCTTGGTTTCCACGCCGCACCCCCCATGCCGCCGCACCCCCCATACCGCCGCGACGGCGCTCAGCCCCTACGGCGGTGACCGGCGGTGCCGGACCGGCCTGAGCCGAGT
>NZ_JBHXMA010000063.1:0-45461 GCF_042721035.1 Streptomyces sp. NPDC058464
CAGCCCCTTGAGGGGGTTGCCCTGGACCCCCCAGGGGCGCGGGGAACTGCGCGAACGGCCCCGACGCACCCGTACCCGGCCCATCACCTGTCGTGGCACTCTCCTCGTACCGCGCCACCAGCTCCTGGCCCTTTTCCAGGACGCCCTCGGGCAGCTTCACCGTCCCCGACGCCGCAGCCACCAGGTCCACCCTGGCGCCGATCTCACCGGCAAAATCCACCAAGCGCCCCGCGTCCTCCGGTGACCGCATGTCCACCAGGGCCACCACGACGTACCGCTTCCGCGGATAGCGGGCATGCAGGTCCCTGATCGTGTTCAGGACCGTGTTGCCCGTGGAGAACTCGTCGTCGACCAGGACCAGGGGGCCGTCGCCGGCGAGCAGGGCCGGGTCCTCGGGGAGCAGCAGGTGGGACGTGGCGTGGGAGTGGGACTCCTCGAAGCCGCCGGCCGGGGTCACCCCGGGGACCGGGCGGCGGGTGGAGTGGAGGTAGGGGGCGAGGCCGACCCCGTCCGCCACCGAGTGCCCGAGGCCCGTGGCCGTCTCGGCGTACCCCAGAACGACAGCCCGCCCGGCCTCCTCCTCACCGAGCAGGTCCCGCACCCGTCGGCCGAGGGCGAAGCCGTGCCCGTACACCACCGCCGGCGACTGCGGTACGTGCTTGCCGAGTACGTTGGAGACCAGGAGGTGGGCCCGTCTGGGGTTGCGGCGCAGGGCGAGGCCGAGGAGGGCCGTCAGACCGTCGTCGCCCACGAGTTCGACGCCGAGCCGCTCGGCGACCCAGCTGCCGGACCAGACCCCGTTGTTCGCTGCGATGTTCATACGATCCCTGTGTCGTCCCGTCGCGCCCGTCAACCCGGTATCCCGGCGGCGAGCAGCTCCACGAAGCCGACGTCCTCGTTGGCCACGCCGAACACCTCGGCGCGGAGCATGGTCCGCTCGGCCCAGGCGCGGTGCGGCTTCACCTCGTTCATCTTGTTCGTGTAGGCCGAGCGAAGTACACCCCCGCCGCCCCGTTCCGGCCGCAGGATGTCCTGGGCGTCGGAGAACTCCTCGTGACTGACGACGGACAGCGCGTGCACGGGGATGACGTGGGACGGGTGGATGCAGGTCTTGCCGAGCAGCCCGTTGGCCTGGTCGAGGGAGATCTCTCTCAGCAGGCCGTCCATGGCGTGCTCGATGAGCCGGTTGCGCAGTTCCACGGCCTGCTCCTCCAGGAAGGGGCTGGTCCGCAGCATCGGCTTGAACATGCGCTCGGGGACCCGGAAGTACTCCCACACCGGACCGGTCACCGTGAACCCGGTGCCGTCGGCCCGGCCCAGCATGTTCACCACGTCGGCGATGACGGAGGCGATGATCTGCACGTCGTAGGCGGTCATGTCGGGGGCCCGGCGCAGCCCGTAGGACGAGCAGAAGTCGGTGACCCCGAGGCGCAGCGCCAGCACCTTGTCGCGGTACTTGTCGACGGCGCGGGCGATGCCCTCCAGGGCGTCCACGCGCGTCTCCCGGTACATCAGCTCGGGAGTCTCCAGCACGGGCATGCCGAACAGCCGGCGGCCGCTGCGCAGCGTGGCGCCGTCCAGGGCCTGCAGGAAGGGGATGCCGCGCTCCTCGGTGAACTTCGGGAACACGAATCCGGACAGCAGCGACACGCTCGCGCCCAGCCGTCGCACCAGGTCGGGGATCTGCTCGGGCTCCCGCACCCGGATGAACAGCAGCGGCAGCTCCACGCCCGCCCGCTCCCGCTCGGCCAGGTCGGCGAACTGCCTCACGAGGTTCTCCTCGCCGGCCTCCACGTCCTCGTCGCCGATGGAGTCCTCCAGGCACAGCACCATCGAGACCACGCCGAGCCCCGCCTGTTTGACGATGTCGTCGGCGAGCCGCGGCCGGGTGGCCGGGCTGTACAGCGTGGCACCCAGGGCCGCGGAGAGCACGCGGGCCGGGGAGTCGGCGGTGAACTCGCACGGCTCCTGATGGAAGAGGCGCTGCCGCACCTCAGGTGCGATGTGCCCGAAATGACGCATAGAACTCCCCCGTGGCGTGGGCCGAGCCTGTGAAATTGGTAAAGGGTGGCCGGTAATAGTACGTACAAAGCCATGTCGAGGGTTCCCGCAGGGCATGAATTTCAGGTAACCCGCCTGTGTCGGTCGCGAGGCCCCCCGCGTTGTCGTGACCAGGACCGAGAGGGCAGGATGACCGCATGACGCACGCGATGCTGAAGGGGTCGAACGTCCCCGTGGAAGCCACCACGGTCCGGGCCGTGCTGCGCTGGACGCCCGGGCAGGGGGTTCCGGACGTCGACGCCTCGGCGCTGCTCCTCGGCCCCGACGGACGTGTGCGCTCCGACGAGGACTTTGTCTTCTACAACCAGCCCCGGCACCCCTCCGGGAAGGTCTGGCGGCTCGGCAAGAAGCGGGTGGCCGAGGGCCTCACCGACACGATCCAGACAGATCTCCCCGGTGTCGAGCCCAACGTCGGCCGAATCCTCCTGGTCGCATCGGCGGACGGCATCCCGTTCGAACACGTACCCGCCCTGCGCATCCTGCTGTACGACGCCGCATCGCCCGACGCCGAGGCCCTGGCCCATTTCGACATCAAGCCGGAGACCGGCGCCGAGACGGCCCTGATCTGCGGCGAGCTGTACCGCAGGGGCGAGGGCTGGAAGTTCCGCGCGCTGGGCGAGGGCTACAGCAACGGCCTCAAGGGCCTGGCCACGGACTTCGGCATCTCGGTGGACGAGTCGGAGCCGATGGAGGAGCCGTCGGCGTCCATGCCGCTCCCTCCCGAGCAGCCGACATCGGTACCCACCCAGCCGGCGTACGGCTACCCCCAGCCCGCGTACACCCAGCAACAGCCCCAGCAGTCGGGCTACGGCTACCCCCCGCCGGCCCCGATCCCGGTGGCGACGATCCCGAACTCGGACTTCAGGCTGCCGCCGCAGGGGCCGCAGTTCATCGGACGCTAGCCGGATGTTCTCAGGGGCGAACTACTTCTCCACCTTCGTCTTGTAGCCCCGCCCCCACTGCAACCCCCACCCGTACAGCCGGTCCAGCTCCCCCTGGAACCCGTACACGAACTTCACCTCACGCCGGACGACCAGCTCGCCCTTCACGTTCTCGATCATCACGACCGCACAGGACCGGGCCTGCGGGTGCCGTTCGTCGAGGCCTATCTCGATGCGCGGCCCGTTGCTCGGGTACAGCGTGACGATCGCGTGGGTGCGGTCGAACGCCGGCGTCTGGTCGTAGATGTACACGAACACCAGCAGCCGCTTGATGTCGTCCCGGTGGTCGAGGTTGACGTACATCGTCTCGCCGGACGCCGACCCGAACCGGTCGTCGCCGCTGAGCTTGACGTACGGCGGTGCGTTCACGTCCCCGAGCAGGCCGCCGAGCGGCTGGACGACCCCCTTCGTCCCGTCGGCCAGCTCGTACAGCGCACCGAGGTCGAGGTCGACGTTGACCATGCTCTGCCCGTGTCCCATCACCTCCGGTGGCTTGAGCGCCTTGAAGGGGTGCCGCAGCAGACTCGTGCGCTGTTCGCCGTCGAAGTCGGACGTGCGCATCCGCCAGGTGAGGTTGACCCGCAGGTTGCCGGTGGCCGCGCCCTGCTTGGTGAGGGACACCTGCTGGTGCCGCCTGGTGAGCTCGATGGAGTTGGACGCGGCGCTGCCCGAGTCGAACTCGGCCGCTCGCCCGCCCAGCAGTCCGTCGAAGAAACCCATTCCCGCCCCCACAGACTCCGGTCAACGCTTCAGGGCGGCCGACCGGGTCGGCCGCCCTGAACAGAGCGTTCCTCGTGCAGAAGGGTGTCACACCCTTCTTTTCGGTCGGTCAGACTCCGGACGAGACTTCAGCCTTCTCGTCCGATCCCGCTTTTCCCTCGGCCGCCTCCAGCCGCTGGTTGCGGCGGACGGAGGACCAGAACGACCAGCCGATCAGAACGACGCCGACCAGGCCGGTGATGACCTCGTTGATCTGGTACTGGATGGTGACCATGAGGATCACGGCCAGCGCGCCGATCGCGTAGTGGGCGCCGTGCTCCAGGTAGACGTAGTCGTCCAGGGTGCCCTGCCGGACCAGGTACACGGTGAGCGAGCGGACGTACATCGCGCCGATGCCGAGGCCGAGGGCCATGAGGACGATGTCGTTGGTGATGGCGAAGGCGCCGATCACGCCGTCGAAGGAGAACGACGCGTCCAGGACCTCCAGGTAGAGGAACATGAAGAACGCGGCCTGGCCGGCCAGCAGGACCGGCGACTTCTGCTTGCCGGAACGCTCGGCCTCTTCCTCCTCCTCGTGCTCGCGCTCCTCCTCGGCCTCCAGCCGGTCCTCGAAGAAGCCGGAGAGGCCACCGACGATCATGTACGTGATCAGGCCGGCGATGCCGGCGATCAGGACCGTCTGTGCCTTGTCGACGTGGCCGCCGCCGTGCTGGTGGGCGTGGGTGGCGAAGGTGAAGGAGGTGATGAGCAGGACGATCAGGGCGATGCAGACCGCCAGCATGTCGACCTTGCCGAGCTTGGCCAGCGGGCGCTCGATCCAGCGCAGCCACTGGATGTCCCGGTCCTCGAAGATGAAGTCGAGGAAGATCATCAGCAGGAACATGCCGCCGAAGGCGGCGATCGCCGGGTGGGCGTCGGTGACCAGTTCCTGGTAGCGGTCCTTGTTGTTGAGCGCGAGGTCGACGGCCTCGATGGGGCCCATCTTGGCGGTGACCGCGACGATGACGACGGGGAAGACCAGCCGCATGCCGAAGACCGCGATGAGCACGCCCACCGTGAGGAAGATCTTCTGCCAGAAGGCGTTCATCTTCTTCAGGATTCCGGCGTTGACGACCGCGTTGTCGAACGACAGGGAGATTTCGAGGACGGCGAGGATGGCCACGATGCCGAAGGCCTCCCAGCCTCCGTAGAAGACCGCGGCGACCAGGCCGAGCGCGGTGATCGCGAACGACCAGCCGAAGGTTTTCAGAAGCACTGGCTACCCAATCGTGTGTGTACGGTCTCGCTCGCGCCGTACCCGGCTTTACCTACTGTTGACCACGAAGTGTAGAGGGCGTCGGCGCCCTGCGGCCCGGGCGGCCCCCACATCCGGCTGTGAAGCGCCTACGAGACGTTCACGCCGAAGTCGAGCGCGATGCCGCGCAGCCCGGAGGCGTAGCCCTGGCCGACGGCCCGGAACTTCCACTCGTTCTGGTAGCGGTAGAGCTCGCCGAAGATCATGGCGGTCTCGGTGGAGGCGTCCTCGGACAGGTCGTAGCGGGCGAGCTCCTGGCCGTCGGCCTGGTTGACGACCCGGATGAAGGCGTTGGAGACCTGGCCGAAGGTCTGGCCGCGCTCGTCGGCCATGTGGATCGAGACCGGGAACACGATCTTGTCGCAGGTGGCCGGCACCTTGGGCAGGTCGACCAGAATCGATTCGTCGTCGCCCTCACCCTCACCGGTGAGGTTGTCACCGGTGTGCTCCACGGAGCCCTCCGGGCTCTTGAGCTGGTTGTAGAAGACGAAAAAGTCGTCGCCGAGGACCCGGCCGCCCTGGCACAGCAGTGCGCTGGCGTCCAGGTCGAAGGGGGCGCCGGTGGTGGAGCGGGCGTCCCAGCCGAGTCCGATCATGACGTTGGTGAGGTTCGGTGCGGCCTTCGAGAGGGAGACATTGCCCCCCTTGGCGAGCGTGACGCCCATGTGCTGGTCCTCCCCTAGCGGTGTTTCTCCGGTTGTCCTGCGCGTCCGGCGCCGACCGTAAACGGTGCGACGCCGGACAGTGCGGACTTTCGAACGCCCCGGGGCGTTCGCACGGCTCAGACGTTGACGCCGAAGTCCTGGGCGATGCCGCGCAGGCCGGAGGCGTAGCCCTGGCCGATGGCGCGGAACTTCCACTCCGCGCCGTTGCGGTACAGCTCGCCGAAGACCATCGCGGTCTCGGTCGAGGCGTCCTCGGACAGGTCGTAGCGGGCGATCTCGGCGCCGCCGGCCTGGTTGACCACGCGGATGAACGCGTTGCGGACCTGGCCGAAGGACTGCTGGCGGTTGTCGGCGTCGTAGATCGACACCGGGAACACGATCTTGTCGACGTCGGCGGGGACCGTGGCCAGGTTGACCTTGATCACCTCGTCGTCGCCCTCGCCCTCACCGGTGAGGTTGTCGCCGGTGTGCTCCACCGAGCCCTCGGGGCTCTTGAGGTTGTTGAAGAAGACGAAGTTCTGGTCGCTGGCGACCTTGCCCGCCGTGTTCAGCAGCAGTGCGCTGGCGTCCAGGTCGAAGTCGGTGCCGGTGGTGGTCCGGACGTCCCAGCCCAGACCGACGAGGACCGCGGTCAGGCCGGGGGCCTCCTTCGTCAGCGATACGTTGCCGCCCTTGCTGAGGCTGACTCCCACGGGTCCTCCCATGTGTGGTCCAGGGGCGGGATGCCCCCGTCGTGCTTCGGATACCGGATCAACGACTCGATCCTAGTGACGGGTTCCCGCCGCACGCAGGCCCTGGACCCCGAAGAATCACGGGGTGTCGGCCGGATCTCCCCCTAGGGGACGCGAAGGCGGGGGTTACAGGGCGTCGAGCGCCGTCACGTACTCGTTCAGGTCCCGGGCGTCGGGCAGTCCGTTGACCACGGTCCACCGCACGACGCCCTCCTTGTCGATGACGAAGGTGCCGCGGACGGCGCAGCCCTTGGCCTCGTCGAAGACGCCGTAGGCGCGCGAGGTCTCGCCGTGCGGCCAGAAGTCGCTCAGCAGCGGGTACTCCAGGCCCTCCTGCTCGGCGAAGACGCGCAGGGTGTGGATGGAGTCGTTGGAGACGGCCAGCAGCCGGGTGTCGCGGCCCTCGAACTTCGGCAGGTTGTCGCGCAGCTCGCACAGCTCGCCGGTGCACACCCCCGTGAAGGCGAACGGGTAGAAGAGCAGCACCACGTTCTTCTCGCCGCGGAAGTCGGACAGCTTCACGGTCCGGCCGTGGTTGTCCTTGAGCTCGAAGTCGGGGGCCTTGTCGCCGACCTGGATCGCCATCGTCCTGCATCCCATCGTCAGGGGCTGTTCGGGTGAGAACACCCTATGCGGCGATCACGACGGACCGGCGGACGGACCCGGGCAGGTCCGTCCGCCGGCGAGGCTCGGTCGACAGGGGGGCTCAGCGCTTCTTGGCGGCGCCCTTCGGCGTGTTCAGCCGGCTGCCGTTCCAGTCCTTGCCCACGCTGACGCTCTTGGTCTGCGAGAGGCCGGCGGTGGTCACCGCGTCACCGATGTCGCTCGGCTCGATGTAGCCGTCGCGGCCGGTCTTCGGTGTCAGCAGCAGGATCGCGCCACCCTCTTCGAGGTAGCTGAGGGCGTCGACCAGCGCGTCCGTCAGGTCGCCGTCATCCTCGCGGAACCAGAGCACCACGGCGTCGGCCACGTCGTCGTAGTCCTCGTCCATCAGCTCGCTGCCGATGGTCTCTTCGATGGACTCGCGGAGCTCCTGGTCGACGTCGTCGTCGAAGCCGATCTCCTGGACCACCTGGTCTGGCTGGAACCCCAGCCTGACGGCAGGGGTGGTCCGCTCCTCCGCGTGGTCCGCGGTCGCGCTCACGGGTTGCCTCCTGATCATGTCTTGGTGATGAACTCAGCCACGCGCGTGCGCGAAGCATTGGCCGTAGTCCACACGGGCGGGACGGATCGCGCAAGTACCCGGCCGTTCAGACCGCCGAAACGGTGACGATCCCGACCGTGTCGCCGCAACTCCCGGCACCGTATCGCGGACGCCTGTGACACACACCACTCCCTTTTGCCCGCTATGTACCTATCGCAATCATCTTCACATGCGGGCGTCGAACGAGTTTGCCAAGCGCGTCACACCCCGGGCGTATCGTTGCGTTTTGGCCGGTCGCGAGTTACCTCACGGTAGAGATGACGTGCGCTGCCCCGGGGTGGACGATGGACAGCGGTGCAGGCCAAACGCAGGAAAACAGAGAAAAGCGGAAAAAAAACAGGGAATCAGTGGCCCTCTGACAGGTAAGGAACAGCGTGGCTTCCGGATCCGATCGCAACCCGATCATCATTGGCGGCCTTCCGAGTCAGGTTCCTGACTTCGATCCCGAGGAAACCCAGGAGTGGCTCGACTCGCTCGACGCCGCGGTGGACGAGCGCGGCCGGGAACGGGCCCGCTATCTGATGCTCCGCCTGATCGAGCGCGCCCGCGAGCGGCGCGTGGCGGTGCCCGAGATGCGCAGCACGGACTACGTCAACACGATCCCGACCCGGGCCGAGCCGTTCTTCCCGGGCAACGAGGAGATCGAGCGCAAGGTCCTGAACGCGACCCGCTGGAACGCCGCGGTGATGGTCTCCCGCGCCCAGCGCCCGGGCATCGGCGTCGGCGGCCACATCGCCACCTTCGCGTCCTCGGCGTCCCTCTACGACGTCGGCTTCAACCACTTCTTCCACGGCAAGGACGACGGCCACGGCGGCGACCAGGTCTTCTTCCAGGGCCACGCCTCCCCCGGCATCTACGCGCGCGCGTTCCTGCTCGACCGGCTCAGCGAGGCCCAGCTGGACGGCTTCCGCCAGGAGAAGTCGAAATACCCGGACGGCCTCTCCAGCTACCCGCACCCGCGCTCGATGCCGGACTTCTGGGAGTTTCCGACGGTGTCGATGGGGCTCGGCCCGATCGGCGCGATCTACCAGGCGCGGATGAACCGCTACATGCACGCGCGCGGGATCGCCGACACCTCCAAGTCGCACGTCTGGGCGTTCCTCGGCGACGGCGAGATGGACGAGCCGGAGTCGCTCGGCCAGCTGTCCATCGCCGCCCGCGAGGGCCTGGACAACCTGACCTTCGTCGTCAACTGCAACCTCCAGCGGCTCGACGGCCCGGTGCGCGGCAACGGCAAGATCATCCAGGAGCTGGAGTCCGTCTTCCGGGGCGCCGGCTGGAACGTGATCAAGCTGGTCTGGGACCGCACCTGGGACCCGCTGCTCGCCCAGGACCGCGACGGCGTCCTGGTCAACAGGATGAACACGACCCCCGACGGTCAGTTCCAGACCTACGCCACCGAGTCCGGCGCGTACATCCGCGACCACTTCTTCGGCGACGACCAGCGGCTGCGCGCCATGGTCGAGCACATGACCGACGACCAGATCCTGCACCTGGGCCGCGGCGGCCACGACCACCGCAAGATCTACGCGGCGTTCAAGGCGGCCACCGAGCACCGGGGCCAGCCGACGGTCATCCTGGCCAAGACGATCAAGGGCTGGACGCTGGGCCCGAACTTCGAGGGCCGCAACGCCACGCACCAGATGAAGAAGCTGACGGTCGCCGACCTCAAGGGCTTCCGGGACCGCCTGCACCTGCCGATCTCCGACAAGGAGCTGGAGTCCGGCCTGCCGCCGTACTACCACCCGGGCCGGAACTCGGAGGAGATCCAGTACATGCACGACCGCCGCAAGGGCCTCGGCGGTTACGTCCCGACCCGCGTCGTACGCTCCAAGCCGCTCGCGCTGCCGGACGACAAGACGTACGCGACCGTGAAGAAGGGCACCGGTCAGCAGTCGATCGCCACGACGATGGCGTTCGTACGACTGCTGAAGGACCTCATGCGGGACAAGGAGCTCGGCCGTCGCTTCGTGCTGATCGCGCCGGACGAGTACCGCACCTTCGGCATGGACTCCTTCTTCCCGAGCGCGAAGATCTACAACCCGCTCGGCCAGCAGTACGAGGCCGTCGACCGCGACCTCCTCCTCGCCTACAAGGAGTCCCCGACCGGCCAGATGCTGCACGACGGCATCTCGGAGGCGGGCTGCACGGCCTCGCTCATCGCGGCCGGCTCCGCCTACGCCACGCACGGCGAGCCGCTCATCCCGGTCTACGTCTTCTACTCGATGTTCGGCTTCCAGCGCACCGGCGACCAGTTCTGGCAGATGGCCGACCAGCTGTCGCGCGGTTTCGTCCTGGGCGCGACCGCCGGCCGTACGACCCTGACCGGCGAGGGCCTCCAGCACGCGGACGGCCACTCCCAGCTGCTGGCCTCGACGAACCCCGCCTGCGTCGCCTACGACCCGGCGTACTCGTACGAGATCGCGCACATCGTCCAGGACGGCCTGCGCCGCATGTACGGCGGCGACGCGGAGCACCCGCACGGCGAGGACGTCTTCTACTACCTGACCGTCTACAACGAGCCGATCCAGCACCCGGCCGAGCCGGCCGACGTGGACGTCGAGGGCATCCTCAAGGGCGTCCACCGGATCAGCGCGGGCACGGCGGGCACGGTCGCCGCGCAGATCATGGCGTCGGGCGTGGCGGTCCCCTGGGCGATCGAGGCCCAGAAGATCCTCGCCGCGGACTGGAACGTCAAGGCCGACGTCTGGTCCGCCACCTCCTGGAACGAGCTGCGGCGCGAGGCCGTGGCCTGCGAGCAGCACAACCTGCTGCATCCGGAGGAGGAGCAGCGGACGCCGTGGGTGACGCAGAAGCTGAGCGGCGCCGAGGGTCCGTTCGTGGCGGTGTCCGACTGGATGCGCTCGGTGCCGGACCAGATCGCGCGCTGGGTGCCGGGCACGTACCAGTCGCTGGGCGCCGACGGGTTCGGCTTCGCCGACACGCGGGGCGCGGCGCGGCGCTTCTTCCACATCGACGCACAGTCGATCGTGGTCGCGGTGCTGACCGAACTGGCCCGTGAGGGCAAGCTCGACCGCTCGGTGCTCAAGCAGGCCATCGACCGGTACCAGCTGCTGGACGTCACAGCGGCGCACCCGGGCGTGGCGGGCGGCGACGCGTAACCGCTGCGCTCGGCTTCGGCCGGGGCAGGCGGTGGGGAGCTGCGGGCCCGGTGGGGGCCGGTCGCGCCCACGCGGCGGAGCCGCAGATCGACGCAGTCCCGCGCCCCTTCGGGGCGCGGGAGATGCCTACGATGCCCACATGAAGGAACAGTCCGCGCAGGCTCGTTGGGAGCAGCTCACTCAACGGCCGTTGCTGGCACTCGCGGTGGCCTTCGCCGTCGCCTACGCCCTGCCGATCGTGGACCGTTCGGCGGGGCACGTCCTCACCTCCGTGTGCACGGTGGCGGAGTGGGTGGTGTGGGGTTCCTTCGCCGTGGACTACCTCATACGGCTGGCTCTCGCGCCCCGCCGCCGGGAGTTCGTGCGGACGCACTGGATAGACCTGTGCGCGGTGGTGCTGCCGATACTCCAGCCGCTGCGGCTGCTGCGGCTCGTCGCGACGCTGATGCTGGTGGGGCGGCGGGCGCGGATGGCCTCGCAGATCCGGCTGACGACGTATGTCGTGGGCGCGGTGGTCGGGCTGCTGATGTTCGGTTCGCTGGCCGTGCTGTCGGTGGAACGCGACTCGCCGAACGGGAACATCCGGACACTGGGTGACGCGCTGTGGTGGTCGTTCACGACGATGACGACGGTGGGGTACGGGGACCACGCGCCGACGACGGGGCTGGGCCGGATGATCGCGGTGGGCCTGATGCTCTCCGGGATCGCCCTGCTGGGTGTGGTGACGGCGAACATCGCGACGTGGTTCATCGCACGGTTCGAGAAGGACGACGTGGAGGAGCGGCGGCAGACGGAGATGATCGGGGTGCTGACGGAGGAGGTACGGGCGCTGCGGGTCGAGGTCGCTGCCCTGCGGGACGGGGTGGCAGCGGGGGGCGGGGTACGCTCACCGGCGCTGGCCGGGTGCCGCTGCGCCCACCCGTGCCGCCCCAGCGGTACGACTGCCCGCAGCTAGGAAGCTGACGCGACTGCAGGGCCCCGTAAGAGGCGCGGGAAACTGCGCGACCAGCCCCCACCGGCCCGCAGCCGAACGACACGGCCCAAGCCCGGCCTTCGGCCCCACCGCCCCAGGCGGGCGCGCTGCCCCCCTCCAGCAGCGCGCCGCAGCCCGGACAAGCCCCCCGGATATGCCCTGCGGAGGACGTCACCCACTGTGACCTGCGGCGCGTGCCGAGGGCGAGGAATCTTTAGCGGAGTCACCCTGATAGGTGAACTCCGCCTGAATCGGCATCAGATGTGGCCGACGCCCGCACCGCCCTCCGCGTTCTCGCCGCGCTTGGTGAGCAGCGCGACCAGGATCGCCACCGCCGCCACACCCGCCGCGACGAGCGAGGCGAGGCTCATGCCGGAGATGAACGTGTCGTGGGCGACGTCGGTGATCTTCGCGGCGATCTCCGCGGGCGTGCCCTTGGCGACCGGCGCGACACCGACCTGGACGGCTTCCGAGGCCTGCGCCAGCTGCGCGTCGGTCAGCTTCGGCAGCCCCGCGTCGGCCCAGTTGCCCGCCAGGTCGCCGTCGACCTTGGAGGCCATCACGGCGCCGAGGACGGCCGTACCGAGACTGCCGCCGATCTGCATCGCGGCCTGCTGGAGACCGCCGGCGACCCCGGAGAGCTCCATCGGGGCGTTGCCGACGATGACCTCCGTGGCGCCGACCATGACCGGCGCGAGGCCGAGGCCGAGCAGGGCGAACCAGAGGGACATGAGCGCGCTGCCGGTGTCCGCCTTCAGCGTGGACATGCCGTACATGGCGATCGCGGTCGCCGCCATGCCGCCGGCCAGCGGGATGCGCGGACCGAGCTTGGTGATCGCGGCGCCGGCCAACGGAGAGCCGACGATCATCATCCCGGTGAGCGGGAGGAGGTGGAGACCGGCGTCGACCGGGTCCATGCCGTGCACGTTCTGGAGGTAGAACGTCACGAAGAACAGGCCGCCCATGAAGGCGATGGCCATCAGGACCATGAGCACCACGCCCGCCGAGAGCGGGACGGAGCGGAACAGGCCCAACGGGATGAGCGGCTCCTTGACCTTCGTCTCCCAGAAGGAGAAGAGGGCGAAGCCGAGGACGGATGCGGCGATGAACGTCCAGGTCTTGCCGTCGCCCCAGCCCCAGCTCGGCGCCTTGATGAGCGCCCAGACCAGGCAGAACATCGCACCGGAGAGCAGGCCGATGCCGGGCAGGTCGAAGGAGCGGGGGGCGTTGTCGGCGCGGTGGTCGCGCAGGATCAGCACGCCGAGGGCGAGGGCGATCAGGCCGACCGGCACGTTGATGAAGAACACCGACTGCCAGCTGACGTGCTGCACCAGCACACCGCCGAGGATCGGGCCGCCCGCGGTGGAGGCGCCGATGACCATGCCCCAGATGCCGATCGCCATGTTGAGCTTCTCGGCCGGGAAGGTGGCCCGCAGCAGGCCGAGCGCGGCCGGCATCAGCAGCGCGCCGAACAGGCCCTGGAAGACGCGGAAGGTGACGACCAGGCCGATGCTGTCGGAGAGGCCGATGGCCCCGGAGGCGGCGGCGAAGCCGACGACGCCGATCAGGAAGGTCTGCCGGTGGCCGAAGCGGTCGCCGAGCTTGCCCGCGGTGATCAGGGAGACCGCGAGGGACAGGAAGTAGCCGTTGGTGATCCACTGCACCTGGGCGAAGGTGGCGCCGAGGTCCTTCTGGATCGCGGGGTTGGCGATGGCCACGATGGTGCCGTCGAGGGCGACCATCATGACCCCGACGGCGACGGTTATCAGGGTGAGCCAGGGGTGGCCGCGCAGGCCGGTGGCCGGCGGCTGTTCCGGCAGTGCTGCCGGCGCCCTGTCTCCCGACCCCGTCGTGTCGATCGTGGTCTGACTAGTCATGTGTGCGAGGCTAGTGACAGCCACTGACAGTTGACAAACAAATTCACTAGTCAGTAACTGTCAGGCATGGAAACGCTGCGCGAACGCAAGAAGCAACGCACCCGGGACGCGCTGCTGCGCTCCGCGCTCGAACTGTTCGCGACCCGGGGCTACGAGCACACCACCGTCGACGAGATCGCCGAGTCCGTCGACGTCTCGCAGCGCACCTTCTTCCGCTACTTCGCCAGCAAGGAGGACGTGGCCTTCTTCGTGCCGCGGCTCACCGAGGCGCACTACGTCGAGGCGGTGCGCCGGCGCCCGCCCGAGGAGACCCCGCTGGAGGCGCTGCGCCGGTCCGTCATGGACAGCTGGGACACCATCGAGGAGGCCATCGAGCGATACGTCCCGGTCGAGCTGTTCCTGCGCACGTACAAGATGATCGAGGCGACTCCGGCCCTGTTCGCCGCCCATCTGCGGCGGCAGGCGGAGACGGAGGAGGAGATCGCGCGGATCGTCGCCGAGCGCGAGGGCCTCGACCCGGACACCGACCCCCGGCCCCGGCTCGTGGTCGCCGTGTTCGGCGCGGTCATCCGGGTCACCGAGCGGCACTGGTCGGTCGGCGAGGACTTCAGCGTCGCGGCGATGCGGGAACTCACCGCGTCGTACCTCGATCAGGTGGGACCGGCACTCGCCGGGAACTGGCGCGCGGGCTGAACCCGTCCGTATCTCCGTCCACACGGGCCTGAGAGCGGCCTCACGTTTGCCGAAACGTGATAACTGTCACTCCGTTACCGCGAGACCCCTTCGTTCTCCTAGTGTGTCCTCCCAGTGACTTCCTTCGACACCTCCCCGCCCCTCAACGTCTGGCGCATGCTGCTTGCCCTGGCCGTCGTGTTCGTGATGCTCGCGACCACCGGCTGGACCGCCCTGCGCGCACACCGCGAGACCACCGCGCTGCAGGCCTCCCTCGCCAAGTGGGAGCACGGCAGCGTGCACGGCCTGCACCTGCCGGACCCGGAGGCGTCGCCCGCGCTCCTCACCCGGTTCTTCGCGTCGCTCACCGCGCAGGAGCGCGACCGGCTCGCGCACCGCTACCCGCTCGCCGTGGGCAACATGAACGGCGCGCCGGTCGAACTGCGCTACCGCGCCAACGACATGGCCCTCGCCCAGCAGCGCGCCGTCGAGAAGAAACGCATGCACGACCCACGGCTCAGCGCGGCCGGGCAACAGGACGCGGGCCGTCGTATGCACCGCTACGAGGCGCTGCTGACCAAGGGCCGCCAGATCCTCGCCTTCGATCCGGACGGCAGCGGCCGGGTCGCGGAGGTGTTCGGCGACCTCGACAGGGTCGAGCGGATCTCGGTCGTCGTCCCCGGCGTCGACACCGACCTGCTGACCTTCCAGAAGACGTACCGCCAGTACACCGCGCCGGTCGGCATGGCCAGGGCGCTGTACAAGGCGGAGCGCACGGCGAGCCCCACGACCCGCACGGCGGTCATCGCCTGGGCCGACTACACCGCGCCCGACGGCCTCGGCGTGGGCGCGGCGACCGGGATGGCCGCCGAGCAGGGCGCCGTACGCCTCAACGCGCTGCTGCGCGCGCTGCCCGGCGACGCGCCGGTGTCGATGTTCTGCCACAGCTACGGCTCGGTGGTCTGCGGGGTGGCCGCGCACGCCATGCCGGGCCGGGTGGCCGACATAGCGGTGGCCGCGAGCCCCGGGATGCGCGTCGAGAACGCCTCCCACCTGGGCACCTCGGCCCGGGTGTGGGCGATGCGGGACGCCTCCGACTGGATCCAGGACGTCCCCTATCTGGAACTCGGCGGACTCGGCCACGGCGCCGACCCCGTCTCCTCCGCCTTCGGCGCCCGGGTGCTGTCGGCGCACGACGCCCAGGGACACGCCGGTTACTTCGAGCCGGGCACGGACAGCCTGCGCAACCTCGCGGACGTCGGGGTCGGCGCATACGGCGCGGTGACCTGCGCCCACGACGATGACGGGTGCCGGGCGGGTTTGTCCGGCACGTTGATGGCCGGACGCGCGTAGAGACAGCAGGAAGTGCGGTATGCGCGGGGATGGGACTGGGAAGCACGTGCCGCATACGATGAGCCGCATGGGTGACGTACTGGCCGGATTTCATGCCGCCTGGGAGTTCGAGTCCGACTCCGTGCTCATCCGCTACGAACGGGGGATTCGAACACCCAAGCTGTTCCAGAGTCTGGGTGAACGCCGGGTGCCGCTCGCCGCGCTGGAGGGCGTGACGCTCACGCCGGGGAAGCGGGGCACGGTCGTGCTGAGGGCCGAACCGCGCCCCGGTGCCGATCCGCTCCTCGATGCGGCGGCCGGGCAACTGAAGGACGGCAGCGACCCGTACCGCCTGGTGCTCCCGGCCGAGCGGGCGACCCTCGCCGAGTACTACGCCGACGAACTGCGCCCGCTGCTCACCGCGTCCGGCCCGGCGGAAAGGTTTCTCGTCGCTGCGCCCGAGGGTCCCCGGCAGTTCAAGGCCTACGACGGGAAGGCGACCTTCGACGGCAGCGCCGTGCACTTCCGGTGGTCGTGGACGGGCGCCTCCACGGCGAAGTGGAAGGCCGGCGACCAGAGCTTCGCGATCGCCGACCTGTCGGGGGTGGAGTGGCGGTCGCCGGAGGTCTTCGAGGGGCATCTGCGACTGCTGCGGAGGGACCTCGCGGGGGCGAAGCCGACGGTCCCGGCGGACCAGGATCCGGCGACCGTGGTGTTCGGGCTGGGGTACGGCCCGGTGCACGAGTCGCTGCCGTTCGCGGCGGCGGTCCTGGAGGCGGTCCGGGCCAAGGGGGCCGCTGCGGTGCCGGCGCCGGCGGGTCGGCGGGATCCCGCCGACATCGCCGAGCGGATTCGCCATCTGGGAGAGCTGCATCGGGCGGGGCTGGTCACCGATGAGGAGTTCGCCGCGAAGAAGGCGGAGTTGTTGGCCGAGTTGTGAGGCTGGTTGTTCGGCTGCCGGCCGGTGGGGGCTGGTCGCGCCCTCGCGGCGGCAGCCGCACATCAGACACAGCCCCCCGCCCCTGAAGACAACGGGCGCCTCAGCTGCCGCCTGTCTCATAGAAACTGATCTTCCGGTCCAGGACCGACAAGGTGTCATGCAGCTCGGCGATCCTCGACACGACGTCTCTCCTCGTCTGCTCCAGCAGCTCGCGGCGCTCGGGGTACGTCGTCTCGCCCTCCCGCACCAGTTCCGCGTAGCGCACCATGTCCGCCACCGGCATGCCCGTCAGGCGGAGCTTGGTCACGAAGTCCAGCCAGTCCAGGTCGCGGTTGCTGTAGCGGCGCTGGCCGGTGTGGGAGCGGTCGATGTGGGACATCAGGCCGATCCGCTCGTACCAGCGCAGGGTGTGGGCCGTCAGGCCGGTGAAGGCGACGACCTCACTGATCGTGTAGCGGTCCTGGCCCTCCGGACGCGGATGCCGCCGGGGTGGGGCGGAACAGACGTCGGCGGGTGTGCGGTCGGGCTGCTCGGTGGGGGCCGCGGTCGTGGTCTGCATCACCGTCATGCGCCAACGCTATGACCTTCGAGTGCACTCGAAGCAAGCGGAACCCAGTAAGAAATACGCGCGACGGGCAGGGTGGGCGGTGGCTAGCGTGCGGGGCATGAGTCTCGTACGCCGTGCCACGGCCGAGGACGCGACGGAAGTGCTGCGTCTGCGCCAGGTGATGATCGACGCGCTGCCCGGTGGGGACGGCTCCACAGCATGGCACGCCCAGGCGCGGCCGGAGCTGGCGCGGAGGCTGGGCGAGCCGGACGGGGACTTCGCCGCGTTCGTCGTCGACCATCCGGACCGGCCGGGGACGCTGGCCGCGCTGGCCGCCGGGACCGTCGACTACCGGATCGGGAAGGCGCACAACCCGCACGGCCGCTCCGGGTACGTCTTCAGCGTGGCCACCGACCCGGACGCCCGGCGGCGCGGGTACGCGCGCGCGTGCATGGAGGAGCTGCTGGCGTGGTTCCGTGAGCGGGGTGCGGGCCAGGTGATGCTGACGGCGTCCGCCGAGGCCGAGCCCCTCTACGCCGCGCTCGGCTTCGTCCACAAGCCGGACCCCACGATGACCCTGCGGCTCTGAGCCGCTTAGGGTCGTGGGCATGTCCTTGAACAGCCTCGCGTCTATCGAGAACTGGCCCGTCCCCACCGCCGCGGCGGGTGCCGTACGCACCGACGGGACGGTCCTCGGCGCGCACGGGCCGGTCGGGCACCGCTTCCCGCTGGCCTCCGTCACCAAGCCGCTCGCGGCGTACGCGGTGCTCGTCGCGTACGAGGAGGGGGCGGTCGAACTCGACGAACCGGCGGGGCCGGAGGGGGCGACCGTACGGCATCTGCTCGCGCACACCTCGGGGCTGGCCTTCGACGAGCACCGGGTGACGGCGCCGCCCGGGGAGCGGCGGCTGTACTCCAACGCCGGGTTCGAGGTGCTCGGGGACCATGTCGCCAAGGCGACGGAGATGCCGTTCGCCGAGTACGCCCGCCAGGCGGTGCTGGAGCCGCTGGGCATGACGTCGACGGCGCTGGAGGGCTCGCCGGCGAAGGACGGCGTGTCGTCGGTGGCGGACCTACTGCGTTTCGCGGCGGAGCTGCAGGCGCCGAGGCTGCTGGATCCCCGGACGGTGGCGGAGGCGACGCTGACCGTCCAGTACCCGGGGACGAAGGGGGTGCTGCCGGGGTACGGGCACCAGAACCCGAACGACTGGGGGCTGGGCTTCGAGATCCGGGACGGCAAGGCTCCGCACTGGACGGGTTCCTCGTCCTCGCCGCGGACGTTCGGGCACTTCGGGCAGGCCGGCACGTTCCTGTGGGTGGACCCGGAGGCGGGGCTGGCGTGTGTCGCGCTGACGGACAGGGCGTTCGGCCCCTGGGCGGTCGAGGCGTGGCCGGCGTTCACGAACACGGTCCTGGCGGAGCTGCGCGGCTGAGGGGGGCCGGGGCGGGGGGGGCACTCGCCCGCGTTGGCGGGGTGCCGCTGCGCCCACCCGTGCCGCCCCAGCGGCACGACTGCCCGCAGCTACGACGTGCCCCGTAAGGGGCGCGGGGAACTGCGCGATCAGCCCCCACCGGGCCGCGGCCGAACAACGAGCTACGGCTACCCCGCCATCTCCCACATCAGCAGCTCCACATTCGTGATCCCCGACGCCTCCAAGTCCTTCGCGCCGGTGATCCGTACGGAGTCCCCCGGCCCCAACGCCTCCCCGCCGACCCGCACTTCCCCCCGCACCACGTGGACGTACACGTACGCCCCGTCCGGCACCGCCGTCCGCTCCCCCGCCGTCAGGCGGCGGACGTGCAGCATCGCGGCGGCCTCCGGGACCGCGTACGGGGTCGAGTCGGCGATGCCGCGGACGATCTCGTACGACGGTTCGCCGCCGGGGCGTACCGGGGCCAGCCACATCTGGACGAAGGTGAGGGGCAGCTCCCCGTCGTTGCGCTCCACGTGGCGCACGCCCCCCGCCGAGCTCAGGCGCTGTACGTCCCCGTGCCGGACCACCGTCTCGTTGCCCGCCGAGTCGCGGTGCGTGAGCTCGCCCTCGACCACCCACGTCACGATCTCGGTGTGGCTGTGCGGATGCTCGTCGAAGCCGGCGCCCGGTGCCAGGCGCTCCTCGTTGCAGGCGATGACCGCCCCGAAGCGCAGGTTGTCGGGGTCGTAGTGCGGGCCGAAGGAGAAGGCGTGCGACGACTCGATCCCGGTCGCCGGGTCGCCTCCCGGGTAGCGCTGCGCCGCGCGCCGTACGTCCATCACGGAACCACGGTAGACCGCAGTCGGCACCCGGCGGCGCACGCTCCCGTCCGGATAAGGCAGTCTTGTCCCCGTGCCCGAACCCGTAATGCGCAAGTCCGACCCCTCGGCTCGTCAGGCCCACCCGCACTCCGCGACCCTGAAGCGGCTGGAGAAGTCGTCCGGCAGTCTCGCCGCCCAGGCCATCGCACGGATGGACGAGACCCTGTCGTGGTACCGGGCCATGCCCCCGGAGAACCGCTCCTGGATCGGGCTCGTAGCCCAGGCGGGTATCGCGGCCTTCACCGAGTGGTTCCGGCACCCGGACGCCCCGCAGGCGATCTCGACGGACGTGTTCGGGACCGCGCCCCGGGAGCTGACCCGGGCGATCACCCTGCGGCAGACCGTGGAGATGGTGCGCACCACCATCGAGGTCATGGAGAGCGCGATCGACGAGGTCGCGGCGCCGGGCGACGAGGGCGTGCTGCGCGAGGCGCTGCTCGTGTACGCCCGGGAGATCGCCTTCGCCACCGCCCAGGTGTACGCCCAGGCCGCCGAGGCACGCGGTGCCTGGGACGCCCGGCTGGAGTCGCTGGTGGTCAATGCCGTGCTCAGCGGAGAGGCCGACGAAGGGGCGGTGAGCAGGGCCGCGGCCCTGGGGTGGAACTCGCCCGACCATGTGTGCGTGGTGCTCGGGACCGCGCCCGAGGGGGACAGCGAGCTGACCGTCGAGGCGATCCGGCGGGCCTCCCGGCACGCCAAGCTCCAGGTGCTCACCGGGGTGCTCGGGGACCGGCTCGTCGTCATCGCGGGCGGCAACGACAATCCGCTGGCCGTGGCCAAGTCGCTGATCGGGCCGTACGCCGCGGGACCGGTCGTCGCGGGGCCGGTGGTGCCGGATCTGCTGGCCGCCACGCGGTCCGCGCAGGCCGCCGCCGCGGGGCTCAAGGCCTGTTCCGCCTGGCAGGACGCGCCGCGGCCGGTGCTGGCGGACGATCTCCTTCCGGAGCGCGCCATCGCGGGCGATCCGGGCGCGCGCGAGCAGTTGGTGGAGGAGATCTACAGACCACTGGAAGAAGCCGGTTCGGCGCTGCTGGAAACGCTGAGCGTCTATCTGGAACAGGCGAGCAGCCTGGAAGGCGCGGCCCGGATGCTCTTCGTTCACCCGAACACCGTGCGCTACCGGCTTCGACGTGTGACTGACGTCACCGGATGGTCGCCGTCCGATGTACGATCCGCCTTCACACTGCGGATCGCGCTGATCCTGGGGCGTCTGGTCGATGGAGATCTCCAGCCATAGGATTTTGTCGAGGGTCCACAAAACCCCCTCGTGTTCTTCGTCCCTGTCCCCACGGGCGGCCGTGGCCGTCCCCAAGAGAGAGTGTGAGAGTGCTCGTACTCGTCGCTCCCGGCCAGGGCGCCCAGACCCCTGGCTTCCTGACCCCCTGGCTCGACCTTCCCGGTGTCGAGGGCCGTCTGCGTGCCTGGTCGGACGCCATCGGTCTCGACCTGGTGCACTACGGCACGGACGCCGACGCGGACGAGATCCGGGACACCGCGATCGCCCAGCCGCTGCTCGTCGCCGCCGGACTCGTCTCCGGTGCGGCACTCGGTGACATGGCGAACATCGCCCCGGGTGCGGTCGCCGGGCACAGCGTCGGTGAGATCACCGCCGCCGCCTTCGCGGGCGTCCTGGACGACACCGCCGCGCTGACCCTGGTGCGCAGGCGCGGGCTCGCGATGGCCGAGGCCGCCGCGATCACCGAGACCGGCATGTCGGCGCTGCTCGGCGGCGACCCGGAGGTCTCCGTCGCGCACCTGGAGAAGCTCGGTCTGACCCCGGCGAACATCAACGGCGCGGGCCAGATCGTCGCGGCGGGCACCCTGGAGCAGCTCGCGGCACTCAACGAGGACAAGCCCGAGGGCGTCCGCAAGGTCGTCGCCCTCAAGGTCGCCGGCGCCTTCCACACGCACCACATGGGCCCGGCCGTCGAGAAGCTGGCCGAGGCGGCCAAGGAACTCGCGCCGCTCGACCCGAAGTTCACCTACGTCTCGAACAGGGACGGGCAGAGCGTCGCGTCCGGCGCCGAGATCGTGGAGCGCCTGGTCGGCCAGGTCGCCAACCCGGTCCGCTGGGACCTGTGCATGGAGACCTTCAAGGAGCTCGGCGTCACCGCCCTCCTGGAGGTGTGCCCCGGCGGCACCCTGACCGGCCTCGCCAAGCGCGCCCTGCCCGGCGTGAAGACGCTGGCCCTGAAGACCCCCGACGACCTCGACGCGGCCCGCGAGCTCATCGCCGAGCACAGCTGAGTTAGGAGCCCACTGCGATGTCGAAGATCAAGCCCAGCAAGGGTGCCCCGTACGCGCGCATCCTCGGTGTCGGCGGCTACCGCCCGACCCGCGTGGTGCCGAACGAGGTGATCCTCGAGACGATCGACTCCTCCGACGAGTGGATCCGGTCGCGCTCGGGCATCGAGACCCGGCACTGGGCGGGCCCGGACGAGACCGTGGCCGCGATGTCGATCGAGGCCTCCGGCAAGGCGATCGCCGATGCGGGTATCTCCGCCGAGCAGATCGGCGCCGTGGTCGTCTCGACCGTCTCGCACTTCAGCCAGACCCCCGCCGTCGCCACCGAGATCGCCGACAAGCTCGGCACGAACAAGGCGGCCGCCTTCGACATCTCCGCCGGCTGCGCGGGCTTCGGCTACGGCCTGACGCTCGCCAAGGGCATGGTGGTGGAGGGTTCCGCCGAGTACGTGCTCGTGATCGGCGTGGAGCGGCTCAGCGACCTCACCGACCTGGAGGACCGGGCGACCGCCTTCCTGTTCGGCGACGGCGCGGGCGCGGTCGTGGTCGGCCCCTCGCAGGAGCCGGCGATCGGCCCGACGGTCTGGGGCTCCGAGGGCGACAAGTCGGAGACCATCAAGCAGACCATCCCCTGGGACCGTTTCCACTTCGGCGACAGGTCCGGGCTGCCGGTCGACAGCCAGGGCAACATCAAGTTCCCGGCGATCACGCAGGAGGGCCAGGCGGTGTTCCGCTGGGCCGTGTTCGAGATGGCGAAGGTCGCTCAGCAGGCGCTGGACGCGGCCGGGATCAGCGCGGACGACCTGGACGTCTTCATCCCGCACCAGGCCAATGTGCGGATCATCGACTCGATGGTGAAGACTCTCAAACTGCCGGAGCACGTCACGGTCGCCCGTGACATCCGCACCACCGGCAACACCTCGGCCGCCTCGATCCCGCTCGCTATGGAGCGGCTCCTGGCGACCGGCGAGGCGAAGAGCGGCGACACCGCGCTCGTCATCGGGTTCGGGGCGGGTCTCGTCTACGCCGCCACTGTCGTTACCCTCCCCTAGGCACTCCGTGCCGGATCATGCATCCGGTGCGGGACGCCGCCAGCACCACCGCAGCAACCGTCTGGAACATCTAAGAAGGAGCGCCTGACATGGCCGCCACTCAGGAAGAGATCGTCGAAGGTCTCGCCGAGATCGTGAACGAGATCGCCGGCATCCCGGTTGAGGACGTCCAGCTGGACAAGTCCTTCACCGACGACCTGGACGTCGACTCGCTGTCCATGGTCGAGGTCGTCGTCGCCGCCGAAGAGCGCTTCGACGTCAAGATCCCGGACGAGGACGTCAAGAACCTCAAGACCGTCGGCGACGCGACCGACTACATCCTCAAGCACCAGGCCTGAGGCGATTAACTAGCCTCCGGCTGCAATGCCCCGCCACCCGGCGGTGGCGCCGTCGAATCCCGTATCCGTTGGAGAAAGAATTCCCGTGAGCCCGACCAATCGCACCGTGGTCGTCACCGGTATCGGCGCAACCACACCGCTGGGTGGCGACGCAGCTTCGTTCTGGGAGGCCCTGGTCGCCGGCAAGTCCGGCGTCCGCCTCCTGGAGCAGGACTGGGCGGCCGAGCTGCCCGTCCGTATCGCGGCGCAGATCGCCGTCGAACCGGGCGAGATCATCCCCCGTCCGCAGGCCCGCAAGCTGGACCGGTCCGCGCAGTTCGCGCTGATCGCCGCCAAGGAGGCCTGGAAGGACGCCGGTTTCACCGCCAAGGCCGGTGAGGACGCGTCCGCCGACCCCGACCGGGTCGGCGCCGTCATCGCCTCCGGCATCGGCGGTGTCACGACCCTGCTGGACCAGTACGACGTGCTCAAGGAGAAGGGCGTACGCCGTGTCTCCCCGCACACCGTGCCGATGCTGATGCCCAACTCGCCGGCCGCCAACGTCGGTATCGAGCTGGGTGCGCGGGCCGGTGTGCACACGCCCGTGTCGGCCTGCGCCTCCGGCGCCGAGGCCATCGGGTACGCCATCGAGATGATCCGCACCGGCCGTGCGGACGTCGTCGTGGCCGGCGGCACGGAGGCCGCGGTGCACCCGCTGCCGATCGCCGCGTTCGGCAACATGATGGCGATGTCCAAGAACAACGACGACCCCGAGGGTGCGTCGCGTCCCTACGACTCCGGCCGTGACGGCTTCGTCCTCGGTGAGGGCGCGGGCGTGATCGTCCTGGAGTCCGAGGAGCACGCGAAGGCGCGCGGGGCGCGCATCTACGCCGAGGCGGTCGGCCAGGGCATCTCGGCCGACGCGCACCACATCACGCAGCCGGAGCCCTCGGGCAACGGCATCGCGCACGCGCTGCAGAACCTGCTCGACAGCACGGATCTGAAGCCGGCCGAGATCGTGCACGTCAACGCGCACGCGACGTCGACGCCGCAGGGTGACGTGGCCGAGATCAAGGCGCTGCGGAAGGTGTTCGGCGACGACGTCGACCACATGGCGATCTCCGCGACCAAGTCGATGACCGGTCACCTGCTGGGTGGTGCCGGTGGTATCGAGACCGTCGCGTCGATCCTGGCGCTGGTGAACCGGACGGCTCCGCCGACCATCAACCTCGACGACCTCGACCCCGAGGTCAACGCGGACGTGGTGCGGGGTGAGGCCCGGCAGCTGCCCGAGGGCAGGATCGCCGCGCTGAACGACTCGTTCGGCTTCGGCGGACACAACGTGGTGCTCGCGTTCAGGACCGTGTGAGAAACGTTGCGCTGACGCTTGTGGCCCGGACTCCCTTGGATGGAGTTCGGGCCACAGTGCGTTTCGTCGTCGGCCGACCGCCGGTGGGGGTTGTTCGCGCAGTTCCCCGCGCCCCTAAAAGCAGGGCGCTCGGCCGCGCCCCTTCAGGGCGCGGGGAACTGCGCGACAAGCCACGACGGCGCTCAGACCACCTGGTGGAGCCAGCGGACCGGCGCACCCTCGCCCGCGTAGCGGAACGGCTCCAGTTCGTCGTCCCACGGCTTGCCGAGCAGCTTGGCGATCTCGGCCTCCAGGGCCGTCTCCCCGCGCTGTGAGCGGGTCAGGGCGGCCCTCAGGCGGTCCTCCGGGATGAGGATGTCGCCGTGGATGCCGGTGACCGCGTGGAAGATGCCGAGGTCGGGGGTGCAGCTGTAGCGCTCGCCCTCGGCCTTCGCGCAGGGCTCGGCCGTGACCTCGAAGCGGAGCAGGTGCCAGCCGCGCAGTGCGGACGCCAGTTTGGAGGCAGTGCCGACCTCGCCCTGCCAGGAGAACTCGGAGCGCCAGGTGCCGGGGGCGGCCGGCTGGCGGATCCAGTCGAGGTTGACGCGCGTGCCGAGCACCCCGGCGACGGCCCACTCGACGTGCGGGCACAGCGCGCGCGGCGCGGAGTGCACGTACAGAACTCCACGTGTCGTCACCGGAACCTCCGGGCAGAGCGGGACATCTTGCTGACTGGCTGGCGGCAGTGGCACGACGGCCGCGTTGATGGCGAGGCTACCGTGCGGTGGCGCAAGGAGTGTGACGTACCGTCGGTCCCACTGCCAGGAAACCCCCGCCATTCACCCAGGGGGACGCTTGTACGGGGGTCGTCCGTTGCAGCGCGCGGGGCGGGAACTCCCGTGCGTTGTTATGAAGGGGGACGAACAGGACGACGGAGAGGACCGACGGGGTATGCGCAAGCAGCGACGCCGGCGTTCGCGTGCCCTGGCAGGCGCCGTCGCCGTCACCGCCGCGCTGGGGGTGGCCGGGTGCGATGCCCTGGGGGGTTCCTCAGGCGCGGCCGGGAGCGGGAAGACCCGGGCCGCCCGGACCGTGCAGGTGTGGGACCGCAGCCCGGCCTCGATCGCGGCCGTCGGCGACTCCATCACGCGCGGTTTCGACGCCTGCACGGTGCTCTCGGACTGCCCGGAGGTGTCCTGGGCGACCGGCACCAGCGACCAGGTGGACAGTCTGGCGGTACGGCTGCTGGGCCGGGCGAAGGCGGCCGACCACAGCTGGAACTACGCGGAGACCGGCGCCCGGATGGCCGACCTGCCGGGGCAGATGGCCGACGCGGTCGCGCGCAGGCCGCAGTTGGTGACGGTGATGGCGGGGGCGAACGACGCGTGTCGTACGTCGGTGCGGGCGATGACCTCGGTGGCGGACTTCCGCAGCGAGTTCGAGGACGCGCTGGGCACCCTGCGCAAGGCGCTGCCGAAGACCCAGGTGTACGTGTCCAGCGTGCCGAACCTGAAGCGGCTGTGGTCCGAGGGGCGGACCAATCCGCTGGGCAAGCAGGTGTGGAAGCTGGGCATCTGCCCGTCCATGCTGGCCGACGCGGACGATCTGACCAGTGCGGCGACCGTGCGCCGGGACAAGGTGCAGCAGCGGGTCGAGGAGTACAACAAGGTGCTGGAGGAGGTCTGCGCCAAGGACCGGCGGTGCCGGTTCGACGGCGGGGCGGTGTACGCGTACCGCTTCGGGACCGACCAGTTGAGCCACTGGGACTGGTTCCATCCGAGCACCGACGGCCAGTCGAAGCTCGCGGCGATCGCCTACCGGACCATCACCGCCAAGGAGCCGGTGGACTAGACCCTTGGCTTAGGGTTTCCCCATGAGCGAACTTTTCGGCACACTTTCCGACGGCACCGTGGTGCACCGCTGGACGCTGGAGCGCGCGGGGACCCGGGTGCGGGTGCTGTCGTACGGCGGGATCGTGCAGTCGGTCGAGGTCCCGGACCGGGACGGGCGGCCGGCGGACGTGGTGCTGGGGTTCGCGGGTCTGGACGGCTATCTGGAGAACCCCGGGCCGTACCTCGGTGCCCTGGTCGGCCGGTACGCCAACCGCATCGCGCACGCCCGCTTCCCGCTGGACGGCGTGACCTACGCCCTGGAGCCGAACAACGGGCCCAACTCCCTGCACGGCGGCGCCCGCGGCTTCGACAAGCGGGTGTGGGAGGCGGCGGCCGTCGAGCACGGGGTGCGGCTGTCGCGGGTGAGTCCGCACGGGGAGGAGGGGTTCCCGGGGCGGCTGGCGGTCACCGTGACGTACACGCTGGACGCGTCGGGCGCGCTGCACATCTCCTACGAGGCGGTCACCGACGCGCCGACCGTCGTGAACCTCACCAACCACAGCTACTTCAACCTGGCGGGCTCCGGGAACGCGGGCGGCCACGAGCTGCGGATCGCGGCCTCGCGCTACACCCCCGTCGACGGGGACCTGATCCCGACGGGAGAGCCGGCGGACGTCTCCGGCTCCCGCTTCGACTTCCGTACGGCCCGCAAGGTCGGCTCCGGCTACGACCACAACCTCGTCCTCGACAAGGGGGTGACCGAGGCTCCCGTGGAGGTCGCCGAGCTGCACGACCCGGCGTCCGGCCGCACCCTCACCGTGGCGACCACCGAACCCGGCGTCCAGCTCTACACCGCCGAGCACCTGTCCGGCCCCTTCGCCCCCGGCGACGGTGTCGCCCTGGAGACCCAGCACTTCCCGGACTCCCCCAACCGCCCCGGGTTCCCGAGCACGCGGCTGGACCCGGGCGGGACCTACCGCTCGGAGACGGTGTACGGCTTCGGGGTGCGCGACTGACGCCACCGGCACGCAAGCCCCGGTCCAGGGGTCAGGTCCCGGACCGGGGCTGCTCAAGGGGGACTCGTCCCGCCTCCGACCTTAGCCGTGGCTGTGCGGCGACGGCCGGTCATCGGGCGCCGCGCCGCGATCTCGTACGAACCCTTCACAAACGCCCAGGCCCCGGACCCGGCCGGATCCGGCCTCAGCCGGTCACCACCGCCACGACCTCCAGACGGAACCGACGTTCTACCGGCGGTCGAAGCAGACGGAGCACCTGCACATTGACACCCTGTTCGGGAGCCCGGCAAGCACGACGCGCCGCGGCGACGAAGGATGACCGCGGCGACCAAGCTGCCGGCCCAGCACTTCGGCCGCCGACCAGATCAGCGCCGGGCACCCCTGGCTTCGCGTAGGAGTTCGGGAAGCTCGTTTCGACAAGGAGCTCAACCTCTCCCAGTGCGCGCGCCGAAAGCCACGCGGCCGCGCTGTCGGCCGGCGGGGCGTCACCTGTGAAGCCCTGCCGGTCCATCCAGTACCCGACGCAGCAACGGGACCGCGGCATCGGGGGCTCCCCACACCGCCAACCGGTCCCGTGCCGAGAGGGCCGGTCCGGCAACGACAACCGCACGCCGATCGTCGCTCGACCACGCCCGACTGCGCCCGACTGCGCCCGCGAGGCCTTCGAGGAGAACACCCGGCTCCGGGGCACCATGGCGTAGACCAGTTCCAGCAGGCGATACTGCGGCCGTCCGGCACCACGCACCCCACTGCGACGGAAGGCCAACTCCCTTGAGTTCCCTACGCGTTCGGATCGGCGTTCTCGGAATCGTGCTGCTGGCCGGGGCGCTCGCGCCCACCGCGGCGCAGGCCACGGCCGCCCCCTCCCCCACCGTCGAGGAGCAGCGGCTGGACCAGGCGGTGCCGCAGGAGATACTCCGGCGGTCCGGGTTCGACGACGTGGCACCGGAGTTCGCGCGGGCGCTGCAGAGCGCGCACTCCTACGCCGAGGCCCGGCAGGTCGTGCAGCGGCAGGGGGCGGTGCTGTGGCGGCGGGCCGTGGAGCGGGCGCAGGGGCGGGGGCCGGCCGGGGGTGACCTGAGCCGGGACGACGACCGGCCGCTGTACTGGGCGCGGCTCGGGATGACCCGCCAGGTGCGCACCTGGGAGCCCGGGTTCGGGGTGAGCGAGCGGCAGCGGGCGGCCCTGCTGAACGCGTTGGAGCGGACCTCGCGCGGGCAGACCGACATCCGGTATCCGGGGAAGGGCCTCCGGCGGATCCTCGTCACCGGGTTCGACCCGTTCACGCTGGACCGGGACATCCGGATCTCCAATCCGTCCGGGGCTAGCGCGCTGGCCCTCGACGGGACGGTGATCGAGACCGACGAGGGACCCGCGCGGGTCGAGACGGCCGTGTTCCCGGTGCGCTGGGCCGACTTCGCGGCGGGCACGGTGGAGCGGACCCTGCGGCCGTACCTGCCGAAGGTGGACCTGTTCACGACCGTGAGCCAGGGGCGGGTCGGGCGGTTCGACGTGGAGCGGACGAACGGGGCCTGGCGGGGCGGGTTCCCCGACAACGACAACATCGGCCGGACCGAGACCGTCCCGGTCACCGACCCGGCCTCGCAGCCGCAGTGGACGACCACCACCCTCCCGTACGCCACGATCACGGCGGCGAACACGGGCCGTTTCCCGGTGTACGACCACACCGAGGTGACCGAGATACCCGCGGGAGGGACCGACCCCGTCGTACGGGCGGACGGGCCGACCGCCGGGTCGACGGCGCGGGCCGGAGGGGGCGGGAACTACCTCTCCAACGAGATCGCCTACCGGGCCACCCTGCTGCGCGACCGCCTCGGGCTGCACGACACGCTGCCCGGCGGGCATGTGCACACCCCGGTGCTGCAGTTCGGTGCCGGGAACACCACGGAGGTGACCGACCCGGAGTTCGTGCGGAACCGGGTGGACATCATCGACCAGGTGCGGGCGATCGTGACCGTGGCGGCGGACGCGTCCTTCAGGCCGCTCAGGAAGTGACGGGGTCGCCGACCCGCTCGTCCTCCTCGGCCGTCTCCTCGCCCAGCAGGTCACGGGCGAGGAGGGTGGCGCCCGCGACCGCGCCCGGCATCAGGAACACCGCGACGAACGGGACCAGGAAGGCCAGGCCCAGCGGGGTGCCGAAACCCCACACCAGGGTCTTGCGGGAGCGCAGCAGGGCGAGCCGGGCGCGCAGGTCGACGCCCCGGCGCTGGAGGGCGACGGCGGCGAGTTCCTCGGTGAGGAAGAAGCCGGTCACGAGGAAGCCGACGACCGGTACGGCCGTCTGCCCGACGAAGGGCAGGAAGCCGAGGGCGAAGAGCAGGACGCCCCAGAGACCGGCGCGGACCAGGATCCGCAGGCTGTCCCGGGCGGAGATCCACAGCTCGCGCCAGAACGGCAGCCCGGACTCGGGAGCGGTGCCGTCGGGCGAGACGTCCGCGTCGACCTTCTCCGAGAGGTTCTCGTAGAACGGCTGGCCGATCAGCAGGGTCACGGCGGTGAAGGTGAGGACGGCGAGCAGGAGGCCGAGGGCGAACAGGACCGCCGTGAGGAAGCCGCGGAAGAGGCCGAGCCAGGGGCTGGACCAGTCGTCGGCGAACGGGGTGGCCCAGCCGACGAAGTCCTGCCCCCATATCGCGAGGGCCACCAGGGCCGCCGCGTAGAGGACGAGGGTGATCAGGCCGGGCAGCAGCCCGAAGCCGAACTGCCTGCCGTGCCGGCCGACCCATCGCTGGCCCTTGAGGAGATATCCGAAACCCGCCCCGAGATCACGCATGGCGAAAACTTTACCGGGGGCCGGGCGGGCCGCCGTGGGGTCGGGTACGCCCCCTGTGCCGCTGTTGAGTCGAACGGGTACGTCCCGCCGTACCGATCTCAGGAACCGGCAGACCAGTTCGCCCAGGTGGGTAGGGCGTTGTTCACAGTGGGAGCTGCCCCCGGCGGCTCGGTTGAGGAGAACGGATGACGCAGGAGATCACCGTCCAGGGCACGGTCGCGGAGGGCTTCGAGGCGGTGCGCGAGGAGTTCGCCGCCTTCGTCGCCGGCGAACCGGCCGACTACGAGGGGCAGTTGTGCGCGTACGTCCGCGGCCGGCGGGTCGTCGACCTGTGGGCGGGCGAGGGGGCCGGCGGGGACTCCCTGTACGGCGTGTTCTCGTCCACCAAGGGGGCGGCGCACCTGGTCGTGGCGATGCTGGTGCAGGACGGCACGCTGGAGCTGGACCGCAAGGTGACCTACTACTGGCCGGAGTTCGGCGCCGAGGGCAAGGGCACGCTGACCCTGCGGGACCTGCTCGCGCACCGGGCGGGCCTGGTCGGCACCGACACCGGGTTCAGCCCGCAGGAGCTGACCGACGACCGGGCGATGGCCGAACGCCTCGCCGACCAGCGGCCGTTCTGGCGCCCCGGCACGGCCTTCGGCTACCACGCCCTGGTGATCGGGGCGCTCACCGGCGAGGTGGTACGGCGCGCGACCGGCCGTACGCTCCAGGACGTGTACGAGGAGCGGGTCCGGGCACCGTACGGCCTCGACTTCTTCCTGGGCCTGCCGGCCGCCCACGAGCCGCGCTTCCGCACGACCCTGCCGATGCGGCCGACACCGGAGCAGCAGGCCCTGCTCGACTCCCTCCCGTCCGGCCCGCAGACCCTGGCCGGGATCGCCTTCAACGAGCACAGCGCCGAACCCACGGACCTGACGGCCCTCCCCAACGACCGGCTGCTCCGCGCCAAGGGCCCGGCGTCCTTCGGCGGGGTGGCGTCGGCGCGCGGCCTGGCCGGCATGTACGCGGCCCTGCTCAGCGAGATCGACGGCAAGGCCCCACTGCTGAAGGAGGACACGGTGGCGGAGTTCGGCCAGTTCCACTCGGTGGGGTACGACCTGGTGGCCCGCGCCCACAAGTCGTACGGCCTGGGCTTCCAGGCGACGGCTGACACCTGGCACCCGTTCCTGGGCGCGGGCACGATCGGCCAC
The DNA here is from genome assembly GCF_042721035.1 of Streptomyces sp. NPDC058464. Lineage (NCBI taxonomy): Bacteria > Bacillati > Actinomycetota > Actinomycetes > Kitasatosporales > Streptomycetaceae > Streptomyces > Streptomyces sp. NPDC058464. The sequence continues at coordinate 31,172 of NZ_JBHXMA010000063.1, forward strand.
AGCGGAGCAGCGGGCTCCCAGGCCTTCGCCGACCCGAGGAGCGGGGTCGCCTACGGCTACACGAGGCGACGGTTCGCGTTCCCGGGAGGAGCGGCACCGGAGAACGACCGGTTGGCGAGGGCGGTGCACTTGGCGGCTCTGGCCGGCTGAAACGCGCCCCGAGGGGGCGCGGGGCTGTATCTGATATGCGGCTGCCGCCGCGTGGGCGCGACCAGCCACAACGCACCCGCACCCGCACCCGCACCCGGCATCGAATCCGCACCCGGCAGACGAGAGGCCGCACCCCACGTCCAAGGGTGCGGCCTCCACACAGCGCAACGAGCGCTGTCCGACCGGCGTCACGCGGGAGCGTCAGAGCTTGACGATCATCTTGCCGGTGTTGTCGCCACGCAGGACCCCGAGGAACGCCTCCACGTTGTTCTCGATGCCCTCGACGACCGTCTCGCGGTACTTCAGCTGCCCGGAGGCAACCCACGGGCCGACCTCGGCGACGAACTGCGGCTGCAGGTCGTAGTGGTCGCCGACCAGGAAGCCCTCGATCCGGCCGCGGGTCTGGATGAGACGGGCGAGGTTCTTCGGGCCGGGGACGGGCTCGGTGCTGTTGTAGACGGAGATCATGCCGCAGACCGCGATCCGGCCGTCCCGGTTCAGCTGGCCGATCGCGGCCTCCAGGTGGTCGCCGCCGACGTTGTCGAAGTAGACGTCCACACCGTCGGGCGCGGCGGCCCGGAGCTGCTCGCTGACCGAGCCGTTCCGGTAGTTGAAGGCGGCGTCGAAGCCGTACTCCTCGACCAGCAGCTTGACCTTCTCGTCGGAGCCGGCCGAGCCGATCACCCGCGAGGCGCCCTTGAGCTTGGCGATCTGGCCGACCTGGCTGCCGACCGCGCCGGCCGCGCCGGAGACGAAGACGGAGTCGCCCTCCTTGAAGGAGGCGGTGCGCAGCAGGCCCGCGTAGGCGGTGAGGCCGGTCATGCCGAGGACACCGAGGTAGGTGGACAGGGGCGCGGCGTCGGCGTCGACCTTGACGGCGTTCTTCGCGTCCACGACCGCGTACTCGCGCCAGCCGAAGAAGTGCAGGACGTGGTCGCCGGCCGCGATGCCCTCGGCGTTCGACTCGACGACCTCGCCGACCGCGCCGCCCTGCATGACCTTACCCAGCTCGAAGGGGGCGACGTACGACTTCGCGGCACTCATTCGGCCGCGCATGTACGGGTCGACGGAGAGGTACTTGTTCCGCACGAGCACCTGCCCCTCGCCCGGCGTGGGCACCTCCGCCTCGACCAGGGCGAAGTCCTCGGGCTTCGGCCAGCCGACGGGACGGCTCTGGAGGTGCCACTCGCGGTTGATCATGACATGCGCCTTTCCGAAATTACTTCAGTACCTGAAACAACCATGCTCCTGAATATTTCAGGATGTCAAGTAACGCGGTACCCTGGAGTGCATGTCGTCCACACGGTCCACCCCCGCGCAGACCCGCCGCCCCGACGCCCTGACCCTGGAGGTCGTCGAGCTCATCGGGGACGTCGTGGCCCGTTTCTACGCGGACTACGAGGAGGCGGCGGGCGAGCACACGCTCACCGGGGCGCAGGCGCGGCTGCTCAGCCTGCTGTCGCTGGAGCCGCTGCCGATGCGGAAGCTGGCGCAGAAGCTGAAGTGCGAGCCGTCCAATGTGACCGGGATCGTGGACCGACTGGAGGCCCGCGGGCTCGTGGAGCGGCGGCCCGACCCGGCCGACCGCCGGGTGAAGCTGGCCGCGGCGACGGACGAGGGCCGCCGGGTCGCCCGTGACCTGCGCGAGGGGCTGCGCTTCGCGCGCGAGCCGCTGGCCGGACTGTCGGACGAGGAGCGGCTGTCGCTGCGGGATCTGCTGCGCAGGATGCTGGACGCCTAGGAGGCCGGCACCGACCGGCGCCGGCCCTCTGAGGGGATTAGGCGAACTGGCCCGGGCGGTAGTCGCCGGCCGGGATCTGGAAGGTGACGTTCAGCCGGTTGAAGGCGTTGATGACGGCGATGGTCGCGACGATCGCGATGAGCTGGTCGTCGTCGTAGTGCTTGGCGGCGTTCTCCCAGACCTCGTCCGGCACGCCGCCCGCCGCGTCGGCGATGCGGGTGCCCTGTTCGGCGAGTTCCAGGGCCGCGCGCTCGGCCTCGGTGAACACGGTGGCCTCGCGCCAGGCGCCGACCATGTGGAGGCGCTGCTGGGTCTCGCCGGCGGCCGCCGCGTCCTTGGTGTGCATGTCGAGGCAGTAGCCGCAGCCGTTGATCTGGCTGGCGCGGATCTTCACGAGCTCCAGGGTGGCCGCGGGTACGCCCGCCTCGGCGGTGACCGTGCCTGCGGCGACGAAGTGCTTGATGAGCTTGTTGGCGACGGGGCTGGCGAAGAGGTTCAGACGGGCTTCCATGGTGTGCTCCTCCGTTGTGGTTCAGCGGGTTACACACCTACGACGGAGTGGGCTCATTGAATGTGACAGGTTTGCTGGATTTGCTTTGGTAGTACTTCGGGTGCGGGTTGTGGTGGGTTGCTCGCGCAGTTCCCCGCGCCCCTGAAGGGGCGCTCCGGCGGGCACTTGCTCTAGGTGCACCACCACAGGAACCTGTTGCACGTCTCGCTCGGGGACGGGTCCGGGGTCGGGTCCGATGTCGTCGGGTCCGACGTCGGTGTCGAGGCCGCCGTGGTCGTCGGGGTCGTCGCCGGGGAGGTGACCGTGCCCGAGCCCGTCGTCGCCGACTGTGCCGACGTGTCCTTGGGGGACGCCGACGGGGAGTCGGACGCCTTGTCCTTCGAGGAGGAGGGGGACGGTGAGGCGGAGGGGTCGGCCGAGGCGGAGTCCGCCGCGCCCGTGGCGCCGGACGTGTCGTCCAGGGGCTGGGCCGTCGTACCCGGGGACGACGTCGACGTACCGCCGTCGGTCGTGCTGCCGCCGCCCGCGGCCGCGTCCGGGGTCGTGAACGGTATGGCGTCCGTGCCGAGTTCGGCGAGGCTCAGGCCGCCCGCCGCCAGCACGCACGCCGCGGCCACCAACAGGACTCTGCGGCGCCGCCGCCGATGGGCCGCGGCCTTGCGGTCGCGACGGCTCCCGTCGGGGCCGTCGGGGCCGGACGACTCCTCGGGATCCTCGGCGATGCTCTCGGCGGCCTGCACCCGGCTCCGGCCGCCGCGCCCGCGCGCCGCCCGTCGCCGCTCGGCCCGGCCACCTGTCGGCGGTTCGCCGTCCGCGTCGTCGGCGTCGGCCGCGTCGTCCGGGTCGCTCTGGAGGGCGTGGCCGCCGTCCGCGGACTCCGGTTCCGCGTACGGCGGTCCACCGGGCGTGACCGGTACGGGGGTGGTCGCTTCCCGCGCGGACGCGCGTAGCGTTTCGGCGGCGGTGCCGCACCCCGGGCAGGCGAGGGCGCCGTTGAGGTGCCGTCGGCACGGGTGGCAGTAGTCCATGACGCGGGAAGACTAAGTTCCCCACGGGTCACATAACCAGCCACCCCTGTGAAGGTTCTGTGGGGGACCGAAAAACCTATCGCAAGCCTTGCCGAAACCGTTACCTGTTCGACCCATTGACACCCCTGCCGCCCCGTCCTTACTGTCACGCCAGCATTTCGAACGCGTGACGAAATCTCGAACAGCTGAGGGGCAACTGCCGTGCGCATCACCGGAATCAGCACACACGTGGTCGGGACGCCGTGGCGCAACCTGACGTACGTCCAGGTGCACACCGACGAAGGGATCACGGGAGTCGGCGAGACCCGGATGCTCGGTCACACCGACGCGCTGATCGGCTACCTGCGGGAGGCCGAGGCCAACCACATTCTCGGTTCCGACCCGTTCGCCGTGGAAGACCTCGTGCGCCGGATGAAGTACGGCGACTACGGCCGGGCGGGTGAGATCGTCATGTCCGGGATCGCCGTCGTCGAGATGGCCTGCTGGGACATCAAGGGCAAGGCGCTGGGCGTGCCGGTGTGGCAGCTGCTCGGCGGGAAGGTCACCGACAAGGTCAAGGCGTACGCCAACGGCTGGTACACCACCGAGCGGACCCCGGAGGCCTACCACAAGGCCGCCCAGCAGGTCATGGAGCGCGGGTACAAGGCGCTGAAGATCGACCCGTTCGGCACCGGGCACTTCGAGCTGGACCACGAGCAGACCCTGTACGCCGTGTCGCTCATCGAGGCCGTGCGGGACGCCATCGGGCCGGACGCCGAGCTGATGCTGGAGATGCACGGACGTTTCTCGCCCTCGACCGCGGTCCGGCTCGCGCACGAGCTCGCGCCCTTCAAGCCGGCCTGGCTGGAGGAGCCCTGCCCGCCGGAGAACCTGAAGGCGCTGGAGAAGGTCGCCGCCAAGGTGGACATCCCGGTCGCCACCGGTGAGCGCATCCACGACCGCATCGAGTTCCGCGAGCTCTTCGAGAGCCAGGCCGTGGACGTCATCCAGCCGGACGTCGGCCATATCGGTGGTATCTGGGAGACCCGGAAGCTCGCCGCCACCGCCGAGACGCACTACGTCCTGGTCGCCCCGCACAACGTCGGCGGGTCCGTACTGACCGCCGCCTCCCTCCAGGTCGGGTTCACCTCCCCGAACTTCAAGATCCTGGAGCACTTCAACGACTTCGCCGACGCCGAGATCAAGAAGGTCGTCAAGGGCGCGCCGGAGGTCGTGGACGGGTACTTCCACCTGTCCGACGCGCCGGGGCTCGGGGTCGAGTTCGACGCCGACGCGGCCGCCGAGTTCCCACAGCAGCAGGCCCGGTTCGACCTGTGGGCCGAGGGCTGGGAGCAGCGCAAGCCCAAGGGGACCAAGTGAGCGCCGGCGCCGTCTCCGGTTCCCAGGTCGTCGTCGAGGCGCCGGGGGCCCACCGGGTCGAGGACCACACGCCCCGCGAGCCCGGTCCCGGCGAGGCGCTGGTCGCCGTGCACGCGGTCGGGATTTGCGGAAGCGACCGTGAGGTGTACCAGGGGAACCGGCCCGAGGGGTATGTGCGTTACCCGCTGACGCCGGGACACGAGTGGTCGGGAACCGTGTCGGAGGTGGGCCCCGGGGTGCCGGTCTCGCTCGTCGGCCGCAAGGTCGTCGGTGAGGGGTTCCGCAACTGCCAGGTGTGCGACCGCTGCCACGCCGGCGAGACCACCCTGTGCACCGACGGCTACGAGGAGACCGGCTTCACCCAGCCGGGCGCCATGGCCGCCACCCTCACCCTCCCGGCCCGCCTGCTGCACGCCCTGCCGGACGACGCCGACCTCACGGCGGCCGCGCTCCTGGAGCCCGCCGCCTGTATCGCGGCGGCCGCGCTGAAGGGCAACGCCCAGCCGGGCGAGCGGGTCGCGGTGGTCGGCACCGGCACGCTGGGCATGTTCGCCGTGCAGTTCCTGCGCGCGATCTCGCCGAGCGAACTGCTGGTGGTCGGGACCCGGAACGACCGGGAGGCACTCTCCCGGCAGTTCGGGGCCACCGACTTCCGTACCAAGGACCAGGAACTGCCCGACGACTTCGACGTCGTCATCGAGACCGCCGGGTCCGCGTCCGCCGCGCGCACCGCCGCCTCCCTGCTCAGGCGCGGCGGACGCCTGGTCCTGACCGGTATCCCGGCCGCCGGTGCCGACGGCCTGGACCCGACCGACCTCGTCGTACGGCAGCTGGAGGTGCACACCGTCTTCGGGGCACCGCCGGACGCCTGGGCGCACACGGTACGGGTCTTCGGGGCCGGTCTCCTCGATCCGCTGCCCCTGGTCACGCACGAGCTGCCGCTGACCGAGTTCCCACAGGCCATCGAGCTGGTGGGGGCCGGTGATCCGAAGGTGGGCAAGGTGCTGCTCCGCCCCTAGTCGTACGCCGGTCGCGGCGTGCCCTGACCTCGCCGTGGCCGGCGTACCACCAAGCCTTTTCTCTGCCCCGAGCCGCGAACCTTGTCCGAAATACCGAACACGAAGGACAGCTTGTGACGACCGACGCTTCCGTTACGGCGGCCCGCCGACCCGGTGAGCAGGCGCTCGCCGCCCTCGGCCTGGGCACGCCCGCCCTCGACCCCGCCGACGCCTCCGCCCACAGCTTCCCGGGCGGCGGCAAGTGGCGCACCGAGATCCCCTCCTGCGAGGGTCCCGAGGCGCTGGCCGTCGTCCTCAAGGAGTCCTCGCGCCTGGACGTGCCGATCCACCGGATCAGCCAGGGCAGCGGCGTGTGGATGCTCACCGACGCCGAGATCACCGAGATGGTCGACGCGACCGACGAACGGGACATCGAGCTCTGCCTGTTCACCGGCCCGCGCGGCACCTGGGACATCGGCGGCTCGGTGCGCTCCGACTCGCGGGGGGCCGGGCTGCGCGCCCGCGGCCACGACGCCGTCGCCGGGTGCGTCGAGGACGCGGTCCGGGCGACCGAGCTGGGTGTCAAGTGCCTGCTCGTCGCCGACGAGGGCGTGCTGTGGACGCTGCACCGGGCCCGGCAGGCGGGGATCATCCCGGCCGACACCACGCTGAAGGTGTCCGCGCTGGTCGGGCCGGTCAACCCGGCCTCGTACTCGGTCTTCGAGCACCTCGGCGCCGACTCCATCAACGTGCCGAGCGACCTGACGCTCGATCACCTCACCGAGATCCGCCGGGTGTCGGGCGCCCCCATGGACATGTACATCGAGGCCCCCGACGACCTCGGCGGCTACATCCGGATGTACGAGGTCGCCGAGCTGATCCGGCGCGGTGCGCCGATCTACCTGAAGTTCGGGCTGTCCAAGGCGCCCGGCATCTACCCGTGGGGCACCCATCTGCGGGACGTGACGCTGGACACCGCGCGGGAGCGGGTGCGGCGGGGGCGGCTGGCGCTGGATCTGCTCGCGCGGCACGGGGCGGACGGGGGGATGGCGCCGCTGGGGTCGCGGCTGCCGGGTTCTCTCCGCCGGTTCCCCGTCGAGGGTGCCGCTGAATGAGCGATGGGGGCTGCAGGCCGTCGGTGGCTGGTCGCGCAGTTCCCCGCGCCCCTATGGGGCGCGCTTCAACTGACCTTGCTTGAAACCTCTCAACGACGAGAAGAACAGGGACCGATCACATGCGTACTCGTAGAAGCGCCCTCACCCTCATAGCCGGGGCTGCCTCGCTCGCTCTCACTCTGTCCGCCTGCGGGCAGAGCAGTGAGGGCGGCAGCAAGGAGGAGGGGGGCAGCGCCAAGGGCGGCACCATCGGTATCGCGATGCCGACCAAGTCGTCCGAGCGCTGGATCGCGGACGGCAAGAACGTCGTCAAGGACCTGGAGTCCAAGGGCTACAAGACCAAGCTGGTCTACGGCGAGGACGACCCGGACCAGCAGGTCTCGCAGATCGAGAACCTGATCACGCAGGGCGTCAAGGGCCTGATCATCGCGGCCATCGACAACAAGTCCCTGAACAACGTGCTCCAGGAGGCCGCGGACGCCAACATCCCGGTCATCGCCTACGACCGGCTGATCCTCGGCACGAAGAACGTCGACTACTACGCGTCCTTCGACAACACGAAGGTCGGTGTCGAGCAGGGCACGTACATCGTGCACAAGCTGGGCCTGGACAGCGGCAAGAAGGGCCCGTTCAACATCGAGCTGTTCGCCGGCTCCAACGACGACAACAACACCAAGTACTTCTTCCAGGGCGCGATGAGCGTGCTCCAGCCGTACATCGACAAGAAGCAGCTGGTGGTCAAGTCCGGCCAGACCGCGCTGAACAAGGTCACCACCCTGCGCTGGGACGGCGCGACCGCGCAGTCCCGGATGGAGGACATCCTCACCTCCTCCTACAAGTCCGCCAAGGTCGACGCGGTGCTCTCGCCGTACGACGGCATCTCGATCGGCATCATCGCCGCGCTGAAGTCGGACGGCTACGGCTCCGGCAGCCAGCCGCTGCCCGTCATCACCGGGCAGGACGCCGAGCTGGCCTCGGTGAAGTCGATCATCGCGGGCGAGCAGACGCAGACCGTCTACAAGGACACCCGGCAGCTCGCCAAGGTCGCCGCGACCATGGTCGACGACGTCCTGAACAAGAAGACGCCGGAGACGAACGACACCAAGACGTACGACAACGGCTCCAAGGTCGTCCCCGCCTACCTGCTGCAGCCGGTGAGCGTCGACAAGTCCAACTACGAGGAAGTCCTCGTCAAGGGCGGCTACTACACCGACGCCGAGCTCAAGTGACCTCTGTCCCCCACTAGTTGTCCTACTGATTGGAAGGCACGACCATGGCGGGACCCGTCCTGGAAATGCGCTCGATCGTCAAGACCTTTCCCGGCGTCAAGGCGCTGTCGGACGTCACACTGACCGTCCGCCAGGGCGAGGTCCACGCCATCTGCGGGGAGAACGGCGCCGGCAAGTCGACCCTGATGAAGGTCCTCTCCGGCGTCCACCCGCACGGCAGTTACGAGGGGGACATCCTCTTCGAGGGCGAGCCCTGCAGGTTCGGTGACATCCGGGCCAGCGAGCACCGCGGCATCGTCATCATCCACCAGGAGCTGGCGCTGTCGCCGTACCTCTCACTGGCGGAGAACATCTTTCTCGGCAACGAACACGCCAAGGGCGGCTTCATCGACTGGCGGGAGACCCTGCGGCACGCCACCGAGCTGCTGCGCCGGGTCGGTCTCGACGACCACCCGGAGACCCGCGTCACCGACATCGGCGTGGGCAAGCAGCAGCTGGTGGAGATCGCGAAGGCGCTGTCGAAGAAGGTGAAGCTGCTCATCCTGGACGAGCCGACGGCCGCGCTGAACGACGAGGACAGCGGCAAACTCCTCGATCTCATCCTGGAGTTGAAGAACCAGGGCATCACCTCGATCATCATCTCGCACAAGCTCAACGAGATCCGCCGGGTCGCCGACTCGGTGACGATCATCCGGGACGGCCACTCCATCGAGACCCTCGACGTGAAGTCGAAGGAGACCACGGAGGAGCGGATCATCGCGGGCATGGTCGGCCGCGACCTCGACCACCGCTTCCCGGAGCGGACCGCGTACGAGGGCGCGGCGGACGCGGCGCCGGCCCTGGAGATCCGCAACTGGACCGTGCGGCACCCGATCGACCAGGAACGCAAGGTCGTCGACGACGTGTCGATCCACGTCCGGCGCGGCGAGATCGTCGGCATCGCGGGCCTGATGGGCGCGGGCCGCACCGAACTCGCGATGAGCGTCTTCGGGCGGACGTACGGCCGCTACGCGGGCGGCTCGGTCCTCAAGGACGGCACGGAGATCCGTACCAAGTCCGTCGCGGAGGCGGTCGGGCACGGCATCGCGTACGTCACCGAGGACCGCAAGCACTACGGCCTCAACCTCATCGACACCATCAACCGCAACATCTCGCTGACCGCGCTGAACAAGGTCGCCCGGCGCGGGATCGTGGACGAGCACGAGGAGCGGCAGGTCTCCGAGGGCTACCGCACGTCCATGAACATCAAGGCGCCGACGGTCTTCGAGCCGGTGGGCAAGCTGTCCGGCGGCAACCAGCAGAAGGTCGTCCTCAGCAAGTGGATCTTCGCGGGTCCGGACGTGCTGATCCTCGACGAACCGACCCGCGGGATCGACGTCGGCGCCAAGTACGAGATCTACACGGTCATCGACCAGCTCGCCGCCCAGGGCAAGGCGGTCGTCTTCATCTCCTCCGAGCTGCCCGAACTGCTCGGCATGTGCGACCGCATCTACACCATGGCCGCGGGCCGCCTGACCGGTGAGGTGCCCAGGTCCGAGGCCACGCAGGAAGTGCTGATGCGCCATATGACGAAGGACAAAGAGGTATCGCGATGAGCACGGATGTCACCGCCAAGAGCCCGGCCCCCGTGCCGCCGGGCTGGAGCGCCCCCGACGAGGACGGCGGGCTGCTCCAGCTGGTGCTGAACGGCCTGCGCCGCAACATGCGCCAGTACGGCATGCTGATCGCGCTCGGTCTGATCGTCGCCCTGTTCGCGGTGTGGACCAACGGGGACCTGCTGCTGCCGCGCAACGTCTCCAACCTGGTCCTGCAGAACAGCTACATCCTGATCCTCGCCATCGGCATGATGATGGTGATCATCGCCGGGCACATCGACCTGTCGGTCGGCTCGCTGACCGCGTTCGTGGGCGCCTTCGCCGCCGTGCTGACGGTCAATCACGGGGTGCCGTGGCCGGTCGCGCTGATCCTGTGCCTGGCGATGGGCGCCGTGGCCGGCTCGCTGCAGGGGTTCCTGATCGCCTACCTGGGCATACCGTCGTTCATCGTCACCCTCGCCGGGATGCTGCTCTTCCGCGGTCTCACCGAGATCCTGCTCCAGGGCCAGACCATCGGCCCGTTCCCGGACGGCCTGCAGAAGCTGGGCAACGGCTTCCTGCCCGAGGTGGGCCCGGACACCAACTACCACAACATCACGCTGCTGCTGGGCCTCGCGCTGGCCGCCGCCGTGGTCTGGCAGGAGTTCCGCGACCGGCGCCGCCAGCAGGAGTTCGCCCTGGAGGTGCCGCCCACCCGGCTGTTCCTGCTCAAGCTGACCGCGCTGGTCGCCGCGATCCTCGTCCTCACCATGCTGCTCGCCAGCTACAAGGGCGCCCCGATCATCCTGATCGTCCTGGGCGCGCTGGTCGTCGGCTACGGCTACGTGATGCGCAACGCGGTCTTCGGCCGGCACATCTACGCGATCGGCGGCAACCTGCCGGCGGCCAAGCTGTCCGGCGTCAAGGACAAGAAGGTCTCCTTCTACGTCTTCCTGAACATGGGCGTGCTCGCGGCCCTGGCCGGCCTGGTGGTAGCGGCCCGGCTGAACGCGGCCTCGCCGAAGGCGGGCGACGGCTTCGAACTGGAGGCGATCGCCTCCTCGTTCATCGGCGGTGCCTCCATGAGCGGCGGTGTCGGCACCATCCTCGGTGCCATCATCGGCGGCCTCGTCCTCGGCGTGCTGAACAACGGCATGAACCTCCTCAGCGTCGGCACCGACTGGCAACAGGTCATCAAGGGCCTCGCCCTCCTCGCGGCGGTCGGCTTCGACGTGTGGAACAAGCGCAAGTCCGGTTCGTAAGTCAGCGACGGCGCTCCGCTGGGAAGGCCGTACTGAATCTGCGGGCCGTGTGTGGCTGGTCGCGCAGTTCCCCGCGCCCCTATGGGGCGCGGGTCCAGCGGGCGTCTTTCACCTCATTCACGGGAGCCGCTACATGGAACTGAACAGACGCACGGTCATCGCAGGAGCCGCGGCGGCGGGCATCGCCGCCACCACCCTCGGCACGGGCACCGCCGAGGCCGCCTCGGGAGGCAGGAAGCCGGTGAAGGAGTCCTTCGGGAAGCTCGCCGACGGCACGAAGATCTACCGCTGGTCGCTGGAGAACGGCGGCACCCGGCTGAAGGTCCTCAACTGGGGCGGTGTCGTCCAGACCCTGGAGATACCGGACCGCCGCGGCCACTACGCCAACGTCTCCCTGGGCTTCGACAACATCGACGACTACGTCGCCAAGACCCCGTACTTCGGCGCCCTGATCGGCCGCTACGGCAACCGCATCGCCAAGGGCCAGTTCACCCTCGACGGCAAGAGCTACCAGCTCTCCGTCAACGACGGTGTGAACAGCCTGCACGGCGGCACCCAGGGCTTCGACAAGCACGTCTGGGACGTCGAGCCGTTCGTGAAGGGCTCCGACGTCGGCCTCGTCCTGCACTACACCAGCGTCGACGGCGAGATGGGCTACCCGGGCACGCTCAAGACGAAGGTGACGTACACCCTCACGAAGCGCGGCGAGTGGATCATCGACTACGAGGCCACCACCGACAAGGCCACGGTCGTCAACCTCACCAGCCACGTCTACTGGAACCTCGCCGGTGAGGGCAGCGGGACCATCGAGGACCACGAGCTGACCATCGCCGCGGGCAAGTACACGCCGACGGACTCGGGGCTGATCCCCACCGGTGAGCTGGCCACCGTCCGCGGCACCCCGTTCGACTTCCGCGAGACGAAGACGATCGGGCGGGACATCCGGGCCGGGCACGTCCAGCAGGTGCAGGCCAAGGGCTTCGACCACAACTGGGCGCTGGACAAGGGCATCACCGCGAAGCCCGAGCACGTGGCCACGCTGCGCGACCCGCGCTCCGGCCGCACGCTGAAGATCGCCACCGACCAGCCGGGGCTGCAGTTCTACTCCGGGAACTTCCTCGACGGGACGCTGACGGGGACGGGTGGGCGGACGTACCGGCAGGGTGACGCGCTGTGCCTGGAGACACAGCACTTCCCCGACTCGCCGAACCACGCCGGCTTCCCGTCGACGGTGCTCCGGCCGGGGCAGGTCTACAGGACGCGGACGGTTCACACGTTCGACGCCTGAGGCGCATGTGAGGCGCATGTGAGGCGCGTGTGAGGCGCGTGGGCGCGGCCGGTAAGGGGCCGGTCGCGTCCACGCCGGGGAAGAAACGTAAACTCACACTTTTTTCACACGCGTTGAACAGCGCCTCGTGCGCATCCGTATTCAAGGGCGGCCCGTGCTCCCCCGCGCGGGCCGCCCAAGACGACGGGCCCGGACGTCCCCAACGGGCCCGCCTCATACGGAGGTTCAATGGCCGGCAGCGTCACCTCGTTGTTCCGCAGCGGTGCTCACAGCCCGTCGATGGCGGCGCTGACCCGTGAGGGAGGCGAGGGAACCGGCCCGGTCGACTTCTGCATTCCCTGCAACCCCTACTTCCCCACCCCGGCCATGATGGAAACGATGGCGGCCCGGCTGAAGGACATCATCACCTTCTACCCGAGCAGCGCCGACACCATCACCGCCGAGCTGTGCCAGCTCCTCCAGCTCCCGCCGCAGGCCGTGGCCATGGGCAACGGCTCCACCGAGCTGATCACCTGGATCGACCACCTGCTGGTCCGCGAGTCCCTCGCCATCCCCGTCCCCACCTTCGGCCGCTGGACCGACCAGCCGATGGAGACCGGCAAGCGCGTCGACATGTTCCCGCTCCAGGAGTCCAACGGCTTCGCCCTGGACCTCGCGCAGTACGCCGACTTCATCCGCAAGCGGGGCACCAAGGTCGCCGTCATCTGCAACCCCAACAACCCCGACGGCGGCTTCCTGCACAAGCAGGCGCTGGTGCAGTTCATGGACGCGATGGCCGACCTGGACCTGATCGTCATCGACGAGTCGTTCCTGGAGTTCGCGGACGCCGAGGCCGAGCCCAGCGTCGTCCAGGAGGCCATGCTCCGGCCCAACGTCATCGTGCTGCGCAGCCTCGGCAAGAACTTCGGCCTGCACGGCATCCGGTTCGGCTACATGGTCGCCAACCCCTCGCTGGCCGGCAAGGTCCGCTCGATGCTCCCGAAGTGGAACCTCAACGCCTTCGCCGAGTACGTCGTCTTCATGCTCAAGGAGCACGGCGCCGAGTACGCGCAGAGCCTGCTGCAGGTGCGCCGTGACCGTCTGGAGATGGCCAGCCAGCTCTCCCTGCTGCCCGGCCTGACGGTCTACCCCTCGCAGGGCAACTTCCTCTTCGTGCGCCTTCCCGTCGGCGCCGAGGGCACCGTGGTGCGGGACCGGATGCTCACCGAGCACCGGATCCTGGTCCGCGAGTGCGGCAACAAGATCGGATCCTCCAGCCGCTTCCTGCGTCTCGTGGTGCGCCCCGAGGTGGACGTGCGTCGCCTGGTGTCCGCCATGGAACAGGTGCTCTACGGGACCAGGAGGGGAGCCGCCGTGCCCGAGCTGAGCACCGGGACCAGCTACAGCTCGGGTACGGCGGCGGTGGACCGGCTGGTGAGCGAGACCAACGGGGCGGGCATGCAGCTCGCGCAGGCAGTCGGCGCGATGCCCGTACCGGGGCTCGCCGCCGCTCCCGCCGCCGGCGTCGGCATGCCGCTCCCCGTCGCCGCGCAGCAGGGCGGCGTCGGGATGCCGATGCCGGCGGCAGCCATGCAGATGCAGCAGCCTCAGCAGCAGCCCCAGCAACAGCCGATGATGGCGCCGGTGGCTCAGATGTCACCCCTGGCTCAGATGGCCCAGATGGCCCAGGCGCCCGCACCGGCTCCGATGCCCATACAGATGCAGACCGCGGTCCCGGCACCCGCTCCGGCCCCCGCGCCGGCCGGGCCCACGCCGCCCGGGGTGCCGGCCCGGGGTGGGCTGACGGCCGCGCAGGTACGGGGGATGACGGCGCCCGCACCCCCCGTCCCGGACCTGGCCCCGGCACCGGCCACCGGCTGGCCGAACGCGCAGAGCTGGCCGAACGCGGCGGGCATGGGGCAGGCCGGCTAGCTCCCGTAGGGGTGCGGCGTGCGTGGCCGGGCGCGCCACCGTCGTGGCCGGTCGCGCAGTTCCCCGCGCCCCTTACGGGGGACGGTTGGGGCAGCGCCCCTGAAAGGGGCGCGGGGAACTGCGC
>NZ_JBHXMA010000064.1:0-44693 GCF_042721035.1 Streptomyces sp. NPDC058464
CGAGCTGCTGGAGGACCGGCTACGGGTCCTGGGACCCGACCACCCCGACACCCTCACCACCCGGAGCAACCTCGCCCGTAGGCGGGGAGAGGCGGGCGATCCGGACGGCGCCGCCGCCGCGTTCGCCGAGCTGCTGGAGGACCGGCTACGGGTCCTGGGACCCGACCATCCCGACACCCTCACCGCCCGGCACAACCTCGCCCGTTGGCGGGGAGAGGCGGGAGATGCGGTCGACGCGTACGCCGCGTACGCCGAGCTGCTGGACGACTACCTGCGGGTGCTGGGACCCGACCACCCCAACACCCTCACCGCCCGGCACAACCTCGCCTTCTGGCGGGGAGAGGCGGGGGATCCGGCGGGTGCCGCCGCCGCGTTCGCCGAGCTGCTGGACGATCGGCTGCGGGTGGTGGGGCCCGACCACCCCGACACCCTCGCCGGCCGGAGCAACCTCGTCTTCTGGCAGGGGAAGGCAGGGGATCCGGCCGGCGCGTTCGCCGCGTACGCCGACCTGCTGGACGACTACCTGCGGGTGCTGGGACCCGACCACCCCGACACCCTCACCACCCGGCACAACCACGCCCATTGGCGGGGAGAGGCAGGGGATACGGCCGGCGCCGCCGCCGCGTTCGCCGAGCTGCTGGAGGACCGGCTACGGGTCCTGGGACCCGACCACCCCGACACCCTCGCCACCCGGGACAACCTCGACCTCGGGCAGCGGGGGGCTGAGGAAGGCGGAGAGGGCGGGGCAGGTACCGGCTGATGACGTGACCGCAAGGAAGAATCCCGCCGTGCGGCCGACCGGACCGTGGCTCGAAGCGGCACTTCAGTCGGGAGGGTCGGCCGGGATCCCCTCCTCGGCGTCAGCGGATGCGGGCCACTCCCGAGTAGATGCCGCTGCCCTCCGGTTCCGGGGCGGGGGCGGTGGCGAACCACTCCGTCGCCGTCACCAGGCCGGGCTGCACGAGGTCCAGGCCGTCGAAGAAGCGCTCGACCTCCGGGCGGGTGCGGAAGGCGAGCCGGATGCCGCCCCTGGCGTACTCGGCGACGACCTGTTCGACGAGGTCCGGGTACAGGTCCGAGGCAGCGTGCGACAGGATCAGGTAGCTGCCCGACGGGAGCGTGTCGACCAGGGCGCGGACTATGCCGTGGGCGCCCTGCTCGTCGCTGATGAAGTGCATCAGGGCGATGAGGGAGAGCGCGACCGGGCGGTCGAAGTCCAGGACGTGCCGGGCGTGCCGGACGATCGCCTCCGGGTCGCGCACATCGGCCTGGATGTAGTCGGTGGCCCCCTCCGGGCGGCTGATCAGCAGCGCCTCGGCGTGCCGGAGGACGATCGGGTCGTTGTCCGTGTAGACGACCTTGGCCGACGGCACGACGTTCTGCACGATCTGGTGCAGGTTCGGCTCGGTGGGGATTCCGGTGCCGATGTCCAGGAACTGGTCGATGCCCTGCCGGGCGAGCCAGGCGGCCGCCCGGTGCATGAACTGACGGTTCTGCCGGGCGGCGTCCCGCGCCTCGGGCGGCAGCTTCTCACCTACCGCCTCGTCGACCGGGTAGTTGTCCTTGCCGCCGAGCAGCCAGTCGTAGACCCGCGCGGGGTGGGCCCTGCTGGTGTCGATCGGCGGAGACGGCTGTGGGTCGGTCGTCATGGCAACTCCATCGCGCCGGTGAGAGGCAGAGAGCGAGTGAATGCGCGATGATCGTACTCACGCTTCCCATCTGCCTTGCGTCAGGGGCGACTTGAGAGGCACGCCGAACGCTTCCCGGTCAGAGGGTGAGCAGTTCCTCGTGGAAGCCGCCGAACTCCCGCTCCCGGTCGACGAGATGGATCTCCAGGATCCAGTGGCAGGCGCGCCCGGCCTTGTCGGTACGGCACAGGGCGGTGTCGTTGGCGGGGGCGATGTACGACTCCGTGTCGGCGCCGTCGATGGTCTCGTGCGGGAACTCGCCGACCAGGTGCCCGGCGTGCCAGCCGCCCAGCTCCCAGCCGGCCTCGGCGGCCAGCCGCTCCACCTCCGCGTACAGCTGCTTCCCCGTGATGTCCGGGTCGGCCTCGAAGAAGCGGCGCCCCGCGGCGAAGATCCTCGGCAGGTCGCCCCGCAGCCGGTGCTTGACCGGGTCGTCGCCGAGGACGAAGGTCCGGCCGAAGTCGGCCTCGTACTCCTCGAAGATCGGCCCGAAGTCGGCGAACACGATGTCGTCCGCGGCGATCACCCGGTCCGGCGGGTTCTCCCGGTACGGCTTGAGCGTGTTCGGCCCCGACCGCACGATCCGCTTGTGCCAGTGCCGGGTCGTGCCGAACAACTCGTTCGCAAGGTCGCGGACCCGGTCGCTGACCGCCCGCTCCCCCTCGCCCGGCGCGACCAGCCCGCGCTCCTCGATCTCCGTGAAGAGCCGCTCGGCCTTCGCCTGGGCATCCAGCAGTCGCGCCGCGCGCGTGGGTTCGTCGTCCGCCATGGCGCCGAACCTAACCAGCCGGGGATTCCACGGCAACGGGATTCCTCCGCTTACGCTGCACGGGCAGACACGCAGGTCGAGCAGGGCGCGACGAAGAGCAGACGAAGAGCGAACGAAGAGAAGAAGGTGCCGACCGTGGCCGACGGGCCGTCCTCCGGGGCCGGGATCTCCGGCCGCATCCCTCCCGGGCAGCGCCTGGTGCACGGCTGGCCCGTCTCGCACTACGGCCCCGTGCCCCGCTTCCGCCCCGAGCGCTGGAACCTGCGTGTCTTCGGCGCCACCGCCTCCGGCGGCACGCACGAGTGGACCTTCGACGACCTGGCCGCGCTCCCCCACGTCACGGTCGTGGCCGACCTGCACTGCGCGAGCGGACCGACGTCCACCGGGCACGAGTGGTACGGCATCCCCGCCGCCACCATGCTGGACGTGATCCCGCCGGCGCCCGGGGTCACGCACGTCATGGCCTGGGCGGAGTACGGCTACTCGGCCAACCTCCGCCTCGCCGACCTCACGTCACCGCACACCCTGATGGCCACCCACCACGACGGCGAACCGCTCACCGCCGAGCACGGCTTCCCGCTGCGCCTGGTGGTCCCGCACCTCTACGGCTACAAGAGCCCCAAATGGCTGCGGGGCATCGAGTACATGACGGCGGACCGGCGCGGCTTCTGGGAGGAGCGCGGCTACCACAACATCGCCGACGTCTGGCGGCAGCAGCGCTACTCCTACCAGGAGGAGGAGGGCGACGGCCCGCACGGCCCGCCGCCCGGCTCCCGCTGAGTCACTGAGCCGACGAGCCGACGATTCGGCGGCTCGCCCCCGGTCCGGTGGCTCAGCGGGTCCGGGCGCAGTCCGCGGCCAGCCGCAGGCTCTCCTCGACGGCGTGCGGGATGTCGGTGACCGGGAAGAGCGTGTGCCGTACGGTCCGTCCGGCGTCGACGACGAGGATCAGGCGCTTGTGCCGCAGCCGGCCCGCGCCGCGGAAGACCGGCAGCCGCAGCGCCGCGGCCAGCTGCTGGGCGGCGTCGGAGAGGAGCGGGTAGGGGAGCCGCTCGGCTCGGGCGAACTCCTGTTGTTCGTAAGGGAGTTGGGTGCTGGTGCCGCGCAGCTGCACGCCCGCGCGGCGGAAGTCGGGCCAGGCGTCCCGGAAGAGCCGGTTCTCCAGGGTGCAGCCCGCGGCGCCGGGGATCGGGCCCCATTCGACGCCGGTCCCGGGATAGGTGAACAGCACGGTGGCGGGGGCGTCCGGTGAGATCACGGGAACATCCCCGCCGTCGGGACCGGGACCGGGACCGGTCCCCGCCGTCCCCGCCGCCCCCGCCGTCTCCGCCGTCCCGGGCAGTTCGAGGCCGTCCGGCAGGCGGGTGCCGGGCAGGGCGTGGACGCGGGCGTGTTCGGCGCCGTCCGGGTCCGCCGTCGCGGTGAGGGTGCCGTCGCCGAGCACCCACCGGTCGCCCCAGTCCTGCATGGCGACGAGCAGCGGGAGCAGCGCCGTACCGGCGTCGGTGAGCAGGTACTCGTAGCGCACCGGGCGCCGCTGGTACAGGCTGCGCCGCAGGACGCCCTGGGCGACCAGCCCGCCGAGCCGCTCGGTGAGCACCTTGCGGGACAGGCCGATCTCGGCGGCCAGGGCGTCGAACCGGACGTGCCCGCGGGCGACCTCCCGCAGCACCAGCACGTTCCACCAGTCCCCCAGGACCAGCGCGGCCTGGGCGACGCCACACGTCTCGTCGGCGTTGTGCATCCTCATGCGTCCATAGTAAGTTCCCTTTCGGGACTCACTTTGTTTCTGAATGGAACTTATCGCTCGCCGGTGCGAGAACCGCGGGCCCTGCGTGAGGAGTTGCACCGTGACCGCCATCAGCCGCGTCGTCGCCCGGGAGATCATCGACAGCCGGGGCAACCCCACCGTCGAGGTGGACGTGGAACTCAGGGACGGTTCGCTCGGCCGCGCGGCCGTCCCGTCGGGAGCCTCCACCGGCGCCCGGGAGGCCGTGGAGCTCAGGGACGGCGACCCGGCCCGCTTCCACGGCAAGGGAGTGCTGCGCGCGGTCGACGCCGTGAACGAGAGCGTCGCGGACGCCGTCGTCGGTCTCGACGCCGAGGACCAGGCGGTCGTCGACCGTACGATGATCGAGCTGGACGGCACCGACACCAAGTCCCGGCTCGGCGCCAACGCCCTGCTCGGCGTCTCCCTGGCCACCGCCAAGGCCGCGGCCGCCGCCCACCGCCTCCCGCTGTACCGCTACGTCGGCGGGGTCGACGCCCGCCTCCTGCCGGTCCCGATGATGAACATCGTCAACGGCGGCGCCCACGCCGACAACCCGCTCGACTTCCAGGAGTTCATGATCGCGCCGATCGGTGCGGCGACCTTCGCCGAGGCCGTCCGGATGGGCTCGGAGGTCTTCCACACCCTGCGCGGCAACCTGCTCGCCGCCGGCCACAGCGTGAACGTCGGCGACGAGGGCGGCTTCGCCCCCGACCTGCGCACCGCCGAGGAGGCCCTGGACTTCGTCGTACGGGCCATCGAGCAGACCGGCTACAAGCCCGGCACCGACATCACCCTGGTCATGGACCCGGCCAGCTCGGAGTTCTTCCGCGACGGGGTGTACGACTACACCGGCGAGGGCGTCCGCCGCACCCCCGCCGAGCACGCCGGGTACCTGGCCTCGCTGGTCGACCGCTACCCGGTCGCCTCCGTCGAGGACCCGATGGCCGAGGACGACCACGCCGGCTGGCGCGACCTGACCGCCCGGCTCGGCGACCGCTGCCAGCTCACCGGCGACGACGTCTTCTGCACCAACGAGACCCTGCTGCGGGCCGGCGTCCGCGACGGCATCGCCAACTCGATCCTGGTGAAGGTCAACCAGATCGGCACCCTCACCGAGACCCTGGCCACCGTCGCCACCGCCCACCGGGCGGGGTACACCGTCGTCATGTCCCACCGCTCCGGCGAGACCGAGGACACCACCATCGCCGACCTCGCCGTCGCCACCGGCTGCGGCCAGATCAAGACCGGGTCGCTGTCCCGTGCCGACCGCACCGCCAAGTACAACCAGCTCGTCCGGATCGAACAGGACCTGGGTTCCCAGGCCCGCTACGCGGGCGCCGCGGCACTGGGCCTGCGCCGCTGAACCGGCCCGGCGGCCGAACCCGCTAACTTGGGGAGCCGGAGTCGTCACAAACTCCACCGAACCAGCTCTTTTCCCATCCCCATGAGGCGGCGCGTCATGAGCCTGAGCATCCGCAACCAGATCCCCGGCACCGTCACCGCCGTCACCCCGGGCGAGGTGATGGCGACCGTGAAGGTCCGGCTCGACGGCGGCCAGGAGCTCACGGCCGCGATCACCCTGGAGGCGGTCCGGGAGCTGGGGCTCGCCGAGGGTTCGGCCGTACGCGCGATGGTGAAGTCCACCGAGGTCGCGCTCGCCACCGGCCGGGTGCCGGGCGTCTCCATCCGCAACCAGCTGCCCGGCACGGTCAGCGACGTGGCCACCGGCGGGGCGATGGCCACGGTCAAGGTCGCCATGGCCGGAGGCCAGGCCCTCACCGCGGCGATCACCAAGGACGCGGTCGGCGACCTCGGCCTGACGGCCGGTGCGCCGGTCGTGGCGCTGATCAAGGCGACCGAGGTGTCCCTCGCGACCGTGTGACCGCGTGCCGACGTGGCCGCGCGACCGCGCCCGGTCCGGGACGGGGCCGGTCAGAACAGCCCGTTGGTGTGCGGGAGTTCGGCCGGGATCGGGGCGATGACGTCCCAGTGCTCGACGATCCTGCCGTCCGCCACCCGGAACAGGTCCCAGTAGGCGACCGGGACGCCGAACTCGCCCTCGGACTGGAGCAGGACCAGGTCGCCCTCGGCGACGACCTGGTGGACCGTCTTGTAGACGAGGTTCTTGCCCTGCTCCGCCCACTTGGCGGCCGCCGCGCCGAAGCCGTCCAGGCCGTCGGCGGCCTCCGGGTTGTGCTGGCGGTAGGTGTCGGTGGAGATGTAGTCGGTCAGGACCGAGTAGTCGGCACCGACGAGCACCTTCTGCGCGAACTCGGCCACCAGCGCGCGGTTGGCCTCCGTCCGGTCCGGGTCCGCCGGCGCGCTCGGGCCGTCCGTCTGGGAGCGACCCGAGGCGGTGTCCGTGACCACCGGCGTCAGCGCGTCCCAGTGCTCGGCCAGCCGTCCGTACGCGTCGACCCGGAACAGGTCGAACGCCACCAGCGGTACGGGGCCGAAGCCGTGGTACGTGCCGTGCAGCGCCACCAGGTCACCGTCGGCGATCACCCGAGCACCCTCGTAGCGGAAGTCCTCCGCAAGGCCCGCCACCAGCGTGCGCAGCGCCTCCGGGCCGTCCGCCGCCAGACTGCTGTGCTGACGGTAGTCAGCGGCCACCCAGCGGTCCACCGCGCCCGGGTCGCGGTCCCCGAACAACTCGCCTGCGGCCTTGAGGACGATGTCCTTGCTGCTCATGACCATGTCTCCGATCTGGGAACTCTCGCCGACGTGCGTCCGTCGGCACGTCCCCCACTCTCCCGGCGGGCGGGGCCGCGCGCACGGTAGAGTCGGGCATGGCCATGGTCGAAACGGGACAACCTTCGGTGCCGCCGGTACTCGAACGGGGTTATCGCAACCCCACCCGGCCCGGACTGGGTCTGGAGCTGCTGGCCTTCGCCGACCTGCGCCGCAGACTGCCGGGCGACGAGTACCGGCGGGTCCACCGGCCCGACTTCCACCACCTCACCCTGGTCCACCGCGGCCACGGCACCGCCATGGTCGACTTCGTCGACCGTCCGTGCCGGCCGGGCACCCTGCTGCACATCCGCCCCGGCCAGGTGCAGCGCCTGCCCACGGCGGCCGACGGCACCCCCGCCGACCTCGACGCCACCCTGGTCCTGTTCACCCCGGACTTCCCGCCCCGGCTCCCGGCGACCGCCCGCGTCACCGACGACCCCGTCGGCCCGGCCGCCTGGCAGCTCGACCCCGCCGACCACGACCGCTTCCGCCACGCGTTCGCCGAACTGGCCCGGGAATACGGCGCGTACACGGCGGGGGACGAGGACTCCGAGATCACCAGGGAGCTGCTGCGCCAGCTCCTCGCCGCCGTGCTCCTGCGCACGGCGCGGCTGCCCGGCCCCGGGGGGCCCGCGCCGGTGCCGGCCGCGCAGGAGCCGTACCGCCTCTTCCAGCACGAGCTGGAGCGTTCCTTCACCACCCTGCGCCAGGCCCACGAGTACGCCGACCGGCTCGGCTACTCCCTCAAGACCCTCAACCGCGCGTGCCGGCGCGCCACCGGTCACACCGCCAAACAGCTCGTCGACGCCCGCGTCGCCCTGGAGGCGAAGCGGCTGCTGGCCCACACCGACCTGCCCGTCGCCGCCGTCAGCCACCGGCTCGGCTTCACCGAGCCGACCAACTTCAGCAAGTTCTTCACCCGGGAGGCCGGGCTTACGCCGGGGGCCTTCCGGGCCGACCAACGCTAGGCGCTTCGCTGGGGTGGCCGTGGTGGGTCGTCGTTCGGCTGCGGCGCGGTGGGGGCTGGTCGCGCCCACGCGGCGGTAGCCGCATATGCAATACAGCCCCGCGCCCCCCAGGCGGCGGCTGCGCCGCCGATCTGGGGGCGCGGCCGGACGGTCACTTCTCGCCGTGCTGGCGGCGGATTCTCGCTGCCACCTCGTTCTCCTCCGTCTCCCACCAGGGGCGGACCCGGTCGGCGGCGGGGGCGGGGGCGGGGGCCGAGGCGGAGGTGGCCGTCGCCGGGACCGCCGCGAGCTGTTCGTCCAGGTGGCGGTCGAGGGCCGCCGTCTGGACGCGTTCCGTGCGGGCCCACTGGAACAGGATCGCCAGCAGGAACGGCAGCGCGACCAGTTCGGCGATGCCCAGCATCGCGCCGCCGCCGATCTGCTGGTCGTACCGGACGTCGGGGGCCCAGGACGGGTGGTGGTGCAGGTACCACGCGCCGGCGATCAGCGTGCCGTGCGTCATGACGACGAGTCCCGGGACGGCGTCGATCACACCGTCCAGGAAGACCAGGGCCGCCCGCACCGGATGGGTGCACCAGGCCGGCAGGGTCTCCTCGCGGGTCAGGACCGGTACGACGAAGAGGCTGCCCGCCACCAGCAGGTGCAGGTACATCAGCTCGTGCAGCCAGCCCACGCGCAGCGCGGTGGCGAAGTACGGGGTGAAGTAGACCGTCAGCTCGGTGGCGAGCACGAGGGCCGTGCTGACCAGGGGGAAGGTCAGGAGCCGGACCAGGCGGCCGGTCATCGCACGGCGGACCCGCGCCGCGGCGCCCGCCGGCAGCGCCGCCACCGCCAGCCGCAGCGGGTCGCCCAGGGCCAGGCCGAGCGGGGCCACCAGGTCGAGCAGGATGTTCTGCACGGCCGCGGGCCAGAACAGCACATGGTCGTAGACGGCCAGGCCCGACATCGTCGCGACGACCAGCGCGCCCAGGCCCAGCGCCGCGAAGGCGGCGGCCCGGGCCGACGACCAGGACCCGCCCCCGCCGCGCACCCGCAGCACGCCCCAGCCGTACAGCCCGCCCAGGGCCAGGACCAGTAGCAGCGCCGGCAGATCCAGCTGCCACGACGTCAGCAGCCGGCCCACGGTCAGCTCGGCCATCCGGCACACCCTCCTTCGATCGGGGACGAAACGGGTCAGGTCAGGTCCACTGCGCGACGGTATACCCGACCTGCCCCGGCCCGGCATCGGGGCTCGGGCAGAATCGGCGGGATCGCCGGACGGTGATCGGCGCAGTTCACAAAGGTGGGGGATCCATGTTCGGAAAGCGGCTCATAGTGAGCGGAGCAATTGCGATTCTGATCGGCACGCT
This sequence comes from Streptomyces sp. NPDC058464, assembly GCF_042721035.1. NCBI lineage: Bacteria > Bacillati > Actinomycetota > Actinomycetes > Kitasatosporales > Streptomycetaceae > Streptomyces > Streptomyces sp. NPDC058464. Next base: position 9,279 of record NZ_JBHXMA010000064.1, read on the forward strand.
CGGTGCGTGTTCCGGGGGCGGGGACGGGAACGGAGTCGACGACGGCATCGGCTACGAACAGGACAGCAGCGGGACGGGGACGGGAACCGGCGCCACCGGCAGCGGGACGGGCACCGGCTCCGCCTCGGACGACACCGTCCACGGCCTGAAGGACTCCGTCCGGCACGTCGCGGCGAAGACCGTCCGGGCCACCCGGCCCCACCCGGTCAGGAAGTGCTCCACCGCGACGCGCCGGGTCCGGCACACCTCCAGCAGCGGAACCGGCAGCCGACGCACGACCCGTACCTGGTACACGACCGAGCGGTACCGGTCCTGTACCAAGGTCCGCAGCGGCACCGAGACGTACCGGAAGACCGTCCGCACCGAGAAGTGGTGCGTGGAGCTGGACGACGTGAACGGCGACAAGCGGCGGGACGACGTCTGGTACGAGGTCGGCCGTTCGGTCTACGGCGACGCCCGGGCCGCGGACGACCGCGCCCGGCTGGAGTTCTCCCCGGTCGCCGAGGGCTGCTGAGCCGTCCGCCGCCGCGTCACAGTTCTGTGCCGGGCCGCGGTGATCCTTGTTCGCTTTCGTTCGACCGTGCTTAAGGTGATCACCGCGGCCTGCGGATCTTGACCACCTTCTCCGCCGCCGCACAGGGGACGCAGAGATCACGGGGGCTTTTCATCATGGGGGAACGATTCGTCATGCCCCGGCGCCTGCGGACGCGGCCCGTCGCCGCGCTGCTGGCCGCCGCCGGGATCGTCGCCGGGGTGCTGGTCGGCAGGCCGGGGCTGGAGTCGGTGGCGGGGTGCGGGACGTCGGGGGACCCGTATCCGTCGCAGACCGCGAAGGACTGGGTGTCGTACGCCGACCACGTCGTCGTCGCCAGTCCGACCGGGGAGCGGGAGACGAACCGACGGACCTACGCCAAGGGGGCCGTGGCCTACGCGACGGACCGGCTGGTGAGCTTCCGGACGGAGAGCAGGCTCTGGTCACGCAGCTCGCCCCGGCACGCGCTCGGCGCCGGCTTCGACATGGTGGCCCCCGGCTGGGAGGTCTACCGGTCCTCCGGCACCCGCGTCGCCGAGATGGCGACCGACGCGCCCCGCCTCCAGGCCGGCCACACCTATCTGCTCGCCCTGCGCTGGCACGAGGGCGGCTGGGTGGTCCTCGGCGAGGGCGGGGCCGTGCCCTTCGACGACCACACCGGCGACCAGGGCGAGTGGTGCGGACGCGTGCTGAGCAAGGAGGACGTCGCCGAGGGCGAGCGCTTCTCCCGGCACGACGACCACAGTCTGGAGAAGGCGCTGCTGGGGCAGGACGAGCAGGCCGTCAAGAGCGCCCTGGACCGCGCCGGCCGCGGCTGAACCTCGCCCGCCGCCCGTTCGAATCCGGCCACAGGCCGGCCCGACCTCCCCGCCCCCAGGCCGAGGGCGCGCGATCCGACCGAACTCGCCCTGCCCGCACGCCACGTGAGCGTTGGGGGCGCCTCGGGGACCTCGTCCCGCCTGACCCTCCAGTACACAGCCACCCACATCTCCCCCACCGAAATGGCATGAACAGTTCACCTGTTCTCCATGTTCGACGCGTTGGTGCGCAAGGAACCGGCCATTGACTCTCGGTCGCGGCACCCCGATTCGGAGCCGCGTGGGGAGTCATCGCTTCGTATAGGGGGGGCACCGTGGTGTCCGCGCTCAAGGGTTCCGCCGGGGCGGAATCCGAAAGACCCGTGCCCAGGCAGCTGTCGGCCGCCCGGGGGCTCGGGGACCGGATCTTCCGGGTCCAGTTGACGGCCTCCGGCGTCATCGTCCTCGCCATTATGGCTGCCGTAGGGCTGTTCCTGCTGCTCCGGGCCGGACAGGCGCTGCGCACCAGAGGGATCTGGGACTTCCTCACCACCGCCGAATGGCAGCCGGACGTCCACCGCTTCGGTATCGCGGCCGTGCTCACCGGCACCCTGCTCATCGCCGCCGTGGCCGTCACGATCAGCGTGCCGCTGGCCCTCGGGACCGCCCTGTTCATCTCGGACGTCGCGCCCCGCCCGCTGCGCCGCACGCTGGTCTCGATGGTCGACCTGATGGCCGCCGTGCCGTCCGTGGTCTACGGCCTGTGGGGCCTCTTCTTCCTCCAGCAGCATGTGATCGGGCTGTCCCGGTGGCTGTCGGACTGGTTCGGGTGGATCCCGTTCCTGCACGTCGACGGCACCCAGCCGGGCGAGCCGCTCGCCTCCCAGAGCGTCTACACCGCCTCCACCTTCGTGGCCGGCATCGTCGTGGCCCTGATGGTCGCGCCGATCCAGTGCTCGGTGATGCGCGAGGTGTTCGCGCAGGCGCCGGCCGGTGAACGGGAGGGTGCCTACGCGCTCGGCGCCACCCGCTGGGGCATGATCCGCGCGGTCGTGCTGCCGTACGGCATGGGCGGGATCATCGGCGGCACGATGCTGGGCCTTGGCCGGGCCCTGGGCGAGACCATCGCGGTCTACCTGATCATCTCCCCGGTCTTCACCATCCAGCCGCACATCCTGCAGACCGGCTCGAACTCCGTCTCCTCCCTCATCGCCCTGCACTACGGCGATGCCTCCACCTTCGGCATGTCGGCGCTGATGGCCGCGGGCCTGGCGCTGTTCCTGCTCACCCTGGCGGTCAACTTCACCGCCTCCTCGATCGTGGCCCGGTCACGGTCCGGCGCACAGAGCGAGGCGTGACGATGACCGTCGTAGACCTTGAGAAGGGCGCTCCCCAGGACGCCCCGCAGGGGGCCCCGCAGGACGCTCCGCAGGACGCCGCCCCGAGCGCTTCCACGGAGACCGGGGTCGCCGCGTCGCCCGACGTGCCGCGCCGGATCGGCGGGGTCACCCGCTCCGGTGTGCTGTCGGTGTTCGGCGCCGCCGCCTCCGGCCTGTGCGTCGCCGTCCTGCTCTTCGGCGAACTCGCACCGTTCTCCGGCGCATTGGGGTTCTTCGTCACCGTTTACCTGGCTTTCCTAGGTATCTACGCGGTGTTGACAGGGCTTGAGGAGGACGGACAAGCGGTCCGGGACCGGGTGATGACCGTCGTCCTGTGGTCGGCGGGCGGGCTGATGTTCGCCGCGCTCACGATGGTCGTCGGCTTCACCGCGTGGCGCGGCCGGGAGGCCCTGCCGCACGCCAACTTCTTCACCCAGGACATGCAGGCGGCGGGCCCGCTCGACCCGCTGACGCACGGCGGCATCGCGCACGCCATGCTCGGCACGCTCATCATGATCGCGATCGCGCTGACGATCACGGTCCCGCTGGGCCTGGCCTGCGCGGTGTACCTCAACCAGATCCCCGGCCGCTTCTCCCGCTTCGTCCGCACGATCGTCGAGGCGATGACCGCGCTGCCGTCGATCGTGGCCGGTCTGATGGTGTACGCCGTCTGGATCCTCAACCTCGGCATGCAGAAGTCGGGTCTGGCGGCGGGCTTCGCGATCAGCGTGATGATGCTGCCGATCGTGATCCGCGCGGCGGACGTCGTGCTGCGCCTGGTCCCCGGCACCCTCACGGAGGCGTCCGAGGCGCTCGGCGCCCCGCGCTGGCGGACGGTGTGGCACGTGGTCCTGCCGACGGCCCGCTCGGGCCTCGCCACCGCCGTCATCCTGGGCACCGCCCGCGGTATCGGCGAGACCTCCCCGGTCCTGCTCACGGCGGGCTTCACGGCGGCGCTCAACGGCGACCCGACGAGCGGCCCGATGGTCTCCCTCCCGCTGGCCGTCTTCAACTTCGTCAAGTCCCCCGAGCCCACGATGATCGCGCGCGGCTTCGGCGCGGCGGCGGTCCTGATGGCGCTGGTCCTGGTCCTCTTCGTCATCGCCCGGGTGATCGGTGGCCGCGGCCCCGGCCACCAGAACAAGCGCCAGGCGAGGCGAGCGGCGAGGGCGTCCCGCCGGGACACCACGAGATTCGCCGAGCTCCACACGCCGGGGCTGCAGTTGTTCGAGACCGGTGACCGTGACGACTCCGGCGAGAGCAACGAACCCAGGGGCGCGGGGCTGCATCAATCAGCGGCTCCGCCGCGGAGCGCGACCAGCCCCGACGCACCCGCGGCCGACAACGGCGAGCAAGCCCCCGAAGACAACGCACCCGCACCCGCCGACGGCGATTCCCGTGCGGATGGGAACACAGACCCCGCTTCAGGAGACAGTCACTGATGTCCAGCCAAGTCATCAACGCCCTCCGACGGCTGGGCATCCTGGCCGCACTCATAGGCATCCTCGGCACCATCGCCGGTACCCCGGCCGTCGCGGACAGCTACACGCCCATCGCCGGCGCCGGCTCCACCTGGGCCGAGAACGCCGTCGACGAATGGCGTCGCGCCGTCAACCAGTACGGCATGCGCATCAGCTACGCCGGCACCGGCTCCTCCGACGGCCGCCGCCAGTTCCTCTCCGGCACCGTCGACTTCGCGGTCTCCGACATCCCGTTCCAGACGAACCCCACCGACGGCAGCGCGGCGGAGCGCCCGGCCTCCGGGTCGTACGCCTACATGCCGATCGTGGCCGGCGGCACGGTGTTCATGTACCACCTCACCGTCAACGGCAAGAAGGTCACCAACCTCCGCCTCTCCGGCGACGTGGTCACCAAGATCTTCACCGGGGTCATCAAGACCTGGGACGACCCGGTCATCAAGGCCGACAATCCGGGGCTGCAACTCCCCCACCGCACCATCGTCCCCGTCGTCCGCTCCGACGGCTCCGGCTCCACCGCCCAGTTCACGATGTGGATGGCGAACCAGCACAAGTCGCTGTGGAACGCCTACTGCGCCAAGGTCGGCCGCTCGGGGGCGTGCGGGCAGACGTCGTACTACCCGACCGTCTCCGGCATGATCGCCCAGTCCGGTGACCTCGGCGTCGCCGGTTACGTCGCCCAGAACTACGGCGAGGGCGCGATCGGGTACGTCAACTACTCGTACGCGCTCAACGCGCACTACCCGGTCGCCAAGATCCTGAACCACGCGGGCTACTACACCGAGCCCACCCCGCAGAACGTGGCGGTCTCGCTGCTCAAGGCGAAGATCAACACCAACAAGAGTTCCGCGGACTACCTCACCCAGCAGCTCGACGGCGTCTACAACGACAGCGACAGGCGCAACTACCCGCTGTCCAGCTACTCGTACATGATCCTGCCGCTGAAGGTGCAGGGCACCTTCACCAAGGCCAAGGGCAAGACGCTCGGGGCGTTCTCGTACTACTTCATGTGCCAGGGCCAGCAACAGGCGCCGAAGCTCGGCTACTCGCCGCTCCCGATCAACCTCGTCCAGGCCGGCTTCGACCAGATCCGCCGGATCCCGGGCGTGCAGGCGCAGAACGTCAACATCAAGAACTGCAACAACCCGACCTTCACGGCCAACGGCGAGAACAAGCTCGCGCAGACCGCGCCCTACCCGGCCGCCTGTGACAAGAAGGGTGCCGCGCCCTGCACCAGCGGCAGCGGTGGCGCCACGACCAGCTCCGGCAACGGCGGCGGCGGTTCCACCGGCGGCTCGACCGGCTCCACCGGCACCGGCTCCAGCGGCGGTTCCACCGGCGGCTCCGGCTCGGCCGGCGGCAACAGCGCCCAGCCCTCCGTCGACCCCGACACCGGCCAGACCATCTCTCCCGACGGCACCACGGGTTCCGCCTCCGGCGGCACCGGCGCGGGCGCCGACGGCACGGTGGCCCTCGCCCAGCCGGTCGCCGTGGCCACCGCGCACGGCTGGACCGGCACCCAGACGCTGATGCTGCTGGCCGCGGTCCTGGTCTTCGGCCTGCTCCTGCTGCCCTCGCTGGTCTCCCGCCTGGTCGGCACCAAGGCCAACGGCACCGGCAACAGCCGCTCCGACGACGGGAGTTCGCGATGAGACGCACCCGGATACGCAACGCGCTGATACGCCTGCTGGCCGGCGCCACCGTCGGCGCGCTCGCCGGACTCGCGGTCGCCCAGACCGCCCCCACGGCCGCCGCGGCCACCGACTCCGCCGTGACCGTCTCCGGGCGCGGCGAGTTCAAGGACATGAAGTTCACGGTCAGCCAGACGAAGAACCTCACCAGCCAGGCCGTCACGGTGAGCTGGACCGGCGGCACGCCGACCACGTTCGCGGGCACGCAGTTCAACACCGACTTCGTGCAGATCATGCAGTGCTGGGGCGACGACGACGGCACGGTCCCGTCCAACCCGGGCCCGGCGCGCACCCAGTGCCAGTACGGCGCCTCGCCGACCACCGGCCGCTCCACCTGGCCGGGCAACGGCCAGGACGACACCCGGCAGGTCTTCTACAACGCCGACCCCACCAACTACGGCCAGGACAACCGGTACGGCGCTGCCAACCCGAACGCCGGCGGCGAGGTCCCCTTCAAGTCGGTCGACGGCACCACGATCACCACGAACACCCAGAACAACGCCTACTACAGCTACAACACCACCAACGAGATCGACTTCGCCCGCACCGGCGCCGGCGGCACCGGCAAGGAGTTCTTCGAGGTCCAGACCGCCAACGAGGCACCCCACCTCGGTTGCGGCGTCCCCGTCACCACCAACGGCGTCACCAAGCCCCGCTCCTGCTGGCTGGTGATCGTGCCGCAGGGCCATCTGGACCTGGACGGCAAGCCGTACGCGGACCAGAGCCAGGTCAACGCGGGCTCCCCGGTCTCCTCCACCAACTGGAAGAACCGGATCGCGGTCAAGCTGAACTTCAACAGCGTCGGCAACAACTGCGCCCTCGGCGCCGACGAACGCCCCACCACCGGCAGCGAGCTGGCCGCCGACGCGATGACCAGCTGGCAGGCCCAGCTCTGCTCGGTCGGCAAGGTGTTCGGCTACACCGAGCTCGGCGAGCCGGACACCCGGTCCCGGGTGATCGCGGACGGTTCCTCCGGACTCGCCTTCACCACCCGGAAACTGGGGGCGGATCCGGCCGCGCCGGCGCCGTCGGGTACGACGACGTACGCGCCGGTCGCGCTCTCCGGAGCCGTCATCGGGTTCACGATCGAACGCAGATCCTCGTCCGACGCACCCAAGTCCGAACAGAAACTCGACGGCACCAAGGTCGAGTCCATCAAGCTGAACCCCCGACTGGTCGCCAAGCTGCTCACCGAGTCGTACCGCAGCTCCACCTGGGGTTCGGTCATCAACGGCACGGCGGCCAAGGGATACGGCTGGGCGAAGAAGAACCCGTCCGGACTCGCCACGGACCCGGAGTTCCTGGCGCTGAACCCGGAGTTCGCGTACCTGTCGGTCGCCGAGACTCCGGCCACCGACACCGACCTGCTGACCTCGCTCGGCCACTCCGACACCGCCCGCGCGATCTGGCAGTGGATCTACGCCGACAAGGACGCCCGGCAGTTCCTCGCCGGTGTCCCCGACGACGACGGCATGCGGGTCAACCCGTACTACAGCACCAACGCGGATCTGAACCCGCTCAACATCGCCTTCGACCCGTCGAACACCGACGAGTACCCGAAGAGCGACCCGTGGTGCACGGTCCCGCCCGGCTCGGACGCACCCTCCACGAACAAGCAGTGCATGATCGACTTCCACCCCTACGTGGAGGACATGCACGCCGGCGCCCTGCACGCCCGCCGCGCGGACGTCCTGTGGAAGTCCACCTGGGACCCGCTGGCCACCCCGCCCACGTACAAGACCGCGGGCCCGCAGATCGTCGGTTCGCGCTTCGTCATCACCATCACGGACGCCGCCTCGGCCGCCCGCTACGGCCTCCAGACAGCCGAGCTGAAGAACTCCGCGGGCAAGTACGTGGCCCCGACCACGGCCGGCCTGACCGCGGCCGCCGCGACCGCCACCGGCACCGGCGTCGCCGAGATCACCCCGGCGAACGCCACGGCGAAGGACGCCTACCCGCTGGCCGAGCTGGTCTACGCGGCGGTCCGTCCCGGCAAGGTGACCAAGGCGGCCCGCCAGGACTACGCGGCCCTGCTGCGGTACGCCTCGGCCACCGGCCAGACGCCGGGCGCCGACCCGGGCCGACTGCCCGAGGGCTACGCCCCGCTCTCCTCGAAGCTGCGCGCCCAGACCGCCAAGGCGGCGAACGCGCTGCTCGCCTACACCGGACCGACCTCCACCGGCAGCGGCTCGGCCGACGGCGGCGGCACCGACACCAGCGGCGGTGCCCCGTCCGGCACCGACGGCGTCGACGGCGGCACGACCGGGGGCACCGGCACGGGCACGCCGACCGACGGCTCCAGCACCTCGCCCAGCGCCAAGCCGTCCTTCGACGGCGGCAAGGCGCTGGAGACCACCGCGGCCGGCAACACCCCGGCCGACCCGGCCAACCCGCTGAAGTACGCCGTCCCGGTCGGCGCCGCGCTCGGTGCGGTCGCCGGGGTCGGCGCCCCCTTCGCGGGCGGCAACCGGCTGCGGCTGCCGCTGCGCCTCCCGCTGCCCGGCGGGCGGACCGTGACCGTCGTACCCGAACTACCGGAGCTGTCACGGCGACTGCGCCGACTGCTCCCGTAGCCCCCGAGCGCCTCGCGCGCTCCCCACAGACGGCCGCCCGCCCCGAAAGGCAGTCGGGGCGGACGGCCCGCACCACCCTGCCAGATCCTCTGGCAACACCCCAGCTAGCTAGCTCTTGTCAGGAGACTCTCGATGCGCAGACTGCGCTCTCAGGCGGCGTTCGTCGCCGCGGCCGTGGTGGCCGGCGGCATCGCCCTCGCCAGCCCGGCGGTCGCCGACCCGGACGCCGGTGCCTTCCGCCAGCTGGTCGGCGTGGGCTCGGACACCACCCAGGACGTGCTCAATGCCCTGGCCGGCGACACCGTCAACAGCACCAGTTACTCTGCCACCGCCGTGAAGTCGACGAACGGCGCGGGCATCGCGTCGTACGACGCGATCCAGCCCGGCACCGGCGCCACCGGCACGAAGATCACCACCCGCACCGGCGGCACGACCTTCCTGCGCCCGAACGGCTCCGGCGCCGGCCGCACCGCCCTGAGCGAGTCGCTGACCGGTGACCTGGACGCCTCCGGTGCCTCGGTCAAGGGCCAGGTCGACTTCGCCCGCTCCTCCGGCGGTCCGTCCGCCTCCGGCACCGCGCTCACCTACATCCCGATGGCGCGTGACGCGGTCGGCGTCGCGGTCAAGGGCTCGGGGCTGGACACCCTGACCGTGCAGCAGCTGCACGACATCTACATCGGCCGCCTGACCGAGGTGAACGGCCAGACCGTGCACCCGAAGATCCCGCAGTCCGGCTCCGGCACCCGCAAGTTCTTCCTGAACGCGATCGGCGTGGCCGACAGCGACGTCCCCGCGAGCATCGGCGTCGTCCAGGAGAACCAGGCGAACGCAGCCCTCACCGAGGACGGCGCGCTCGTCCCGTTCTCCGTCGGTTCCTGGATCGCCCAGAACAACGGCGTCGCCCCCGACTACAGCAAGACGGCGGCCGCCGCCGGCGGTCACCTGGCCTCCGTGCAGCTGCCCGGCGACGACGGTGCCACCAGCCCGATCACCACGGTGAACGGCAAGCTGGCCCCGGTCAACGCCTACTACGAGAACGCGACGTTCGGCCGTGACGTCTACAACGTCGTGCCGAGCCGGTCGATCGACCCGACCAGCATCTTCTACGACAAGGACCTGTACGACGTCTTCGTCACCAGCGGCAGCCACACCGCCGAGCTGGCGTCGGACGCCGCCGAGTCGGTCATCGCCAAGTTCGGCTTCGTCAACGAGTCCTACAACGGCTCCATCTCCGTCGCCAAGCACGCCAAGCTCGGCGGCCTGGAGGAGTCCAGCTCCTTCGACCACTCGGTTCCGAACGCGCCCACCCTGAAGTCCACGGTCGGCGACGCGAGCCTCAAGCTCAGCTGGACCCCGAGCAGCACCGTCCCGGCCATGCCGGTGACCGACTACCGGATCACGCTGACCGACGCGGACGGCGGCGTCGTCGCCACGAAGGACGTCAACACCTCCACCACGTCGTACTCCTTCACCGGCCTGGCCACCGGCACCTACACCGCCACGGTCACCGCCAACAACGTCAACGGCACCGGCGCGGCCGCCACCTGGACCGGCGCGGTCAAGTACGCGAGCAAGACGGCGGCCACCACGGCCACCACCGCGTACGGCAAGACCCCGAAGGTCTCCGTCACGGTCACCGACACGCACAGCGTGAAGCCGACCGGCAAGGTCACCGTCAAGGACGGCACCACCGTCCTCGGCACCGGCACCCTGGACTCGTCCGGCAAGGTCACCATCGGCCTGTCGAACCACCTCAAGGTCGCCACCCACTCCCTGTCGGTCTCCTACGCGGGCAGCTCCAGCCTGAACGCGTCCTCGACGACCGTCTCCCTGAAGATCACCAAGGCGACGGCGTCGGTCTCCACCTCCGCCCCGACCTCGGTGAGCCACACCGCCAAGGCCAAGGTCACCGTCAAGGTCACCGCGACCGGCACCACCCCGACCGGCACCGTCCGCATCTACCAGGGCACCAAGGTCATCGCGACCGGCACCCTGAGCAGCGGCAAGGTCATCGTCACCCTGCCGAAGCTGGCCAAGGGCAAGCACACCCTGCACGCCTTCTACGTCGGCTCCTCGACCGTGAACTCGAAGACCGGCGCCAACTTCACCATCACCTCCAAGTGACCGTCTGACGGGCCCGCCGGGAGCCTCGTACGGCTCCCGGCGGCCCCTCACTCATTCCTCGAAGGAGGCGGGCCGCCATGACCGTCGCCGTACCGACACCGAAAGCTCTGGCTCCGGCCGTGCCCCGCAGGCCCGTCCGCAGCCTCACCTTCGTCCGCCACCTCTCGCGCGGTGGACTGCTCAGCCTCGCCGCCCTGCTGCTCGGCATCACCGCCCAGCTGCTGGTGTTCAGCACCGCCCAGGAACACTCGGCCCAGCACGCCGACTTCGACCAGCTGCGCGAGCAACTCGCCCTCGGCACCGCCCCGGTGGCGCAGACCGGGCAGGACGGCAAGCTGCTGGCGCCCGGCACGCCGGTCGCGCTCATCGACATACCGAAGCTGGGTCTGAGCCAGGTCGTCCTGGAGGGCACCGACTCCTCCGTGACGATCGACGGCCCCGGGCACCGCCGGGACACCCCGATGCCCGGCCAGGCCGGCACCAGCGTGCTGATGGGCCGGGCGGCCGCGTACGGCGGCCCGTTCGGCAAGCTCTCCCAGCTCGCCACCGGTGACACGTTCTCCGTCACCACCGGCCAGGGCAAGGCGAAGTTCCAGGTCATCGACGTACGGCGGGCCGGCGACCCGGCGCCGACGGCGCTGGCCTCGGGCAAGAGCCGGATCGTCCTCATCACCGCGACGGGCCCGAAGTTCATGCCCTCGGGCGTGCTGCGCGTCGACGCCGACCTGGTCTCCGCGCCGTTCCAGACCCCGTCGGCCGTGATCCGGGCCGGCACCCTGCCGAGTTCCGAGGAACCGCTGGCCCGCCCCTCCGGGGTGCCGTGGCCACTGGTGATGTGGCTGCAGGCGCTGCTCCTGACCGCCGTGGCCGCCGTCTGGACCTGGCACCGCTGGGGCCGCCACCAGACGTGGATCGTCTTCGCCCCGGTCGTCGCGGTGCTCGGCCTCCAGGTCGCGACTCGCACCACCGAACTGCTGCCGAACCTGCTGTGACCGAGGTGAGTGAAGTGACTGAAGCTACCCAGGCAACCGACGTGACCGAAGCACCTGAGCCATCTGAAACCACCGACACCGCCGAAACTGCCGAGACTGCCGAGACTGCTGTGACCGCCGAAACCGTCGAGATGACCGACACCGCCGTACTCCCCACCGCCACCGCCGTGATGGACGGCCCCGCCCCCGCCACGCTCGAAGCCCGTGCCGTCTCCGCCTGGTTCGGCTCCCACCAGGTGCTCAGCCAGGTGTCGCTGACCATGCCCTCGGGCGAGGTGACCGCGCTGATCGGCCCTTCCGGCTGCGGCAAGTCGACGTTCCTGCGCACCCTCAACCGGATGCACGAGCTGATCCCGTCGGCGCAGTTCGGCGGCGAGGTGCTCTTCGAGGGCGAGGACATCTACGACGCGTCCTGGCGGCTCACCGACGCCCGCCGCAGGATCGGCATGGTCTTCCAGAAGCCGAACCCGTTCCCGGCGATGTCGATCTACGACAACGTGGTGGCGGGCCTGAAGCTGACCGGCACGAAGGTGAACCGCCGGGAGAAGGACCTGCTGGTCGAGGAGTCCCTGACCCGCGCCGGCCTGTGGAAGGAGGTCCGCGACCGGCTCCGCCAGCCCGGTGGCGCCCTGTCCGGCGGCCAGCAGCAGCGCCTGTGCATCGCGCGGGCCCTCGCGGTCCGTCCCCGGGTCCTCCTCATGGACGAGCCGTGCTCGGCCCTGGACCCCACCTCCACCCGCCGCGTCGAGGAGACCATCCACGACCTGGCCGGGCAGGTGACGATCGTCATCGTCACCCACAACATGCAGCAGGCGGCGCGTGTCTCCCAGCAGTGCGCGTTCTTCCTGGCGGAGCAGGGCACCCCGGGCGGCATCGTCGAGCACGGCGACACCGAGGCCGTCTTCAACTCCCCGCAGGACCAGCGCACGGCGGACTACGTGGCGGGCCGGTTCGGCTGAGCCGGCTGCCGGGGGTCAGCAGTACGGCGGCTGGTCGGTGAGCGAGGAGGCGACCCGCATCCAGACGCCGAACTGGCGGTAGAGCGGGGGCAGCGGGCCACGGGCCTGCACGGTACGGCTGTCCACGGCCGTCACCCCGGGGATCCCGAGGAGGACGGCGGGCACGGAGGCGGACTGCCAGCGCACGGCGAGCACCGACTCGCCCTCGGGCGCGGCGGGCCGCTTCGGCACGGGCGTCAGGGCCGCCACGACCGCCTCCTCGATCGCCCGGCGGGCCTCCTCCGCCGGGCGCAGCTCGGCGGCGAACCGGTCCCGGGCGTACTTCACGGGCACGGTGACCACCGATTCGTCCCAGGCCGTCATCTCGGCGCACGCCGCGTCGTCACCCGTGAGGGCCACGACCGGGACGCGGAAGGCCGCGGCGGTGGCGTGCGCGAGACCGATCTCCCCCACCGGCCTCCCGTCCAGCCACATGTCCTCGATCTCGTGGCCCATGAAGCTGTGACTCAGCACACCGAGGGCACCGGCCCGGGAGTGGTATCCGACACATATCGCCGCGTCGTACTCCGCCGTGAGCCCCTCCAGCATCATCATCTTCTTCGGTTTGCCGCGCACCAGGCGGGCGGCGGGGTGCAGGTGCTCGGGGAGCAGGTTCCGCATCGGCCCGTGGGCGTCGTTGACCAGTACCTCGGTCGCACCGGCGGCCACCGCCCCGCGGACCGCCGCGTTCACGTCCTCGGCCATCATCGACCGGCCGCGCTCGTAGTCCCGGCCGCCCGGCTGCACATCGTCCCGGTCGACCAGCCCGGTGATGCCTTCCATATCCACGCTGATGTAAATACGCACGTCCTGAGGCTATCCGGACCCTACGTATTGTAGGTTCCCCATCGGCCACGGCGGCTCGTCAGCTCACGGGGGTACTCATGCAGGGCACGGACACACAGGAGGCGCGGCGCAGTCTCGCCCCCACGGTGGCGGTGCTGGTGGCGAGTCTGCTGGTCGCGGCGGTGGGCGTGTACGAGCTGTCCGGCTTCGGCCTGCACAGCCTCGACCGGCGCCCGCACCTGTTCAGCGACGGGCTGGCGACCGGCGGGGTGATCGTGGCGGCGGTGGCGGCCGGGGCGGCGATCGGCAACCTGGCGTGGATGCTGGCGGCCCGGCGGCGGGTGGAGCGGGAACGGGCGCAGGCCCCCGTGCGTCCGTAAGAGGCGGTACGGCCTTTCACACCGTATTCCGTACCGGGGCGGATCCCTCCCTCGTCCCCCACCGTTACCTTACAGACTGTAGGGTCAGCCCTCCGTCAACCCGCTCCCCGTCCCCAAGGTGACCGGTCCCCATGCCCGCACAGCTGTCGACCCTGATCCCGCCCCGCGTCTCCGCCGCCCTCCGCGCCCCCACCGGCGCCTCCGGCGGCGCCCTGCGCAGGCGGGCCGCCGACTTCACCGTCTGGTACCTGCGCGTGATCGCCGTACTGAACATAGTGGCGGTGGTGTCGCTCCCGTTCCGCGAGGAGGTCGACGAGCACAACAACGGCCGTATCACCCTGCACCTGCACCGGCAGCACGCGCACCACAGCGGCCAGTTCTTCACCCCGTACCTGGCCACGGCGGGCCTGGTCTCGGCCGCCCTCGCCATCTTCTTCGTCCTGGTGATGCGCCGCCGCAAGCGCGCGGCCTGGGTGGTCAACCTGCTCCTGTCCGCCCCGCTCTTCGCCCTCTACGCCCTCGCCCTCACCCAGCACGAGTACCGCGCCCACGCCTTCAACTGGGTCTCGGCGGCCCTCACCGGCCTCTTCGTGGCCGCGCTGCTGGTCAGCCGCCGGGAGTTCAACGCGGTGGGCGACCCGTCGAACCCGAAGACGGCACTGGCGGTGGGAGCCGCCGGCGTCCTGGTGACCGGCGGCCTGGGCACCCTCCTCGTCCACGCCACGAACAGGATCCCGGGCGCCACCCTGCCCGACGAGATCGCCTACACCCTCCTGAGGGGCGTCAGCGTCGGCCCGCTCGCCGACCACGTCACCGCGGTGCACGCCCCCCGCTGGACCGACATCGTCATCAACGTCCTCCTCGCCGCCGCCTTCTGCCTGGTCCTCTACGCGGGCTTCCGCTCCCCGCGCGGCCGCCGCCTGCTCAGCGCGGAGGACGAGACGAAGCTGAGGTGCCTGCTGGACAGGCACGGCGCCCGCGACTCCCTCGGCTACTTCGCGCTGCGCCGCGACAAGATGGCGATCTTCTCCCCCACCGGCAAGTCGGCGGTCACCTACCGCGTCGTCGGCGGCGTCAGCCTCGCCTCGGGCGACCCGATCGGCGACCCGGAGGCGTGGCCCGGCGCGATCGACGCGTGGCTGACGGAGGCGCGGCAGCACGCCTGGACGCCGGCCGTCATGGGCGCGAGCGAGGAGGCGGGCACCGTCTACGCACGGCACGGCCTGGACGCCCTGGAGCTGGGCGACGAGGCGATCGTCGACATCGCCGACTTCACCCTGGAGGGCCGCGCGATGCGCGTCGTCCGCCAGGCCCACAACCGGGTCCGCCGCGCCGGCTACACGGTCCGCATCCGCCGCCACGAGGACATCCCGGCCGACGAGATGGCGACCCTGATCGAACGGGCCGACGGCTGGCGCGACGGCGCCACGGAACGCGGCTTCTCCATGGCCCTCGGCCGCCTCGGCGACCCGGCGGACGGCCGCTGCGTGATGCTGGAGTGCCGGGACGCGAACGACACCCCCCGCGCCCTCCTCAGCTTCGTCCCCTGGGGCGAGCAGGGCCTCTCCCTGGACCTGATGCGCCGCGACCGCGACTCCGAGAACGGCCTGATGGAGTTCATGGTCGTCGAACTCCTCCTCCGCGCCGCCGAGTTGAAGGTCGACCGCGTCTCCCTGAACTTCGCGATGTTCCGCTCGGTCTTCGAACGCGGCGCCCGCCTGGGCGCCGGCCCGGTCCTCCGCCTCTGGCACGCCACCCTGACGTTCTTCTCCCGCTGGTGGCAGATCGAGTCCCTGTACCGCGCGAACGCCAAGTACCGCCCGGTGTGGGAGCCCCGCTACATCCTCTTCACGAAGAGCAGCGACCTGCCCCGCATCGGCCTGGCCAGCGCCCGCGCGGAGGGCTTCCTCACGGTTCCCTGGGGGTCGTGACGAGGCCGGGTGCCGCGTCAGTCCCCCAGGAACCACAGGTAGAGATGGGAGCCGCGCTCCACCCGTCGGCAGAGTCCTTCGATCTCCGCCGCCGCAGCCTGTCCGAGGAGCTCCTGCACGGACAGGTCAGCGATCTCCTGCCGAAGCCGCACCGTCTGCCGCGAATTGAACATCGTGTCCGCGAACGGCAGCAGACTTCCCAGGAAGGGAAACCTGTCGGCGTTCACATGTTGCAGCGTTTTCATCCAGTCCAGCTGGGACGATCCGTGCACCACGATGTCGCCGGTCTCGCCTCGCACCTGCATGGTGATCATCGGCTACCTCATTGCTCCGGATGAACTGTGTCGACCTGGCCGTCGAGCACCCGGACCGCGATGTTGTACAGCGGGTCGTCGTTCACGTCGCAGCCGACCGGATGGATGCTGTTGATCTGAAGGTAATGCCGGCGGGAGGAGCCGGTGCCGATGTTCAAGTTGTCCATCGGCCTCGTCATCGCCGGCCTGGCCCAGTTACGGATCATGGCCGACGTCGCCCAGTCCGCGAACTTCGACTTGTTGGGCGGCGCGGTCGCGGGAGGGCCAGGGCGGGCGCGGCGGTCAGCGTCATGCCGTATCGGAAGACGTGGTCGGCCGGAGTGCCGACGACCCTCCCGGCCAGGCGGATCAGACGCGGACCGTGCCGCCCGCGAACCCCCCGCCCACCGTGAACCCGATCACCGCGCCGCCGCCCTCCCTGCGGAAGGCGAAGGGGGCGCCGCCGTGGGCCATGGCGACCTCGCGGACGATGGAGAGGCCGAGGCCGGAGCCGGGGAGGGAGCGGGCGTCGGCGGCGCGGTAGAAGCGGTCGAAGATGCGGATCAGGTCGCCCTCGGCGATGCCGGGGCCGCGGTCGAGGACCTCGACGCGGACCGTGCCCGGCCGCGCCGGGCCGGTCACGCTGATCTCGATGGGGGCCTTGCCGTCCCGGTCGAACTTGGCCGCGTTCTCGACGAGGTTGGAGAGAGCCCGCTGGAGCATCCCCGGGCGGCCGTCGGTGGTCGTGTCGCCGACGGCGCGGAGGACGATCTCACGGCCGGTACGACGCCGGGCCAGCCCCGCCACGTCCTCCGCGATGTCGGCCAGGTCAACGTGCTGCGGGGGCTCGTTGTCGGACTGCCCGGCCGCCAGGTCGACCAGCTCGTTGACCAGGTCGGTCAGCTCACGCGCCTCCTGGCCGAGGTCGGCGACCAGTTCGTCGCGGGTCGCGGGCGGGAGTTCGTCGATCCGGCGGAGCAGGGAGATGTTGGTACGGAGCGAGGTCAGCGGGGTGCGGAGCTCGTGGCCCGCGTCCTGGACCAGGCGCCGCTGGTCCTCCTCCGACTGGGCGAGCCGGCCCAGCATCCGGTCGAAGGCGCGGCCCAGCCGGCCCACCTCGTCCAGTCCCGTCACCGGCACCTGGATGCCGAGCTGCCGGGTGCGGGCCACGTTCTCCGCGGCCGAGGTGAGGATCACCAGCCGGCGGGTGATCCGCCGGGCCAGCCACCAGCCGAACAGCCCGGCGGCCACCACCACGGCCGACATCAGCAGCAGCGTCCGCTGCTGGAGCGCGTTGAGCAGGTCCTCGGTGTCGCTGAACTCCTGCGCCACCTGCACCGCGCCCCGCCCGCCGCCGAGCGAGACCGTGGCGATCCGGAACAGATCCTCGCCGGCCTGGACGTCCTTGTGCTGGACCGTCTTCCCGGCCTCCGCG
The DNA here is from genome assembly GCF_042721035.1 of Streptomyces sp. NPDC058464. Classification (NCBI taxonomy): domain Bacteria; kingdom Bacillati; phylum Actinomycetota; class Actinomycetes; order Kitasatosporales; family Streptomycetaceae; genus Streptomyces; species Streptomyces sp. NPDC058464. The sequence goes on from NZ_JBHXMA010000064.1 coordinate 26,668, forward strand.
GCGGTGGCGGCCGCCCGGTCCGCGGCGGTGACGGGCAGCACCGGAGTGCCGTGGTCGACGATCTCGCCCTGCGCGCCGAGCACCTGGACGTCGGTGCGCGCGGGCCGGACCAGATCATGCCCGGGCTTCGAGGAGGAGAACTCCTCCGGCACCATCTTGTGCTGCTTGACCTCGTCCTGGACGTCGGAGACGACCTGCGTGAACACCGACTGCTGGTCGACGCGGACCAGCCGGGCGGCCGCGTTGTACGACAGGATGCCGACGACGATGGTGACGGCGGCGGTGATCGCCGCGAAGGAGACGACGAAGGTGGTGCGCAGGGAGACGAGCTTGGGCCGGCGCCGGGCCAGCATCCGCCAGAGCCGCGCGGGCAGCCCGAACCGCCCCGGCCGTCCGGGGCGGCGGGCCACTCAGTCCTCCCGCAGCACGTAACCCACGCCCCGCACGGTGTGGATCAGCTGCGGGGCGCCCGGCTCGTCGAGCTTGCGGCGCAGGTAGCCGACGTAGACGGCGAGGTTCTTGGAGCCGGGGCCGAAGTCGTAGCCCCAGATGCGGTCGTAGATCGTGGAGTGGTCGAGGACGATGCCCGCGTTCCGCGCGAGCAGTTCGAGCAGCTCGAACTCGGTGCGGGTCAGCTCCAGCTCGCGGCTGCCGCGCCAGGCCCGGCGGGCCTGGAGGTCCATCCGCAGGCCGGCCGCCTCGACCTGCCGGTCGGAGACCAGCGGCTCCCGGCCGGGCTCGGCGAGGGCACCGCCGCCGGTGGTGCCTGCGCCGACGCCGACGGCGCCTCCGCCGGTGGTCACGGGCAGGGTCCGGCGCAGCAGTGCCCGCAGCCGGGCGAAGACCTCCTCGACGTCGAAGGGCTTGACGACGTAGTCGTCGGCGCCGGCGTCCAGTCCCGCGATCCGGTCGGCGGTCTCGACCAGCGCGGTCAGCATGAGGATCGGGGTCCGGTCCCCCTCCGCCCGCAGGACGCGGCAGACCTGGAGGCCGTCGATGCCGGGCATCATCACGTCGAGGACGAGGACGTCGGGGCTGGTGCGGTGGGCGTGCGCCAAGGCCTCTACACCGTCAGCGACCGCCGTCACCTCGTATCCCTCCAGGGTGAGGGCCCGTTCCAGGGCGTGGCGGATGGCGCGGTCGTCTTCGGCGAGCAGCACAGTCTGGGGCACGTCCCCAGTCTGCCAAGGCCTCCGGCGGTTCTGCCGTGGTGAGCGGGCCTACGATCACCCTTTTTACCTGCCTCTCACCGTCACAGAGGCAACCGGGCGTCGCGATTCGGCTGCGGGCGGGTGGGGGTTGCTCGCGCAGTTCCCCGCGCCCCTTACGGGGCGCTTCCCAGTCGTGTCCTACCCAGCTGCGGGCAGTCGTGCCGCTGGGGCGGCACGGGTGGGCGCAGCGGTACCCGGCAAGCGCCGGTAAGCGTCCCCACCCCCCGCCCCGCCTCACCTCAGCTCGCGGCCAACCTCGCCAGCTGCTCCGCGAACGGTACGACCGGCAGAGCCTCGGGCTCCTCCCGCCCGGCCCCGCTCAGCCCCTGCATCAGCCCCGCCAGCTCCCCCGCCGCCCGCTCGACCCGGCCGTCCAGCCCCTCCGCTCCCCAGTCCTCGGAGGCCGCGTAGACACCCGTCGGCACGACCACCGCCCGCAGGTACGCGAATATCGGCCGCAGCGCGTGCTCCAGCACCAGCGAGTGCCGTGCCGTACCCCCGGTCGCCGCGATCAGCACCGGCTTCCCCGCCAGCGCGTCCTTGTCGAGCACGTCGAAGAAGGACTTGAACAGCCCGCTGTAGGAGGCCGTGAACACCGGCGTGACCGCGATCAGGCCGTCCGCCCCGGTCACCGCCTCCTGCGCGGCCGCCAGCTTCCGCCCCGGGAACCCGTTGGTGAAGTTGTGCGCGATCTCGACCGCGAGGTCGCGCAGCTCCACCACCTCGACCTCGACCCGTGCCTCGGCCTGCCGGCCCACCGCCGCTGCCAGCCGGTCGGCCAGCAGCCGGGTGGACGACGGCACGCTCAGCCCCGCCGAGACGACGACGAGCTTCATACCCCGGCCTCCTTCTTGTCCGACTTGTCCGAAGCCTTGTCGGCCTTCTTCTCCTCCGCGGCGGCGGCCAGCAGCGACGCGTGCGTCGGCGCCTCCGGGACGTCCGCCGGACGGCCCTTCGCGAACTCCTTGCGCAGCACCGGCACGACCTCCTCGCCGAGCATGTCGAGCTGCTCCAGGACCGTCTTCAGCGGCAGCCCCGCGTGGTCCATCAGGAAGAGCTGGCGCTGGTAGTCGCCCGCGTACTCGCGGAAGCCCAGCGTCTTCTCGATCACCTGCTGCGGCGAGCCCACCGTCAGCGGGGTCTGGTCGGTGAAGTCCTCCAGGGACGGGCCGTGCCCGTAGACCGGCGCGTTGTCGAAGTACGGCCGGAACTCACGGACCGCGTCCTGCGAGTTCTTCCGCATGAACACCTGGCCGCCGAGACCGACGATCGCCTGCTCGGGAGTGCCGTGCCCGTAGTGCGCGAACCGCTTCCGGTAGAACTCGACCATCCGCTTGGTGTGGTCGGCGGGCCAGAAGATGTTGTTGTGGAAGAAGCCGTCGCCGTAGTAGGCGGCCTGCTCGGCGATCTCGGGCGAGCGGATCGAGCCGTGCCAGACGAACGGCGGTACGTCGTCCATCGGCCGCGGGGTCGAGGTGAAGCCCTGCAGCGGCGTGCGGAACTTGCCCTCCCAGTCGACGACGTCCTCGCGCCACAGGCGGCGCAGCAGGGCGTAGTTCTCGACGGCGAGGTTGATGCCCTCGCGGATGTCCTGCCCGAACCACGGGTAGACCGGCCCGGTGTTGCCGCGGCCCATCATCAGGTCCACCCGGCCGTCGGCCAGGTGCTGGAGCATCGCGAAGTCCTCGGCGATCTTCACCGGGTCGTTGGTGGTGATGAGGGTGGTGGAGGTGGAGAGGATCAGCTTCTCCGTCTGCGCGGCGACGTAACCGAGCATGGTGGTCGGCGACGACGGCACGAACGGCGGGTTGTGGTGCTCACCCGTCGCGAACACGTCCAGGCCGACCTCCTCGGCCTTCAGCGCGATCGCGACCATCGCCTTGATGCGCTCCCGCTCGCTCGGCGTCCGCCCCGTGGTGGGGTCCGGCGTGACGTCGCCGACCGTGAAGATCCCGAACTGCATGCTCGCTCACCCTCCAGGTTGTTTACGATTCAACTATACCCACAGAACGAGACCCCGCGGCCACCTATTCCCGGCTTCGGCTGCGGCGCCCTGTAAGGGACGCTGGGGGTACCCCCGGCCGAAGGCTGGGGGAGGAACTGCGCGACCAGCCACATCGGACCCTCAGCCGGAGCACACCCATCAGCCACCCCCTTGCATTTCCGTTGTCCCGCCACCCCCGTCCGGGTCTCCCCTACGACAGCCCACACCCGTGGGAACGGACAGGAGCCCCGTGACATGCAGCACCACCGCCGCCGCAGAACCCGCCGGTACTCCGGCCTCGCCGCCACCGCCGCCGTAGTCCTCACCTGCCTCGCCCTGGTGACCGCCGTGGTGCTGGCCCGTATGCAGTCGGGACCCGCCGCGGACCGGCGGACCACCGCCGCCGACCCGGCGGCCTCACCCCGTACGACGGCCGCCGCCACCCCCCTCGCCAGTCCTTCCGGGAAGCCGTCACCGTCCGGCTCGGCCTCGGCCTCGGCGACCCCGCACACCGGCGCCTCGCCCTCGGCCAAGGCCTCCTCGCCCTCCCGCACCGCAAAGCAGCCGGCAACCGCCGCCGCGGCCCCCGGCCACCGCACCATCACCCTCGTCAACCGACTCGACCAGACCATCTGGCCGGCCATCGCCGCCGACCCCAAACACCCGGTCGAGGCCACCGGCTGGGTCCTGCGCCCCGGCGCCAGCCTCAGCTTCACCATCCCCGACCACTGGGACGTCCGCCTCTGGGCCCGCACCGGCTGCTCCTTCGACGCCGCCGGCGACGGCGACTGCCTGACCGGCGGCTGCGGCCACTTCCAGTGCGGCTCGACCTGGGGCGAATTCCCCTCCACCCTCGCCGAGTTCAACCTGAACGCCTGGAACGGCATGGACTTCTACGACGTCAGCCTGGTCGAGGGCAACAACCTGCCGATGTGGATCAACAGTTACGGCGGCACGTCGAAGGACAGGATCGACGCCAAGGGATGCTCCGCCGCCGGCTGCACCCGGGACGCCAACGCCACCTGCCCCGCCAAGCTGCAGCGCGTCCGCGACGGCCACGTCGTCGCCTGCCTCAGCGCCTGCCTGGTCTTCAACACCGACAAGACCTGCTGCACGGGCGCCTACGCGGCCCGCCCCCAGTGCGTCCCGTCCTCCTGGCCGGTCGACTCCGCCGCCGTCTTCAAGGCGGCCGAGCCCTTCGCCTACTCCTACGTCAACGACGACGCGACCAGCGTGCTCACCTGCTCCGGAGAGTGCGGCTACCGCGTCACCTGGGGCGTCAGCCCATGACCCGGAGGGGGCCGGTACGGTCGCCGGCACCGGCCCCCTCCGCTCAGCGGGCCGCCTGGAAGGCCCGGCCCGCCGCCGTGGCCGCCGTACCGCTCGTGAAGAGCCCGCTGCTCGGCTTCGCCGGGTCCGCACCGAGCCCGAACCACGCGTACCGCTGCACGTACGGCAGCGCGTCGAGCGCCTTCGTGGACGCGGTGACGAAGTCCGCCTGCTGCTGCGCCGACGGGAAACGGGTCCCCTGCGAGAAGTCGATCAGCGCGTACTCGGTCAGCCAGATCGGCTTGTGGTAGCGCGCGTACACCGCCGACAGGTACGAGGTCAGCTGCTGCACGGCCTGCGGGGTGCGGAAGTCACCGCCGTACCAGTGCAGCGTGATGAAGTCGACCCGGTAGCCCTTCGCCCTCGCCCCGGACATGAACCGGTCCAGCCAGCCGCCGGCCGTGTCCCCGCCGTACGCCACCGCCGGGCTGCCCAGCACCTTGCCCGCCGCCATCAGCTTGGGCCACAGCCCCAGCGCCTGGTCGACGGTCATGTTCGACTGCTGCGCCATGTCGGGTTCGTTGAAGCCCAGGAGGTACGGTCCCGCCGCCCGCGCCTGCGCCAGCGACGCGTCGGTGACGGACGCGGCACCCCAGATCATCGGCACGTAGGAGGCCGAGGACGGGGTCGTCACGCCCTGGTGCTGGGTGTTCCAGGTGTAGTACCAGCTCGCCCCGCTCGCGGCGAGCGCCTGGCTCACCCCGTTGAACGTCCACACGCCGACGCCCTTCTTCGCGCCGGAGACCACCTGCACCGGGGCCGCGGTGTGCTTCGAGGGGGTCGGCCTGACCGACGGTCTCGGCGACGCGCTGTGGGAGGGGGACGGCGACGGGGAGGCGGAGTGGGTCGGGCTCGGGCTCGGGGACGCCACGGCGACCGGCGTCGGCGGCGCCTGCGTCTCCGCGGCCGGGACCGACGGACCCGCCGTCATCCGGGCCGCGACCAGCGCGACCGCCGCGACGACCGCGACCGCCGCCGACCCGCCCACCACGGCCTGCTTGCCCACGAGACGGCTGCCCGCCCGTCTGGCCGCCCGCCCGTGCCGCCGCCGCAGCGCCCGGCCCCCGCCGGCCCCGCCGCCCCCGCCGCTCGGATCGGCGGACCCGGCGCCTGGGCCTCCATGAGCCCCGCCGGCATGCGACGCGGCGGTGTGGTGCGCGGTGACCTGGGCCAGCACCCGCGCCGGGTCGAGGCCGGCCGGCACCGCCACCAGCGGCAGGCCGCTCAGCAGCCGGTCCATCGGCAGCAGCCCCCGCTCCAGGCCCGCGCACACCCCGCAGCCACGTATGTGACGGCCGAACCGCTTGCGCCACAGCGGACTCGGCGTGCCGTCCCACGGCCCGGCGATCTCGTCCAGCTCCGCACAGCGCGGCTCGGCCCCCAGCCCCCGCACCACGCACCGCGAGACCTCCATCTGCTTCTTCATCCGCTGCACCCGCACCGCGGCATGCCGGTCGGACAGCCCCAGCGCACCGGCGAGGTCCGCGCGCTCCAGGTCGCCGGTCTCCTCCAGCCACCACAGGGACAGCAGCTCCTGGTCGTCCGCGTCGAGCCAGCGCGTCGCCTCGGCGACCTCCCGGCGCTGCTCGGTCAGGCCCAGCCGCAGGATGGTCAGACCGGCGAAGTCGAGCGCCGGGTCGGTGATCGCCTCCGCGTCGTCCAGGCGCGCCCTGCGGTCCCGGTCCGTGGCCCGCGACTGCTCACGGTTGCGCACCTGCCGGATCGTGATGGCGACGAGCCACGACCGGAACGCGGACGGATCCCGCAGCTTCTCCAGCCCGCGCACCATGCGCAACAGCGTCTCCTGTACGACGTCGTCGACGTCGGCATGACCGTTCAGGGCCCGGCCGACGATGTTGTAGACCAGCGGCAGACACGCGGTCACGAGGTGTTCCAGGGCCGCTCTGTCACCCGCGCGAGCGGCCGTCACCACGCCGGGGTCGGGTCCGCTCCGATGGTTGTCGGTCATGTGGGTCTGTTCCTCCGCGCAGAGTCCGGCTGTCGGAACGGAGACCCCGCGCAGGACGCGGGGACAACAGAAAAACCGGCGGGTCGGCTTCGCGATTTGTGTTGTACGGCCCCCGTCGAGGAGGTCACCGAAAGGCAGGCACACATCTGGCACAGCCCGAGGAAGGCACAAGGATGGCACGAGGACGCAGGAGACACGGCGCGAGACCACCGCGACGCCGCTGGTGGTACGCCGGCGCGGCCGCCCTCGCGACGACCGCCACCGTACTCGTCACCTACGGGTGGTGGACCCCGGCCGGCCCCCAGGCCGCGCACCCGGACCGCCGCACGACGGCCGCGGCCCTCCAATCCGGGCAGTCCGGGCCGTCCGGCACCCCGCTCTCCCCGTCAGCGAGCCCCAGCACCTCCGCCTCCGCCTCCGCCTCCGCCTCGGTGAGCGCCAAGGCCTCGGCGTCGGCGAAGACCACGCGCAAGCCGACGACCGCCGCGTCCCACCAGGCCGCCCAGACCACGCGACCGACCACCGCACCCGCCGGCAAACGCCTGATCACCGTCGTCAACAAGACGCAGAAGACGGTGTGGGCGGTCGTCACCAACACCTCCGTCTACCCGGACGGCCGCAAGCTCGCCCCCGGCCAGAGCCTCTCGGTGACCGTCGCGAACAACTGGGGCGGCCGCATCTGGGGCCGTACCGGATGCACCGACGGCACCGCCGCGGGCCCCTGCGCCTCCGGCGACTGCACCAGCGTCTGCAGCGGCGGCAACCCGCCCACCACCCTCGGCGAGTTCACCTTCGACGCCTTCGACAGCATGGACTTCTACGACGTCAGCATGGTCGACGGCTCCAACCTGCCCATGTACATCAACGTCTCCCACACCACGACCACCGACCCGGTCGGCTCCACGGGCTGCTACAAGGGCACCTGCACCACGGAGGTCGACTGCCCCAAGGCCATGCAGGCCCTCTCCGGCGGCCAGGAGATCGGCTGCAAACCGCCGTGCGCGGCGTTCGGCGGCGACACCTACTGCTGCCAGGGCGCCTGGGCGGGCCGCGACAACTGCATCCCCTCCAAGTGGCCCGTCGACTACACCCAGGTCTTCAAGCGCGCCGAGCCGTACGCCTACTCCTACGCCTTCGACGACGGGGCGACCATGCCCTGCAAGGGGGCCTGCTACTACCGGGTGACCTTCGGGACGACGGCCGGCTCCACCTGATCCCTCTTCCCCCCCTCCCGCTTCCCCCCTCCCCCTTCCCCCCTCCTCCCGTTCACCCGGACGGCTCGCGCACGGGGACACGCCGACACGTGTCCCCGACGCTGGAATCCCGGGCGTCGCCCGACGCCTCGCACCGAAGGACCAGCATGCGAATACCGCGCGAGTCCCGTCGTACCGTGAACGCCGTCCGCTGGGGCGCCGCTCTCCTGGCACTGTCGGGAACCACTGCCGTCCTCGCCCCCACCACGGCACAGGCCGGAGGTCCGAGCGGCGATCCCGGCCGGGAGAAGCCCACCATCGTGCTCGTCCACGGCGCCTTCGCCGACGCGTCGAGCTGGACCGGTGTCGTACAGCGCCTCCAGCAGAACGGCTACACGGTGGCCGCACCGGCCAACCCGCTCCGCGGCGTCCCCGAGGACTCGGCCTACCTCGCGAGTTTCCTGAAGTCCGTCAGCGGGCCGATCGTCCTGGTCGGCCATTCCTACGGCGGTGAGGTGATCTCGCAGGCCGCCGTCGGAAACGACAACGTCAAGGCCCTCGTCTACATCAACGCGGCCATGCCCGACAGAGGGGAGTCGTTCACCACCCTCTCCGCGAAGTTCGCGCCCGCCCCGCTCACCAAGGCCCTCAAGCAGGTGCCCTTCCGCAACGGCGACGGCACCACCGGCACGGACGTGTACGTACAACCGGCCCTCCTGCGCCAGGTCTTCGCCGCGGACCTGCCCGCGAGCCAGACCGCCGTCATGGCAGCCACCCAGCGCCCGATCGCGATGTCGGCGTTCGGGGACAAACTCACCGGCGCCGCCTGGCGGAACAGACCCGTCTACGTCCTCGTCGGCAAGCAGGACCAGTCGATCAACCCGGCCCTGGAACGCTTCGAGGCGCAACGCGCGCACGCCCGGAAGACCGTGGAGATCAACTCCTCGCACGTGTCCCTCGTCTCCCACCCGCAGGCGGTCAAGGACCTGATCGTCGACGCCGCCGAGAACTACATGTGGAATTAGAGCGGGACACCGAGGAGTTCCCCGGCGCCGAGGCAGGCACCCCGGCGTCACCGCCGCGCCGGGAAATCCGCGCCATACCTTTCACAGGAATGGCCCGCGCATTTCCCGCACGGCGGCCACGAGTTGCGGCCTCCGGAATACCCGCCCAGACTTGATGGGCACATTTGAAGGTGTTCCGGAAACGTGTCCCGGAGGAGCGTCCCATGGCCAGGATCCTGTGTGTGGTGACCGGCGCGAGCTACTGGACCCTCAAGGACGGGCACCGACATCCCACCGGCTACTGGGCCGAGGAGTTCGTGGCCCCCTACAGCGTGTTCACCGACGCCGGACACGAGGTCACCGTGGCGACCCCGCACGGGGTCGTACCCGTCGTGGACACGATGAGCCTGCGGCCCCGCATGGCGGGCGGCGAGGAGAACGCCCTCCGTGAGGAGGCCGTCATCGAGGAGGCCGAGGAGCTGCGGTACGCCGTCCCTATCACCGACATCCGCCTGGAGGACTACGACGCGGTCTACTACCCCGGCGGCCACGGCCCGATGGAGGACCTCTCGGGCGACCCGGACTCCGGCGCGCTGCTGCGCGAGGCCCTCGCCTCCGGCCGTCCGCTCGGCATCGTCTGCCACGCCCCCGCCGCCATCCTCGCCACCCGGGACGCGAACGGTGACACCCCCTTCGCGAACTACCGGCTGACCGGCTTCTGCAACGAGGAGGAGGCCGGTGTCGGTTTCGCCGACAAGGCCAAGTGGCTGCTGGAGGACGAGCTGAAGAAGCTGCCCACCGAGTATTCGCGGGGGCCCGCCTGGGAGCCCTACACGGTCGTGGACCGCAACCTCTTCACCGGGCAGAACCCCGCGTCCTCCGGCCCGCTCGCCCAGGAACTCGTCGCGGCACTGCCATGAGCCCGGTCGATCGATCGACCGGATCGACCCGATAGATCCGATCGACCCGATCGACCCGATCGACCGACCCGGATCAGAACGCGTACGCATCCCCCGTCGCCAGCACCAGCACCCGCTGCCTGTCGTTCGTACGGTCCTGGTCCACCGCACCGCCGCCCCACGCCACGTCCACCTCCAGCCTCATCTCCGACGGCTGACCCAGCAGCCGTACCGGAACCACCAGCTCCGTGCCGGGCACCTCGACCGCCAGCGGCCCTGTGTCGCACACCACCTCCCGGTCACCGGTGCGCGCGCACCCGCCCGGCAGCTCCTGGGTGTCCGCCAGCGCCGCCGACGAGACCAGCCGCACACTGGCAGCCGTCACACCGTCCGGCCCGTGGTTGAGCGAGGACACCCGGACCTCCAGCAGGTCCCCGCTCAGCACGGCGGACCCGTGCACCTCCAGATCGGCGTTCCCGGCCCAGGCGGTACCGCCGCCGCCCACGACCAACGCGCCCACCGCCACGGCACCGACCACTGCGAACCCACCACGACGCATCGCCACACCACCCGTCCCGTCCCGTCCGTCCCCGGTATCCACGCTCCGGCATACATACGGATATATGCCACCCGTGCCCCGCCCCAGGCGCCCCCCATCAGGTGACACCGCCGGGCGTGGCACCCTGCACGCATGCTGATCCTCCGCTCCGCCGCCCTGTTCGTCGTCGCCGCGTTCTTCGAGATCGGCGGCGCCTGGCTGGTCTGGCAGGGCGTACGCGAGCACCGCGGCTGGCTCTGGGTCGCCGGCGGCATCCTCTCCCTCGGCGCCTACGGCTTCGTCGCCACCTTCCAGCCCGACGCCCACTTCGGCCGCATCCTGGCGGCCTACGGCGGCATCTTCGTCGCCGGCTCGATCCTGTGGGGCGTCGTCGCCGACGGCTACCGCCCGGACCGCTGGGACCTCACCGGGGCGACGATCTGCCTCGCAGGCATGGCCGTGATCATGTGGGCGCCCAGAAACTGACGTGAGGTTCGCGCCCCGAAAGGGGCGCGGGGCTGTATCGATATGCGGCTCCGCCGCGTGGGCGCGAACAACCCCCACCGGCCCGCAGCCGACGAATCACCGCACATATCCTTGCCGCGACACACCCGTATACGTGACCCACCTGCTGAGGAGAACCCCCATGGCCCCGTCCCGCATCGCGGTCGTCACCGGCGCCAGCAGCGGCATCGGCGCCGCCACCGCCCGCCGGCTCGCCGAGGCCGGCTACCGCGTCGTCCTCACCGCCCGCAGGGCGGACCGCATCGAGGCGCTGGCCAAGGAGATCAACGAGGCCGGCCACCAGGCCACCGCCTACCCCCTCGACGTGACGGACCGCGCCGCGGTCGACGAGTTCGCGACGGCCTTCAAGGCGGTCGCCGTCCTCGTGAACAACGCCGGCGGAGCGCTCGGTGCCGACCCGGTGGCCACCGGCGACCCCGCCGACTGGCGCACGATGTACGAGACGAACGTCATCGGCACCCTGAACCTCACCCAGGCCCTGCTCCCCAAGCTGGAGGCGAGCGGCGACGGCACGGTGGTCGTCGTCTCCTCCACCGCCGGCCACGCCACCTACGAGGGCGGCGCCGGCTACGTCGCCGCCAAGCACGGCGCGCACGTCCTCGCCGAGACCCTCCGCCTGGAGATCGTCGGCAAGCCGGTCCGTGTCATCGAGATCGCCCCCGGCATGGTCAGGACCGACGAGTTCGCCCTGACCCGCTTCGGCGGCGACGAGGAGCGGGCCGCGAAGGTCTACCAGGGCGTCGCCGAGCCCCTCACCGCCGACGACGTCGCCGACACCATCACCTGGACGGTGACCCGCCCCAGCCACGTCAACATCGACCTCCTGGTCGTCCGCCCCCGCGCCCAGGCCTCCAACACCAAGGTCCACCGGGAACTGTGATGCCGGACTCCGCGACACCGGACGACGACCCGACGGCCGCCCTGGAACGCCGGCTGGAAGAGCGCCGCCTGGAACAGGAAACGAAGAACGAACGCCAGGTCTGGTACTTCCTGGCCTACTTCCTCTTCGGCATCCACCTCATCGCGTTCGTGATGATCTACGCGGTACGGCACGCGAAGTAGGCTCGCGGCCCGTGGACAGACACATACCGTTCGACGGGCTGCACAACTTCCGTGACCTGGGCGGCTACCCGACCGCCGACGGCCGCCGCATCCGCCCCGGCCGGCTCTACCGCGCCGACTCGCTGGGCAAGCTGCGCGAGGGCACGCGGGACTGGGACCGCTTCCTGTCCCTGGGCATCCGCACGGTCGTCGACCTCCGCCACCCCTGGGAGGCCGAGGGCCGGGGCCGTGTCCCGTCCCACCCCTCCTTCACGTACCACAACCTCAGCATCGAGCACCGCCCCTACGACCAGGCGGCCCTGGCCCCCGACATCGACCCCGGCCCGTACCTGGCCGAGCGCTACATGGAGGTGGCGGAGGACGGGGTGACGGAGATCCGCAGGGCACTGGAGCTGGTGGCCCTGTCGGCGGAATCGGACACCCCCCTGGTCTTCCACTGCGCGTCCGGCAAGGACCGCACCGGCCAACTGGCGGCGCTGATCCTGACGTTGGCCGGAGTACCCGAACCGACGGTCGTCGAGGACTTCACCCTCACGGAACGGGCGACGCCCGCCCTGCTGGCCGACTGGAAGGCGCGGAACGAGGGCCGCGAGCCGACCTGGCTGGGCTTCGGCCGCGCCCCGGCATCGGCGATGCTCCTGTTCCTGTCCGCGCTGAACGCCCGCTACGGCTCGACCGAGGAGTACGTGACACGAGCAGTCGGCCTGGACGCGAACGCGCTCCGGGAAACCCTCCGCACGACCCTCCTCGAACCCCGCCCCACCACCTGACCGCGGCTCGGGCAGGATGGAGCGATGCCCGAGTCGCCCCTGCCCGGAGGTTTCGTCAATGCCGTCGTCCGTGTCGGCGACACGGTGCGCCGCCCTGCGTCTGCTCACACGGAGTTCGTGGGAGATCTGCTGAACCTGCTCGAAGCCGGTGGCTGGAACGGAGCTCCGCGGTATCTCGGCGTGGACGACAAGGGCCGCGAAGTGCTCAGTTACCTCGACGGCCATGTGGCGTGGGAAGCGGGACAACCTGCTTCCGTGGCGTCGGACGAGAGCCTGGGCGCGGTCGCCCGGCTCGTGCGCGAGTTCCACGACCTGACGGCCGGCACCCGGCTGGCCGGAGACCACGAGGTCGTCTGTCACAACGACCTGTCGCCCAAGAACACGGTGTACCGGCCGGCCGGTGGCGCGCTTCGGCCGGCGGCGTTCATCGACTGGGACCTGGCGGCACCGGGCGCCCGGATCCATGACATCGCTCATGTCTGCTGGCAGTACCTCGGTCTCGGCCCCGCCGTGGCCGACGTCGGTGAGGCGTCCCGGCGCATGAGGCTGATCGCCGACACCTACGAGTTGTCCGACCGGCAACGTCAACGTCTCGTGGTCACGGTCCTGTGGTGGCAGGACCGGTGCTGGCGGGGCATCGAGACCGCGGCCGACGCGGGAGATGCCGCCATGATCCGACTTCGTGACGCCGGGGTGGTGAGGGAAGTCCAACGGGCCTACCAGTGGGTTTCCGACCACCAGACTGCTTTGGAACGCGCGCTGCGGTGATCGCGCGGGGAGGGTCACGCCGGATCATGGGGCGGTCGCGGTGGGTCGGCGAGCCCTCGGCATCCCCCACGCCGACGTCATGCAGGCAGCGTTCACCCTCGGCACCGGCTTCCGCCCGGCCCGCCACATCCTCAGGGAGGAAGTGCTGCGGCTCGAAAACTCACAAGGGTGAACATCGTCGATCACCCGAACGCCGCCTGAACACCCGACCCAGACTCGCACCACACCATCAAATCGACGGCCCTCGGCAGGGATGCAGCCCAGCCGAGGGCCTGACCAGCATGGAAGTGGAGCTTCCCTGTGGCTGAATGCGAGCCTAACGCCCAGCAGTTCATGGACCTCACGGTCCCGGAGTACGCGTACATGTTCGGGTTCTTGCAGGCGGATGGGCACCTGGCAAAGCGAGTGGGCCGAAAGGGCCGCCTGACCATCGAGATCAGCGCACGGGATGTCGATCTCCTGTGCACATTCCAGAAGCTGACCCCCTACTACAGCAGCATCACCGAACGCACCCGCTCGACCAACTTCGCCGAGACCCACACCACCGCCCTCTGGAGCATGTGCTCCCTGGAAGCCAGGACCAGGATCAACGAACTCGGGCTTCCGTACGGCCGCAAGTCCAAGACGATCGCGCCGCCGACCGTCGAGTTCTCCCGCCGCGACTATCTGCGAGGCCTGATCGACGCAGACGGGTCAGTCGGCTTCACCAGCAAGGGTCTTCCCTTCGTCTCGCTCACCACGGCCAGCAGCAGCGTCGCGGCCTATCTGCGCGAGTACAGCAAGGACGTGACGGGAGCCGAGCGCAGCCTCAAGCGCAACGCGCGCGACGGCATCTACAACGTCCTCTACACAAACGAAAGTGCGCAGGAGTTGGCAGCCGACCTCTATTACCCCGGCTGTCTCTCACTGGACAGAAAACGAGCGGCCGCGAATTCCCTTGTGACCTGGGTGCGCCCGTCAGGCATGGATCGCAGGCCGCCACGCATCGAGTGGACTCGCGAAATGGACCGGATCCTACTCAAGGCACCAACCATCGCCCACGCGGCAGCGGAACTTGGCTACTCCAAAAGTCCTTGCCAGAACCGCCGCTGGAAGCTGTTGCATGGCGTAGTGCCGCTGCCGGACTGTGCGGCACATGATGGGCGCGGCGCGCAATCATCGCGCCCATCACCGTCCTATCCCTTCACGCACACGAACTGCTTCAACTTCGCCACGACCTCAACCAGGTCGCGCTGCTGCTCCATCACCTGGTCGATGTTCTTGTAGGCGCCCGGAATCTCATCCAGCACCCCGGAGTCCTTACGGCACTCCACACCACGCGTCTGCTCTTCCAGGTCCCTGGTCGTGAAGCGGCGCTTTGCCGCGTTACGGCTCATGCGCCGACCGGCACCATGCGACGCCGAGTTGAAGGCCCTCTCGTTCCCGAGCCCCTTCACGATGTACGAGCTGGTGCCCATCGAGCCAGGAATGATCCCGAGCTCGCCGGAGCCGGCCCGGATCGCCCCCTTGCGGGTGACGAGCAAGTCCATGCCCTCGTAGCGTTCCTCGGCGATGTAGTTGTGGTGACAGGAGATCTCCGGCTCGAATGTCGGCTTAGCCTTCTTGAACTCCTTGCGGACGACGTCCTTCAGGAGCGCCATCATGAGCATGCGGTTGTACTTGGCGTACTCCTGAGCCCAGTAGAGATCGTTCCTGTAAGCCGCCATCTGCGGAGTGTCCGAGACGAACACCGCCAGGTCCCGGTCAACCAGTCCCTGGTTGTGCGGAAGCTTCTGCGCGACACCGATGTGATACTCGGCCAGCTCCTTCCCGATGTTGCGAGAACCGGAGTGCAGCATGAGCCAGACCGAGTTTGACTGATCAAGGCACAATTCGATCATGTGATTTCCGGACCCGAGCGTCCCCATCTGCTTCACGGCCCGCTCCTCCCGGAACTTCACCGCCTCCGCAACCCCGTCGAACCGCCCCCAGAACCCCTCCCAGCCGACCATGGCCAGCCCGTGGAAGTCCCCCGGCTCCACCGGATCCGCATGCATCCCCCGCCCCACCGGAATCGCCTGCTCGATCTTCGACCGCAGCCGCGCCAGGTCCCCCGGCAGGTCGTTCGCCGTCAGGGACGTCTTCACCGCCGACATGCCGCAGCCGATGTCGACCCCGACCGCCGCCGGGCACACCGCGCCCTGCATCGCGATGACTGATCCGACCGTCGCACCCTTCCCGTAGTGGACGTCCGGCATCACCGCCAGGCCCTTGATCCACGGCAGGGTCGCGACGTTGCGCAGCTGCTGGAGCGCCACGTCCTCGACGGTCGCCGGGTCGGTCCACATCCGGATGGGCACCTTCGCGCCCGGTATCTCCACGTACGACATGTCTTCCTCATTCCCCCGCGGGCAACAAACCAAAAGATACAAAGAGCTTTAATCACACAAAACGCAAATGCGGCGCCAGAGACCCAGAAACCAGACAGCGGACCGGCGTTCACAGCAGTGCGTGCGATACACATTGTCTCCAGGGGGCGCCCCGCTGCGGCAAGCGATTAACCAGCGGGGACACTGGAGCAGGACCGAGCGGACCAGTGAACGGAAGGAGCCTGACCGTGCAGCGGAAGGCGTACGTAACCGGCATCGCCGCCCTTCTCGCGGCCCTGCTGGCCGGCTGCACGAGCGGTTCCAGCGGTGGCGAGGACACCAGCGACAAGAACGCGGACACCGGTACGTCCACCGTCGCCGCCCAGCCCGGCAAGTACCGCACCCTCCCGGAGGCGTGCAGCGCGGTCAGCCACGACACCCTCGACTCGCTGCTCCCGGGCATCGCCCAGATCACCGACGCCGAGCAGCGCGAGAAGGCGTACGCGGGCGAGGCCACGCTCACCTACGACACGGACCGCAAGGTCGGCTGCCACTGGAAGATCGAGTCCACCGACGCCACGGACCGGCTGTCCGTCGACTTCGAGCGCGTGGTGTCGTACGACAACGCGGTCAGCGACGACAGCGAGGCGCAGACGATCTACACGCAGCTGGAGGCGGCGGCCGACATCCCGGAGTCCGCGCCCCCGAGCGCCACCGAGTCGGAGTCGCCGTCGGGGTCACCGTCCGGGTCGGCATCGGGCTCCCCGTCAGCGTCCGCGTCGGCATCCGCGTCAGCGTCCGTCTCCGCCTCGACCGCCGGATCCGGCGACCCGTCCTCCTCGGACTCCGCCTCCGCCTCCGCGTCGTCCTCCACCACCCCGTCGGGTCTCCAGCCCCGTACGCTCTCCGACCTCGGCGACGAGGCGTATCTCGACGACCAGCTCAGCGGCTCGGGTTCGACGGCCGAACAGCGGACGGTGACTGTGGTGTTCCGCACGTCCAACGTCGTCGTGACGATCGTGTACGAGGAGCAGCCGATGGCCACCGGGACCGTCCCGGACAGCAAGGAAATGCAGGACAGGGCGCAGAATCTGGCCGCACAACTGGCCGAGGCCCTCAACGGCTGAGGGCCCTGGCACACCCTCTGCACCCCACCCGCAAAGGGCGCGAACCGAAACCGCACAGCTCCCTCACCGCGTACCGTGGCCCCTCGGACCCGATCCGACCGCAGGAACCCCGAACGTATGAGTGAAGGAACCATGCAGCGAGTAGCAGTCCAGTCAGACGACCAGCGCGCCCGGAACGATCGGAACGCACAGCGACGGGCAGGGCGCCTGCGCCGCGTCCTCGTCTGCGCGGCCGCCGTCCCCGCCGTGGCGCTGTTCGCGACGGCCTGCTCCTCCGGCTCGGACAGTGCCGCGCAGGGGACGGGTGGCGGCTCGGATCCGGTGACCGCGGCGGACGGTTCGGTGGCCGCTTCGCCCACGGTCCAGGCGGCCAAGTACCAGAAGCTGCCGGAGCCGTGCGCGGTGCTGTCGAAGACGACGCTCACCGCACTGGTGCCGAAGGGCGCGAAGTCGGGCAAGGAGGGCACGTCGGACGACGTGGCCACGCGCGGCAGCTGTTCCTGGAGCAGCCTGGACAACAACGGTGTGAAGGGTTCCCAGTTCCGCTGGCTGAACATCTCCTTCCTCCGCTTCGACTCGGACACCAGCCGTGGTTCCGGCGAGAAGCAGGCCGAGGCGTACTACGCGAGCCAGGTGCAGGGTGCCCAGTCGGTGAGTGGCGCCAAGAACACCAAGTCGGAGCCGGTGGCCGGAGTCGGCGACCAGGCGACGGTCGTGCGCTACGACCTGAAGAAGAAGGAGGGCGCCTTCAAGCAGCAGACGGTCGTGGCACGCGTCGCGAACGTCGTCGTCACCCTCGACTACAACGGTGCGGGTCTGGCGGGCGAGAAGACGCCGGACGCGGACACTCTGACGAAGGTGGCGGAGAAGGCGGCCAAGGAGGCGGTGGCGTCCGTCACGACGGCCAACGGCTCGGGTACGTCGCAGAGTTCACCTGCGGCGACGCCCTCGAAGTCGGCGTCCGGGTCGCCCTCGGCGAGTGCCTCCGCATCGAAGTCGTCGTCCAAGAAGAGCTGACCGGCCATACGTGCGCCGCACTGATGTGCCACCCTGTTGCGCGCAACAACACGCAAGGGGAGGGGAGTACGGGTGGCCGCGCCAATACAGCTGACTCGGATGCACCGCGTTCTCATCGGTGTGGTCGTGACCGGCGCGATGATCATCGCCGGTATCGGCTTCGCCGGCTCGTACGCGGCCGTCCGTGAGCTGGCCATCAAGAAGGGCTTCGGGAACTTCTCCTATGTGTTCCCGATCGGCATCGACGCGGGCATCTGCGTCCTGCTCGCCCTGGACCTGTTG
>NZ_JBHXMA010000065.1:0-41821 GCF_042721035.1 Streptomyces sp. NPDC058464
GTGACGGGACCGGCGGCACGGGCGCCGGTCCGTTCAGTCCTGCTTCCGGTCCGCCTTGGCGAAGGAGAACGCGGGGAAGTCGTTCTCGGCGGACTCGTTGATCAGTTCCTGGAGCTTCCACCGGCCGGTCGGGTTCAGCAGCTGCTTGATCGCCTTGCCGGGGATGTTCGCCCCGTAGAAGTAGCTGCTCTTGAGGAAGGAGGACTGGCCCTCGCTGTCGTTGACCAGGTTCGTCCACTCCTCCTCCGCGGCCGCGGTGACCTCGACGACGTCGTGGCCGCGGTCACGCGCCTGCACGAGCACGTCCATCACGTAGTCGACCTGGTCGCCGGAGTAGCGCGGGTTGTTGCCGAGCGCGCCGTGCGGTCCGCCGGGGAAGAAGAAGTTGGGGAAGCCGGCGGTCGCGACGCCCAGGTACGTCGACGGGCCGTCCGCCCAGTACTCCTTCAGCGGGAGCCCCGCACGGCCCTGCACGCCCAGTCGGTTGAGGGCGCCGGTACCGAAGTCGTAGCCGGTGGCCCAGATGATGATGTCGGCCTCGTGCACGCCCTCCGCGGTCTCGATGCCGGTCTCCGTGATGCGGATGATCGGCGTCTCGTTGATGTCGACCAGGTGGACGTTCGGCTTGTTGTACGCCTCGTAGTAGCCGGTGCCGAACGGGGGCCGCCGGCCGCCGTAGCCGTGCCCCTTGGGGATCAGCTTCTCGGCCGTCGCCGGGTCCTTGACGATGGAGCGGATCTTGGCGGCGATGAACGCGCAGAACTCCTCGTTGACCGTGGGGTTCGTGGTCATGTCGTAGTAGTGCTCGGAGAGCTTGGTGAAACCGGGGCTGTTCCACTTCTGCTCGTAGAACTCCTGCCGTTGCTCCGGGGTGTCCTCCAGGCCCGAGCGCATGGTGATCTGGTGCAGGAACCCGCTCACCGAGGTGTTCAGCGTGTCGCGGATGGACTCGAAGTTCGCCTTCAGATCCGCCTGCTCCTCGGGCGTGATCGGCCGGTTGTTCAGCGGTGTGAGCCAGTCGGCGACCTTCTGGTACACCGTGATGGAGGCCACCTCGTCGGCGATCGCGGGGACGATCTGCACCCCGCTGGAGCCGGTGCCGATCTGGGCGACCCGCTTGCCGGCGAAGTCCACCGGCGTCTTCGGCCACCGGCCGGTGTGGTGCTGCTCACCGCGGAAGTCCGCACGCCCGGGGATGTCCGGGATGAACGGCACCGACAGGATGCCGGTCGCCGCGACCACGAACCGCGCCCGGCGCTCCGTGCCGTCCTCCGTCCGGACGGCCCAGGTGCCCGACGGCTCGTCCCAGACGGCCGAGGTCACCTTGGTGCCGAAGGAGATGTGGCGGCGCAGGTCGAACCGGTCGACCACGTGGTTGAAGTACCGCTCGATCTCCGGCTGGCCGGCGAAGTGCTCCGACCACTCCCACTCCTCCCACAGCTCCTTGGAGAACAGGTAGCCGTAGGTGTAGCTCTCGGAGTCGAAGCGGGCCTGGGGGTAGCGGTTCCAGTACCAGGTGCCGCCCACACCGGTGCCGGCCTCGATCAGCTGCGCCGAGAAGCCTTCCTCGCGGGCCCGGTAGAGCTGGTAGATGCCGGTGACGCCGGCACCGATCACCAGTACGTCGAGAACGCCCTGGTCCGCGGGGTTCCGCTCCGATGCCTGCGCGAGGGACGCCGTCTCCGGTGCCTTCGTCGATTCGCTCATCTGCCCTCCAATGTGACAGGGGCCGCTGCTCCCGCGGGACGCCTTGAATGATGTTTCGACCAGTCGGTCGAATATTCAGGGTGAGCGTAGGCGAGCGGGTGGGCCCGATCAATGGTCGTGATGGTGCGGGTTTCGGGTTCCGGGGGTCCCGCCGCGCAGGGCGGGCGTGCCGCGCGGTGTGGACGGCCGGATCGGTGGGATGGATTGATTGTACCGACCGTTTGAATTAACTTTCGCTCAGGCGAACCGCACAATGTCGTGGCAGAGGAGTCGCACATGACGACCGAGGACGTCCAGGAACCCACCGTGGCGGGGTCCGGGACCACCGCCGATCTGCGAGCCGCCGGCTGGAAGGCCATGCGCGCGGCCCTGCCCGGGGTCTTCCCGGAGGGAGAGGTCGATCTCCGCGACGGCCGTCTCGGGGAGGAACTGGTCGACATCGGCCTGACCAGCGTCTGGGGTGCGATCTGGGGCCGCGAGGGACTCGCGCCCCGGGACCGCAGCCTGGTCACCCTCGGTCTGCTGATCGCGCTGGGCGCCGAGACCGAACTGAAGACACATGTCCGGATCGCGCTGACCAACGGACTGACCGAGGACGAGATCGCCGAGGTCATCTACCACTCCGCCGGCTACGCGGGTTTCCCCCGCGCGGTGGGGGCCCGCACCGCGGCGCGCGAGGCGCTGGGCGAGTAGCAGGGGCCGTACGGCACCCGCACCCGGCACACCGCACGCACCAGGCACACAAGGAGCACGCATGACACTGCAGGGAAAGGTCGCGGTCGTCACCGGCGGCGCCCGCGGGATAGGACGGGCGATCGCCGTCGTCCTCGCCTCGCGCGGCGCGGCGGTCGCCGTCTGGGATCTGAACGCCGAAGGCGCCGAGAAGACCGCCGCCGAGATCCAGGAGGCGGGCGGCACCGCGATCGCCGTGGCCGGCGACGCCGCCGACGCCACGGCCGTGGCCGCAGCGGCGGCCCGGACCCGCGAGGAACTGGGCGCCGTCACGATCCTCGTGAACAACGCCGGGATCACCGCCTACGTGCCCTTCACCGGCATCAGTGAGGCCGCCTGGGACCGCATGATCGGGATCAACCTCAAGGGGCCGTTCCTGGTCACCAGGGAACTGGTTCCGGACATGCTGGAGGCCGGCTGGGGACGGATCGTCAACATCTCGTCCTCCTCCGCGCAGACCGGCGCCCCCGCGATGGCCCACTACGCGGCCTCCAAGGGCGGCGTCATCGGCCTCACCCGGGCCCTCGCGATCGAGTACGCCGACAAGGGCATCACCGTCAACCACGTCCCGCCGGGCTTCATCGACACCCCGCTGGTGCGCGAGGGTCCCGTCGACGTCGAGGCGGCCGCGGCCACCATGCCGATGAAGCGGGCCGGGCAGCCCGAGGACGTCGCCTACGCGGTGGCCTACCTCGCCTCGGAGGAGGCCGGTTACGTGACCGGCCAGAGCCTCAGCGCCAACGGCGGGCGCTACCTCGTCTGAGCCCCACCGCCGCACGACCGGCACGTTCGCGGTGTTCCTCGGGCCTCGCGCGACGGGCGCTCCCCGTCGCGCGAGGCGTCCTCACGGAGACCGGGCCGCGTCCTTATGCGGACCGAATTGATTCTGTCGACCGGTCGGTCTATTTTTCAGAGACGGACACCGCACCAGAGACCCAAACGGAGTCACGCATGACGATCGACGGCATCACCAGGGGGAACACGACCGGCGAGGTGCTCGCATGACGGCCCCGGACCGCGTGCTGGTGGTGGGCGCCTCCGCGTCCGGACTGACCACCGCCGAGGCATTGCGGCGCAAGGGGTACACCGGCACCCTCACGGTGCTCGGCGACGAGCCGCACGCGCCGTACGACCGGCCCCCGCTGTCCAAGCAGGTCCTGGCCGGCGACTGGGAACCCGACCGGGCGGCACTGCGCACCGAGGACGTGCTGTCGGCACTGGACGCCGAGTTCGTGCTCGGTGACCCGGCCGTCGCGCTGGATCCGCCGACCCGGACCGTACGCACCGAGTCCGGCCGGGAGCTGTCCGCCGACGCCGTCGTGATCGCCACCGGTGTGCGCGCACGGCGGCTGCCCGGCCAGGACGCGCTCACCGGCGTGCACGTGCTGCGCACCCTCGACGACGCACTCGCCCTGCGTAAGGAGCTCCAGGCCGGCCGGCGCCTTGTGGTCGTCGGCGAAGGCGTCCTCGGCTCCGAGATCGCGGCCACCGCGTGCAAGCTGGGCCTGGACGTCACCCTGACCGGCCCCCTCGACGCCCCGATGGCCCTGCAGGTGGGCCCCCTGGTCTCCGGCGTCCTGGCCGGCCTGCACACCGAACGCGGCGTCCGGCTGCGCCTGGGCAACGGCGTCACCGGGCTCACCGACGACGGCGCGGGCCGGGTGGCGGGCGTACGGCTCGGCAGCGGCGAGACGCTGCCCGCCGACGTGGTCGTCGTCGCCATCGGCGCCGTCCCGGCGACGGACTGGCTCGCGGACAGCGGGCTGCGGCTGGACAACGGCGTGGTCTGCGACACCCGTTGCCGGGCCGCGGACGGCGTCTACGCCGCCGGCGACGTGGCCCGCTGGCACCACGAGTCGCTCGGCCGCCCGGTCCGCCTGGAGAACCGTACGAACGCCACCGAACAGGCCATGGCGGTCGCCGCGGCGATCCTCGGCGAGGACCGGCCGTACGCGCCGATCCCGTACTTCTGGACGGACCAGTTCGACGCCAAGCTCCAGGTGCACGGCTTCCTGCCGCCCGAGGCCGAAGTGGACGTCGTCGAGGGCGACCTGACGGCCCGTCGCTTCGTCGCCCGCTACCGCCTGGACGGCGTCGTCACCGGCGTCCTCGGCTGGAACATGCCCAAGCAGGCCCGGGTGCGCCGACAGGAGATCGTCGACGCCTTCCGGACCCCCACCCCCACCCCCTGAACGATCTGGAGAGAACCATGAAGGTCGTCGTCGACGAGGAGAAGTGCGTCGCCGCCGGACAGTGCGTGGCCGCCGCCATGGACGTGTTCGACCAGCGCGAGGACGACGGCATCGTCGTCGTCCTCAACGAGAACCCGCCCGCGGAACTGGCGGACGACGTCCGCAACGCGGCCGCGGTGTGCCCGGCGCTGGCCATCCGCATCGAGGAATAGGCGACACCCCCGCCCCACCCGAGCCCGCTCCTTCCCCCCACCCCATCACCGTAGGAGAACCCATGGCCGAGGCAGAGGCCCGAACCGCCCCCGACGAGCAGGTCTACCACTACCAGGACGACCGGGACGCCAAGTGCCCCTTCGCCCCGCCCCCCGGGCTGCGCGCCCTGAACGAGACGGGCCCGGTGAGCCGGGGGCAGATCTGGGACGGCAGCACCCCCTGGCTCGTCACCGGACACGCGGCGCAGCGCCGGATCCTGTCCGACCCCCGGGTCAGCTCGGACGACAAGCAGGCCGGGTTCCCCTACCCGAACCGGGCCATGGCGGAGACCGCGCACCTGCACCCGCTCACGATCTTCAACGCGGACGGCGCCGACCACACCCGGATCCGCCGCATGATGACGCGGCCCTTCACCCGTCCCCGGATGGAGGCGCTGCGCCCGGAGATCCAGCGCATCACCGACGACCTCATCGACAAGATGCTCGCGGGCCCCAAGCCGGTGGACCTGGTCCACGCGCTGTCCCTCCCGCTGCCCTCACTGATGATCTGCGCGCTGCTCGGAGTGCCGTACGACGACCACGAGTTCTTCCACGAGCACGCCTCCTTCGCCACCCGCAGCGACAAGACCACCGAGGAGCAGAACCACGCCAACCAGGCGCTGGGCGGCTACCTGGCGGCACTCCTCCAGAAGAAGATGGCGGAGCCCGGCGAGGACGTGCTCTCGGACTTCGCCGCGCGCATCAACGACGGCGACCTCACCCTTCCCGAGGCGACCCTCCTCGCCATGATCCTGCTCATCGCCGGTCATGAGACCAGCGCGACCATGATCACGGTCGGTACGGCACTCCTCATGGACAACCCCGAGCAGCTGGCCAGGCTGCGCGAGATCGAGGACACCAAGGACGCGGCACCCGCCGTCGAGGAACTCCTGCGCTACCTGACCGTCGCCCAGTTCGGACAGCGCCGGATCGCCGCCGAGGACTTCGAGTTCGAGGGCGCCGAGATCAAGGCCGGCGACGGCATCGTCGTCCCGCTGCCCGCCGGCAACTGGGACCCGCAGGCGTTCCCCGACCCGGAGAAACTCGACCTCGCCCGCGACTCCCGGCACCACCACGCCTTCGGCTGGGGCATCCACCAGTGCCTGGGCCAGCAACTCGCGCGCATCGAGCTGCAGGTCGTCTACGGCACTCTCTACCGGCGCATCCCGACCCTGCGCCTCGCGGTCGACCGGGACGACCTCGCATTCCGGCCGTCCGACGCGCTCGCCTTCGGCATCGGCGAGCTGCCCGTCACCTGGTAGCCGGGGCTTTCCGAAGGCCCGGCACCATCCGCCGGTCCCGCCCGCCCGGACGGGACCGGCCTGCCGCATCCCGCACGCAACCGCCGCACAACAGGAGTCAGGCATGAGCAAGTTGAGCTTCGAAGGACGCGTCGCCGTGGTCACCGGCGCGGGTCGTGGCATCGGCCGGGCCCATGCCCGCCTCCTGGCGGCGCGCGGGGCGAAGGTCGTCGTCAACGACCTGGGCGGCTCCATGGAGGGCGACGGCTCGGACGCCGGTCCCGCGCAGAAGGCCGTCGACGGGATCACCGCGGCGGGCGGCGAGGCCGTCGCCGACACCCACGACGTCTCCACGCCGGCCGGTGGCCAGGCCGTCGTCGACACCGCGATCGAGCATTTCGGCCGCATCGACATCCTCGTCAACAACGCCGGGATCATCCGGTACGCGGGCCTGCCCGACATCGACGCGGAGAACCTGGAGCGCCACCTCGCCGTGCACCTCGTCGGCTCGTTCAACACGATGCGCGCAGCCTGGCCGCACTTCGTGGAGCAGCAGTACGGCCGGGTCGTCCTGACCACCTCCAGCGGCATGTTCGGCATGGACAACAACCTGTCGTACGCGGCCGCCAAGGCGGGCACGGTCGGCATGGCCCGCAGCGCGAAGCTGGCGGGGGAGCCGCACAACATCAAGGTCAACCTGATCGCGCCGGCCGCCATGACCCGGATGGGCGGGGGCCCCGAGGAGGAGCCCGCCGAGGCCGCCCCGGGCATGCCGTACATGCCGTCCGACGCCGTCGCGCCCATGGTCGCCTACCTCGCGCACGAGAGCTGCCCGGTCAACGGAGAGACCTACACGGCCGGTGCGGGACGCTTCGCGCGCCTGTTCCTCGCCTCCACCGAGGGCTACGCCCACGAGGGCGGCGCCGCCTCGATCGAGGACGTGGCCGCGAACTGGGAGGCCATCAACGACGAGAAGGGCTACTACGTCCCCTCCGACCTGATGGCGTGGTCGGGGGCCTTCCTCAAGCACCAGCTCGGGCAGCTCGGCACGGGGGCCGCGTCGTCGTGACCCGTACTGCCGAGATCTGACGCCGCGCCTTCTCTGCCCGCGTCTTCCCCGTACTTTCCGTGCCGCGCGAATTGTGACATTCGCGCGGCCTTTTTCTGTTGGCGTGGAAGTGGCCGTCCTCGTCGGAAATTCTCCTGTCCGGAGGATTGATTGTACCGACCGTTAGGTCTACGTTACGTGCGAAGCCGGGCCCGCTCCGCATCCCGCGCTTCGCACGGGCCGACGAGATACGTCGGCGTTCCGGATCGGCCGGCTCACCGCTGTGCCCGTCCGATCTCCCCTCCGGCAAGGCGCATCAGGCCGTGTCTGTCCACGGCGGCTTCCCGCGCCCCCGACCGTCCACGGAAGGCCCCCATGTCCCAGACGCAGACCGTTCCGCCGCAGGCGGACGACAGATCCCGCTCCACCACACGCAACGTCCTCGTCGTCGTCGCGCTGTTGTGGACGGTCCAGCTGGTGTCGCTCGTCGCCGCGCTGTCCGGCATCGCCCAGGCCGACGTCGCGATCCACTTCCGGACCACCCAGATCGCCTGGTTCACCCTGATGACCCTGCTGACAGGGACCTTCTTCCTGCCCTTCATGGTCAAGGGCGCCGCCCTGTTCGGGAAGAAGCGCGTCCTGCTCGTCGCCACCGGGCTGGGCTTCGCCGGCGACCTGGTCGCCGCCGTCGCCACCGACTACCGCACCCTGCTGATCGGACGCGGCCTCGCGGGCGTCTACGCGGCCACGATGCCGATCGGATACGCCATCACCCGCGACATCTTCCCGCGCCGCTGGGTCGGCATCGCCAGCGGCATCCTCGCCGGCGGCGTCGGCCTGGTCGCCTTCGGCGGCCCCTTCCTGGCCGGCTGGCTGCTGGACGACTA
The DNA here is from genome assembly GCF_042721035.1 of Streptomyces sp. NPDC058464. Taxonomy (NCBI): domain Bacteria; kingdom Bacillati; phylum Actinomycetota; class Actinomycetes; order Kitasatosporales; family Streptomycetaceae; genus Streptomyces; species Streptomyces sp. NPDC058464. The sequence goes on from NZ_JBHXMA010000065.1 coordinate 8,059, forward strand.
CGGCTTCCGCGGGGTGCTGTGGTTCATGGCCGTCAGCACCGCCGTCAGCTTCGTGATGGTCGCCGTCCTCGTCCCGGAGAGCCCGGTCCGGCAGGAGACCGGCCGCATGGACTGGACCGGCGGACTCCTCCTCGGCGCCGGGGTCACCGCGCTCGTGTACGCGGTCGGAGAGGGCGCCGACTGGGGCTGGGGCAGCGGGAAGTTCATCGGCTACGTCGCGGGCGCGGTGGCCGCGCTCATCGCCTTCCTGATCGTCGAGCGCCGCGTGGCCGAGCCGCTCTTCCCGCCGTCCATGACGCGCCGTCGGCCCGTGTGGACCGTGCTGCTGGCCACGTCCGTGGCGGCCGGCTCGCTCAGCGCCGTCGGCGTGGTCATCCAGCTGTTGGTGCTGATGCCGAACATCCCGCACGTCTCCGAGGGCCTCGGCTGGTCCGGCACCCACAACGCCATCGTCACCAGCCCGATCAGCGCGATGATCATCGTGGCGGCCGTGGGCACCGGCTGGGCCGCCCGCCGTGTGGACGCCCGGATCCTGCTGGCCGTCGGCTCCGCGCTCACCGTCATCGGCTACGGCATCGGCACGCACCTGCACCACAACGGCCCCCAGATCGTGGGCATGGGCGTGATCGCGGGCTTCGGCACCGGCATGGTCGTCGCCGTCGTCCCCATCATGATCATCGAGGTGGTCACGCCGGCCGAACAGGCCCTGGCCAACGGCGCTCAGACCCTCGCCCAGGGCGTCGCCCAGATCATCGTCTCCCAGCTGGCCTTCGTCGTCATGGCGCAGCACGGAATGGTCCTCAAGGGCACCCAGTTCTACCTCGACGAGGGCTTCACCAACGGGCTCTGGCTGGTCGTCGGATGCTGTGCCCTCGGGACGCTGCTGGTCGCGCTCGTGCCCAGGAGCAGGCAGCTCGGCGAGGCTGAGACCCCGGTTCCGCAGACGGTCTGACACACAGGGTGGAGCGGGCTACACCCAGGGTCCGGGAGCCCGCTCCATCGTCGCGTCGGGCGGCAGACGGGATCGTGGTCGGCAGAGATCGAGAGCACCGAACTCTCGTACCGAGGAATTCCGGCGGCGGTCGCGAGCGCACCGCCGTCAGAAGGGACCGACCCCATGGCCGTCGACCGACGCCGCCGCTTCACCGTCCTCGCCACCGCCGCAGCCGCCGCCACCCTGACCGCCGCCCTCGCCACCGGGTGCGACCCCGACGACTCACTGGACTGCCTCACCAACGCCGACTCGATCGCCGACAGCATCACGGCCATCAACCGGGCGGGCGCCGACGCCATCGAGGACCCGACGCGGACCGAGGACTCCGTCACCACCATCGAGAAGAACCTGGACAAGATCAACGACCAGACGGACGACGGCAAGGTCGACAAGGCGGTCGACGACCTCAACAAGGCGATCAAGGACTACAACAAGGCCATCCTGAACGGCGACACCCATCCCGACTCCAGCAGGATCGACGCGGCGGCCGACAGGCTGAAGACCGTCTGCACGCCGTGACCCCGTGTCCGGGCTCCGCCGCGGCCCGCAGGCCTCCACTCGCGAGACACTCGTGCTGTGACGAGTGTCTCTAGTGAGGAGTGGCGCATGACCACGGTAGGTATTGCCACCGGTGCCGGTCGCGGGACGGGGCAGGCATGCGCGATCCGCCTGGCCGACATGGTGGACGTGCTGTTGCTCGTCGACCGGGACGAAGCCGCCGTGGCCGCGTTCGCGAAGGACCTGTCGGGCCACGGCAGGCGGGCCGCAGCCGAGCCGTTCGTGGGGGACGCGGCCGATCACGACGACGTGGCCCGGCTGGCCGGCCGGGTCGCCGAACTGGGCACGCTCCGGGCCGTCGCACACGCCGAGAACGTGGCTCCGGAGGAGGCCGACTGGCGCGGGATGCTCCGGACGGACTTCGTCGCGACCGCGCAGCTCGCCGAGGCACTGCGCCCGCTGGCCACCGCCGGGACGGCCTTCGTCTACCTGGCCTCGGTGTCCCCCCTGATCGCTCACGTCGAACCCGACCCGGCGGTCGCGGCCGTCCTCGACGACCCGCTGCAGGAGGACTTCCTGGACCGGGTCCGCGACGCGGTGGGCCCCGCCATCGAGGACCCCGCCTGGGCGTACCCGTGGGCCACGTACGGCGTGCACCGCTTCGTCCGTGCCGAAGCGGTGCGGCTCGGACCGGTGGGCGCCCGCGTGTGCTCACTGTCGCCCGGCGCGATCGACACCCCGCAGACGCGCTTCGAGATGGCCCGGCACGCGTCGGTACGGCAACTCGTCGAGCGCACGCCGCTGGGCCGAACCGGCCGCAACGAGGAGGTCGCCGCCGTCGCCGCGTTCCTGCTGTCGGACGAGGCGAGCTTCGTGACCGGCGTGGACATCGTCGTCGACGGAGGGCTGTGCGCGTCCGTGGCGGACGACTGACACCGGGAAGCCGGGAGTGCGCGACCGCAGGTCCGTGAGGGCTGGTCGCGCAGCTCCACGCGCAGGGCGCAGGAGTCCCTGCCCTCGGTACGGCTCTCCCGGCGTCCCGGTGAGCGGGACCGGCCCGGCCAGGAACGGGAAACCCTGCTGGACTCGGTGGCTGTCCCGGGCGACGGCCCACCGCGACCCCGACGACACGGTGCGCTACGCGGCCATCGCCATCATCCGGGGCATGCGCCACCTCCCGGCGGCCCGCACCCGGGGTGAGCGGCCCGGCCCCTCGCTCGACGAGGCGCGGGCGACGCTTCGGAAGGCCCGCGACGAGTGGAAGGAAGCCAAGGAGTGCCCGCACCCGCCGATTCCACCGCATCCCCGGGACGTCCCCTGCCCCTGGTCACGGAACTGAACGCGTTCTTCTGGACCGCGGGGGCGGACGGCAGGCTGCGCATCCAGGAGTGCACTTCCTGCGCATCCCTGATCCATCCGCCCCAGCCCGTCTGCCGGTACTGCCACGGACAGCGGATGGGCGTCCGAGTCGTCTCCGGCCGTGCGACCCTCATCGGCTTCACCGTCAGCCACCGATTCACCCTCCCCGGCCTGCCGTCGCCGTACGTCGTCGCCCAGGTCGCGCTCGACGAGGACCCCCGGATCCGGCTCACCACCAACGCCGTCGAGTGCGACCCCGGCGAACTCACCCTCGGCATACGCATGGAGGCCGTCTTCGAGCAGGCCGGCGAGATCTGGCTGCCGCTGTTCCGGCCGGCCGCGGAGCAGGGGGAGGCCGCGCCGCCGCCACTGGCCGACGAGGACGAACAGCACTCGGCAATACGCCGGGTACGGCCCATGCGTACCACGGAGAAGTTCGAGGACAGGGTCGCCCTCACCGGCATCGGTGCCTCCCGGCTCGGCCGCCGCCTGCTGGTCCCCCCGCTCTCCCTCACCGTCCAGGCCTGCCAGGCCGCGGTCGCCGACGCCGGTCTCACCCTGGACGACATCGACGGCCTGTCCAGCTATCCCGGGGCCGGCGCCCACGGCGGCTTCGCCGAAGGCGGCACCACCGCACTGGAGTCGGCCCTCGGCATCTGTCCCACCTGGTACAACGGCGGCAGCGAGACCTTCGGCCCCGGCGGCTCGCTCATCGCGGCGATGCTCGCGGTGGCCGGCGGCCTGGCCCGCCACGTGCTCTGCTTCCGCACGGTATGGGAGTCCAGCCACGCCGAGCTGGTCAGACAGGGCAGGATCCCGCTGCCCGGCAGCGCGGACGCCGGCTGGCTGGGGCCGTTCGGCGCCACCTCCGCCGCCCACACCCTCGCCCAGAACGCCCAGCGCCACATGCACCGGTACGGCACCACCCGCGAGACCCTCGGCTGGATCGCCCTCAACCAGCGCGCCAACGCCGCCCTGAACCCCACCGCGATCTACCGCGATCCGATGACGATGGACGACTACCTCCAGGCCCGCCCCATCACCACCCCCTTCGGCCTCTACGACTGCGACGTCCCCTGCGACGGAGCCGTGGCCGTCGTCGTCTCCGCCGTCGACACCACCCGCGACCTCGCCCGACCGCCCGTTCTCGTCGAGGCCGTCGGCACCCAGATCACCGAACGCATCGAATGGGACCAGAGCACCCTCACCCACGAACCCCAGACCATCGGCCAGTCCGCCCACCTGTGGACCCGCACCTCCCTGCGCCCCGCGGACGTCGACGTGGCCGAGCTCTACGACGGCTTCACCTTCAACTGCCTCTCCTGGATCGAGGCGCTCGGTTTCTGCGGCATCGGCGAGGCCAAGGACTTCCTGGACGGCGGGAAGAACATCGCCCGCGACGGCACGCTGCCCCTCAACACCCATGGCGGCCAGCTCTCCCACGGCCGCACCCACGGCATGGGCCTCGTCCACGAGGCGATCGTCCAGCTGCGCGGCGACGGCGGCGCCCGCCAGGTGCCCGGGGCCCGGGTCGCCGTGGTCAGCACCGGCGGACTCGCGCCCAGCGGAGTCCTTCTCCTCAGGACGGAGACGTGACGGACAGCCCGCCCCGCCACCCCCGTTCGGTGGGCTCCCACCGCCACGGCGACGAGGAACTGCGCCGGGCACACCCCGGGTCCCGGTCGCTCGGCCGGCGCCTGTCACCCGAACGTGCCGTCGTTTGCCGAGGAGCGTGGGGTGAGCCGGGAGACCGGCCTCGCCGCGCGTCACGACATGGGAGAGCGGAATGAACCAAGCCGATGCCGTCGCACTGCTGCTGCGCCTGGTACTGGGAATCGTCATGATCGCGCACGGAATCAACCACTGGCGCGGTGGCGGCCGTATCGCGGGCACCGCCCGCTGGTTCACCGGCCTGGGCCTGACCCACGCAACCCTCCAGGCCTGGCTGAGCGTTGTCACCGAAGTGGGTGCCGGGGTGCTGCTGCTGGCCGGCCTGCTGACCCCGCTGGCCTGCGCGGGGGTGATTTCGGTGATGCTGGTCGCGGGCTTCCTCGCTCACCGCTGCAACGGTTTCTTCGTCTTCGCGGAGGGCTACGAGTACGTCCTCACGCTCGCCGTCGTGTCCCTGGCGCTGGCCGCGCTGGGACCGGGCAGCGCATCCCTGGACGACATGGCCGGCTTCGACGTGGACGGCTGGACGGGCGCGGGCCTCGCACTCGGCGTGGCCGTGTCGGCGACCGCCGGCCTGCTCGCCACGTTCTGGCGCCCCCGGCCCGCTCCGGCACCGGTGCCCGTACCTGAACCCCTTGACCAGGAGGCCGGTTGATGCGTGTCGGGTTCATCGGCCTGGGCAGCCAGGCCGCGCCGATGGCCCGTCGGATCGTCGACGCGGGCTACGAGACGGCCCTGTGGGCCCGCCGTCCGGCCCCCCTGCCCCCTTCGCGGGCACCCGGGTGAAGCGTGGCGTTTCGCCCGCCGACCTGGCCGCAGCCAGCGACCTGGTGTGCGTCTGTGTCCGCCCCGCTCATCGGCCGACCGACGGCTCACGGTTTTCGTGACGCACCGAACCGTTGGACACGCACCGACGGGTGATCAGGACGGCCCGCTGGCGGACTGCCCGGACAGCGACCCTCGGCCGGGTTCAGCTCCGCGCGTAGGACGGCAGCTGGAAGATGCGTAACCAGTCCTGGTGCGCCCCGGCGAAGTCCGCCAGGCCGCCACCTCCCCTGACGTCGTCTTCTTTGGTGGCGCTACTCTTCGCCGGCGCAGGTTCGAACACGGTCGGCAATCCGATCGCCACCGTACTTCAGGAGCTGAACGTCTCCATGTGCACAAACGGGCCGGAGGGCCATCACTAGCCACGTACGCAGTCGGCCACGGCTACGGATGCGTCATGGCCTCGGGCGATGCAGACTTGTTCATGGAGTGCGAGGCACTCAAGCCCCTCCTGACACACCGCTCAAACCTCGCTGGACAGATGCGGGCGACGAAAGGTCGAGTCAGTGGACGGCATACGAGAGCATCGTCGGGCAACCGCCTGGTTGCAGAAAGCTCGCACCGCCGAGACCAGCGGCTCCCCGCCTGGAATCACACGCCCCACCAGCCGCGCGGTCCTGGCCGCCCTGGGCGACGCGGATGTCGACGACCGGGAAGCACCGAGGCTATACCGCTTCGTGGTGGGCGTCGACCAGCACGCCCGTCCTCTGGCCGCCCAGGAGTTGGCGGAGCTGGGGGATCCGATGGCCGAGTTGTTCTTCCGCAAGGGAACCTTCCCGTTGACGGTGCAGGATCTCCTCGCCGGGCTGCCCGAGCCGGCGACGAAAGCGAACCAGTCCGTGTATCTGATCGGCGAGGCCGGGCAGATCCCGCTCGGCTCCGCCTCCGAGCTGCCGCGTGCCATGCGGTTCGCCGTCGCTTGCGCCGCCACCGGCCGGGACGTGGACCTGCTGGTGAGCACGGGGGCAAACGAGGATCCGGCGGCGACGTTCCTACAGGTTGCCGCCTGGGATCCGGCCGCGAAGGTCTTCAACTACTACATGCGGATCAGCCCCATGTGGGTGTGGGCAGGCAACTCGTGGTCCGCGCTCACCCCCGGCTCCCGCGGCCACGGCTGCTTCGACAGCCACATCAACGGCAGCGTCGTGATGAAGGAGCTGAAAGCACCCTGGAGCAACTGGCAGTCCCAGGCGGCGAAGGTTCGCCTGGCCCCCGACGACCCCTTCCGTTTCGCCCCGTTGTATCAGCAGGTCGTCGGCGCCGAAAATCTCGAGCTGACCGTCCGTGCTCTGATCAGCCGTTGGACCGCCGCCCGCCTGGCAGCCGTCACACAGGACGGCACCGTGGAGCATCCCGAGCAGCTGATGCGCCATCTGTTCACCACGACTGCCGTGAACCTGGCCAGTACAGCGACACAGAGTACGACGATCACCCCCTCCAGCGGTGACCTGCTGCTGCCCCCGAGCTTCTGGCTGAACAGCGACGCGCTCCTGAGTGATCTCGAACTGCCCGTCACGGCCGCCCTTCCTCCCATGGCCCCTGCCGCCCACTACGTTGAGAGCCTTGCAACCTTCGACTTCTCCCTGAAGGAGAAGAGCAGCGGCTTCTCCCAGCCGGGCGACACCTTCTTCGCTTTCGTCGTACCGGAGCCGGCCTGCGAGGACAACGACGTGGTACGGCAGATGGTGGAACAGGGCCTGATCACAGCCAAGTTCGCCGCTTGCGCGTTCATGGCCGATTTCACCAACCCGGTCTTCAGCCCAGACCGGGAGCAGTTGATGAACTATGTCCCGACCACGCCGACCGCCGTGACCGAGCTACAGGAACACATCGCACAGGCGATCCTGGAAGCCGCCCCGAGTCTGCCGCCCAGCAGCCCTGAACGCCGTTTCGCCGCCGACTGGGTCCTCGCCGACGACACCTGGCCCAAGGTCTTCGCTCAGCGGATCGACGACTACCTCGTTCACATCGGCCAACGAATCAGGGAGTCCGCCGGCTTCGACGACTACGTCCGGCTGGCAGAGTCCCGCCGCCGCGACTTCAAGGCCATGCGGCTCAACGAGTTCGAGCTGACGCTGCCGACCACCAACATCCCCGCCAGCGCCCCGCGGCTCAGGATGAACGACGACGGCACGGTCGCGCCCACCCCCTGACAGCCGCCATCCGCGGCTCATCCGCCCCGGCCACCTCTCAGCGAAGGAGTGCCCCATGAGCCTGCTCGCCTCCTACGGCCCGCCCGGACACCTCGACGATCTCGACGAGACCGGCCTGAAGGCCTGGAACATGTTCATCAGCGACCGGGTCGACAACTCGATCACGGGCCCCAATCCCCACGAGGTGCTCAACGACAGCCCTCGCAGCCAGTTCTACAACCTCACCAAGACCGACACAGCGGCCGACGCCCAGGAGGCCATCGTCACCTGGACGGCCTTCCCCCGTCTGGTCAAGATCCAGTCTCTCGCCGACGCCCAGCGGTGGAAGCGGGCCGACGCCAGCCGGGACGTCCAGGACGAGTACTGCGAGTGGAGCGTCACCCGCAATGCCGCCGGGAAGATCACCAAGGTCATGTTCACCTGCGAGGGCCCCGAGTACTGGCATCTGCTCGCCCAGTTGAACCCCGCCAAGGTTCTTGAGCTCTACCGGAGGCACATCAACCCGAACGTCCAGCACAACCACCTCTTCGGAGCCACCGGCACCTACAACCCCCGTAACCGGTGGAACGACTCCACGACGGACGGCGCCATGCATCTGATCCAGCCCAACAACACCCTGGGCGCCGAGATCGAACTTGCGGCCGCAGCCACCATCGTGCGGGTCATCGACGGCAACGAGCTGAGCACCGAGCAGGAACTCATCCACTGCAGCAAGTACGGCGAGCCCGAGCGCAACAGCGACCCGCACATCGGCGGAGCCGTGAACGACCTGGCCCGACAGAAGGCGGACGTCTCCCTCGCCGACCCGGTCGGTCTCTACTTCGACAAACTGGCCACGGACGGCTGGGCCACCCCGGACGGCTCCGATCCCAAGGACTACTGGATCAGGCAGCGCGGCGACGAGACCCACCCTGTGCGGTTCGTCTACGAGGTACCCCAGGACAAGGGCTTCACTGTGGGTGACATCAAGATCAACGGGAAGCCCGTCCAGTTCGGCGCGCAGATCGCTGACTTCATCACCATCAAACTGACAGGCGTGGCCTGCCGATTCGGACAGAGCACCACGCAGCCCAAGACCGCCTGCGTGCAGGTGGCCCCCGCGCCCGTCGAGCCGGCAGCGGTCGCACAAAACCTCAGCGCGGCATCGGTCCCTGGCTACCGGGCCGCTCCACTCGCTACTTCCTGGACCCGCCGCCGCTGAGCCGCCGAAGCACTGCAAACGCTCCATTGAGCGAACGGCAGGACCGTCTTTGGACAGCATTCACCGGCGATGATCTCCTCGTCCTGGTAGCGTCGACATCCAAGCGGCAACTCACAACAACCATCCGCAGAAGCGGTGGTTGCCTCCCCGGGCCACGCCCCGCGCGCCGACGGCCTGCAGGGCTTCCTCCAGCCAGCCCCGGCCGCGCTCGCTCCCGCCGGGGAGGCGGGCCCCGCGAGCGACCAGGCGCCGCTCGACACCGCGGGGGACTGTAAGACGTTCGGCTCTGTCCCGTAATCGGTGGTAACGAAGGGTGACGTCTGTGCAGGAGGATGCGGTGCCGAAGGAGGTCGAAGCCCGCGCGGCCGTGCATCTGCCTCGTGATCCGTTTAGTGCGGGTGTTGACGCCTTCGGTTCGGCCGTTGTGGTTCGGGAGGGTGAGGCCGGCATCGACGGCTGCGCGGTCGAGCTCGAGGCCGTTGGTGAAGCCGTGGAGGTAGGGCAGTTGGGCCGTGCGGATACTCGCGATCCACGCGGTGAGTTTCTTGCCGTTGCCCGGGGCGGGTGTTAGGAACCGTGCGAACTCGCGGATCAGTGAGGCCAGTTGGGTCATTTCCGGGCAGGTCGCGGTGAGCTCGGCGAGGAGGGCTGTGTCCTTCTCGCGGAGGTGGTCAGGGTGGGTAAGCATGAGGCGGGCCAGCAATCGCGGGGTGGTGACGGGTCGGTCGCCTTCGGCCCGGCCCTGGGTGATGTAGCGGTAGAGGAGGTTGAAGCTGCCGGTGTAGCCCTGTTCCTGGATCTCCCGGAACAACTGCTTCACAGGGACGGCGGGGTCGACTGCCCGGCGTTCGCGCAGGTGGTCGCGGTAGGGGTCGACCAGTGTGGGCCGGTAGCGCGGTGCCCGGCGCAGGGCCTCGGATTCGCGGGTGCGCGCGTAGCGCTTGACAGTGTTCAGGGACAGGTTCAGGCGGCGGGCGCACTCAAGCAGGCCGACGCCCTTGCCGAGGAGGTCGTGGATCTGGTGCCAGCGTTCGCGGGTGGTCTGCTCGTGGACCCCGGCCGGGCGGTGTGGGTTCGCGGTGGCCCAGCAGGCGCTGTGGGAGCGGACCTCGGCCAGGGTTTTCTCGCACAGGTTCTTCCACAGGTGCCAGCGGTCACTGACCTGCACCGCTTCGGGGAGGGCGCGGCGCACGGCCTCGCCGTAGGCACCGGAGCCATCCCGGCAGACGACCTCGACGCCAGGGTGCTCGCGCAGCCACCGCTCCAGGGCGTCGGCGCCGCGGCCCGGAAGTACGTCGATGCGTTCGCCGGTTTCGGCATCGATCAGGACGGTCGCGTAGCGGTGGCGGCGTTTGAGCGCGAAGTCGTCGACGCCAAGGACACGTGGCACCCGCACCACGGGCAAGGGCAGGCGGGCCAAGAGCCTGAGGGCGGTCGAGCGGGATATCGCCGCAGCCAGGACACGGGAGAGGCGGGCGCCCGCCCGGCCCGCTAACTCCTTCACCACCTGACCGAGCTGGTCGGCGAGGCGGCGTGTGCGCCGCTGATAGCGCTCGATCAGCCCTGGGACCTGTTCACGGAACGTCTGCCGCGGGCAGCCCAGGACCGGGCAGACCAGGCGCCGGACCTGCACCGACACCACAACCCGCCTGCCGTCCGCCGGCACGTCCGCGATCGTACGTCGGTGGACACCGTGCACCCGACCTGTCGGCTGCACGCACCCCGGGCACGGCACCGGCTCGTCCTGGGTTCGGGCCGACACTCGGATGACCTCGCCGTCGTCCGCGACATCCTCGATGACCAGCGACGCGAGCCCAGAAAACACCACGTCCACAAGCTCGTTGACATCTCGCATGCAACGTCAACGACAACCGTCACCCTTCGTTACCACCGATTACGGGACAGAGCCACTCGTTTGACAGTCCCCGGAGCGGCTCACGAGGAGGGGTTTTTCTGGGGACGGCCCTGTATCTGGTGGCGGTGACTCTGGTCATTGCGGTGGGGATGGTTCCAGCGCGGTGGAAGCTGCAAGTTGTTCCTGCAGGCGTGCGTGGCGGAATTCGTATGTGGCACCGGCCTGTCGGAGTACTCCTCGCTGGTGGGCTTCTTCGAGGAAGGCCATGAGGCGCCAGGGGAGCCGGCCGGTGGCGCACAGCCACAGCCGGGTGATGAGGAACCAGCCCCAGGCGCTAAGGAAGACAGCGAGTGGACCGGCGAGTACCCAGGGGACAAAGGTGCTTGTGATGAAGGCTTCTTTCAACATGTGAATGGCCGGGAGTAAGCGCGCCAGGGTGCTGGCGGCGATGCCGATCGCGAAGAGCGTGACGCCGCGGGTGATGACGGTAGCTCTGTCGGTGCGCAGACTTGCCTGGGGGCTGGCGGCTTGTGCGGTGTCGGCAGGGGAGACCAGCCACGCGTGGACACCGGCGGCAAGCCCGGCGACCAGTCCCAGGGCCAGACCGATGGTCAGACCCCACTCCATCATGCCGATGAAAAGGGTGCTGGGCGGGGCCGCGAATAGCCACGAGAGTGACTGGTACGGCTGGTGGCGCCAGAAGCTGCCGTCTTCCACGTAGGTGCCGTTGGGGAGTTGCACCTCCAGGCGGTAGTACCCGACGGTACGCACGCGCAGTTGGATGGGGCCGTGGAAGGCGGTACAGCGTGCGCCAGGCGGGCAGGGCCAGAGCGTGGCTTGGGCGCTTGATGCGGCAGAAAGGGCCCACCAAGCGCCGTCGGGGTCCTGTCTGACGACGCCGTCGACCGCGTCGGGTGACTGGAGGTATCGGTCGCCGTTGCGGCGCAGGCCCTCGATCCATCCTCCGGAGGTGGTCGCGTATCGGGTACCGTCGGCCAGGCGGCGGACGTGTCCCTGGGGGAAGTCGTCACGCAGGGCGGCGCGTACGGCCAGTGGAGCGGCGACAGAGATTCCGTAGACTGCTCCGAACGACAGCCCGGTCAGCAGCCCGACGACGAGCCCCTGCCACAGCAGGCGACGCAGACCTCTGCGAAGAACCTGCCGCGTCGATCCAGCCGGAATGGTCTGGGCGGTGCCTTCTGGTCTGTTACGCAGACCAAACGAGATCAACCCGGCGCTAACCACTGCGACCACCACGCCCTGCCAGCGGTAGTGATAGCCGAATGTGACGAGGTAGGTTGAGGCTGCGGCCAGCAGTACGATCGCGGTCGAGGTGGCCAGTCGCCACCTGCCGGGCGGCGCGTACAGCGGCAGTGGTTCGCCGAGGATCCCCAGCACGGCCAGAGCGGCGGCAGCGGCCACACCCCAGCCGACGTTTCCAGCAGCATCGAAGAGCCATTTCGCGACGCCGGGACCGCGCAGCGGCTCGGCGTACCAACTTGTGCTGAAGCCAAAGCTGTACATCATTCCTGCGAGCGCGGTGATGCCAGCGAGGAGCGCCGCTGCGCGCGGTACCTGGCGGGGAGCGAGGATGTGTCCGGCAGTTGATGCCTGGCGGCCGTGCGAGAGAACCAGGTACCCCAGGCACACTCCTGCGGCGAAGGAACCCAGGGTGGAGGGCCCCCGGCTTGTCTGCACCCATGCCCAGGCGGTGATGATGGCCAGGCCACTCAGCAGGAGGATGGGCCCCAGTCTGCGTAGCGGCCAGGGCAGTTCGTGGCGGAGCTGCCACCAGGCCAGTTGCCGGGTGGTCTGTCGCTGCATGTGGCCGGCGAGGTAGCGGAGCCAGCGGTAGGCCTGTTCGGTGTGGGGGCTATCGGCGAAGGCTGCCGGGACGTATGCCTCGAGCAGGTGCTGTTCGAGTATGGCCGGGTCGGCGAACTGGTCCTGCAGCAGTTCGGCTGGGTCGTTGCCGGTTTCGTTGTAGTCGGCGCGGGCCATGCCCACCATCAAAGGGGTGCTGAGTGCCTGGCGCAGGGCCTGGGAGACGGGCGTGTGCGGGTGTGCGCGCAGGTGTGCGAGGACGGGGTCCCAGAGGGTAATCCGCTGCCCGCCCGGCCCCCGTACCGGCCGGGCGGTCCTTGTGAGGTAGGCGCTCGCTGCTTCGAACGTGAGGGGCCGCAGTTCGACGACGGCGGCCGAGGTCAGCACGTCTCCGGTCTCGACCGCCTTCGTGTACGCCGTGGTGCGGCAGGTCAGCAACACCGGCTGCTCCGGATCCAGTTCGGCGTTCAGATGGCGCAGAGCCGTGCCCCACGCCGACTCGGGCATTTCGTCCAGACCGTCGAGAACGGGCAGCACGAGCCCAGCCGCCAGCAGCCTGCCGGACCAGGGAGCTCCCGGGTAGGTGGCGCGAAGGTGGGCGGCCATCCAGTCCCGCAGACGCTCACGTTCTGGCTGCCACGAGGACAGAGGGAAGACCACCGGCACCGGGTCACCGGACGCTCGGTGTGCAAGCCGCTCCAGGAGGAAACCGACGGCAAGAACCGTCTTGCCGCTGCCTGGCTCACCCAGCACCACGAGCCTGCGCGATGACACCGCGTCAAAAGCCGACGCGATGCCCTCAATCCCCTCACCCGGCACCGCTGGCGGATCCCCGCCTTCTGTGGCATCGGCCAGCCACACCTCAGCCCTCGACCACTTCACCTGGAACGGGTACGGATCCTGCAGCCGGCGCAGCCGCCACTCCGCCAGCCACTGCTCCTGCACCGCGGCCGCGAGCCGCCCGGCCAGCCGCTCCAGCGTTCCGGCATCCTCGGCTGCCTCCGCAGCCGCTGCACTGTCGCGCCAGAGACTGACGGCCAGGCCGGTGACTGTCGCTCCCAGGCTGATAATGGCGGTCAGGGTCCCTACATCGCCCAGCTTGCGCGCGCGCAGCGCCACGATCAGCAGGCCAACCATGACCGCTACTGCTCCGAACCAGATGCCATGTCGCCGCCACCGCATTACACGGAGGATAGAGTATGGTCACTCTCTGTGAATGAAGCGCGCCGGTGGCGGCGTGGCGACCGCGAGGCGCGATCGTGCGAACTCACCGAACAACGCCGCTACCCGATAACGGTGAGGACGATGGCGCTGGCCGTGCTGGCGTCCCGGGGCCATGGCTGGCATCTCGGTGTTCGCTCCGCCTACCAGTCCACGGCGCTGCTCAGCCCGCGGCAGCAGCAGTCCGGCCGACCGTACAATCGGGTCGACCGAACCTGGTAGACCACGCCGTGCAGTGGGCAGCACAGTGTCCACGGCGACGGGGCGGAATCGGGTGGCGGTTTCTCGCCACGCTGTCGCAGAACGGGTGCCGGGTCAGGCAGGGACCGAAGGGGCCGTGTCCGCCGGATCCGGCACGGATAGAGACCTCGGTCGCGAGCTTGAGCATTGTGCCAGCGTAAACCAGCACGATCTGATGCGTTGCGCTTTCGACGCCCAGGCCAGGGCTCTGGCCATCTTCCATGAGAAGCTCGACCGCAGACACGAAGCCCGGGCTCTGGTCAATTTCGGTCGCCTGTTCTGCATAAACCGGCAACTCCCGGAGGCGGGTCAGGCACTGAGCTGTTTCAGCGCTGCCGCTCCAGTGTGAGGATGGCCGCAGAGATTGACGACATTCGATTCGAGCTGCACCGGGACCTTCGGAAGATCCGCCATGACTTCAGTTGTGCGACGCTGCGCTCGACCGGCGCCCGTGCTGCGGACAGCGCGCGGTTGACGGTTTGCTGGGTTGGCGTGAAGTCTCGGTTCGGTGGGCGCCTGAGGGGTGTCGTCAGCCAGGGGCCGGCTCCCATGTAGGCGCGGTCGGCGAGGACCGGGATGCCCTGGCGCTCGCAGATCCGGATGATGCGGTGGGCGCGGGCCGCAGTGAGGTCGTGCGCGCGGCCGGGCAGCGTTGGCGAGATCCACAGCAGCCGCCCGACCGGGTCGGTCACCACCTGCACGTTTACTCCGTGTCGGCGGTGCTGGTGGGAGAAGTCTGCCCGGCTGTCGCCGACCCGGTCGCACTCCGCCAGGGTGCCGTCGAGCAGGACGTAGTCCGGATCTGCCTCGCGCAGGGCACGCAGCAGGCCGGGGGCGCGGTCGGCGAGCAGGTCGACGACGGCTGTCGTGTAGGCGTGAGCGGTACCGACGGAGATACCGAAGCCGGCCGCGAGCTGGGCGAGGATGCCGTGCCGGCGTAGGTACACCAGGCCGACCAGGGCACGTTAGTGCGGCGGGAGCTTGCAGTGGCGGTCACCCTCGCGGGTGGCGATGAGCATGGTGACTCACTCGACCAAGGCGTGGGGCAGGTCGAGTGCGGCAGAATACGGAACCAACGCGGCGCCTGTGCCTGTGGGTTGAGACTTCGAACACCCCCCAACGGCACGGGAGCCTCGTGCGTTGCGGGCATCGATCCCGTCACCCGATCCCTACGTTTTCCTGTGGGAGGCGGTGAGCCCTTCGTACGGTTCACCCACCCAGGAGTGCCGGGTGTGGCTGTCACCTGATAGCCGATGACGTGGCTCCCACTGATTGGCCGCCCGGCACTCCGGGCGCTGTCGGGCTGAAGGACGCGGCGAAGGAACTGCTGAGCGCGATGGACGCCCTCTTGCGGCCCCTGGCCGGCACCGCGCGGCTGGCCGGCGCAACGGTCGGCGAGGCCGGGGCGTGGGAGCGGATGCAAAAGGTGGCCGCGGTGCTGCGTGGCGAGGTGGAGAGCCCGGGGGGCTTCCACCGGGCCCGGGCCGCCGGTGCCTTCGAGCGGCTGACGGGCGTCACGCCCGGTGCGGCGCAGGAGACGGCGCTGGATGTGTGGAGCAGGATCTACCGGACGGCGTCGGGCATCCTGCACGGCCGCAGCGCCGGCCCCAGCGAGGCCGCCACCCTGTACACCGACATCCTCGGCGCGGCGCGGAACCTGCTCGTGCCGCTGCCCGCCCGGGCCGCCCGTGTCCTTGAGCTCGCCGCGCTCCAGCACCCGGGTGAGGCCGAGGCGCGGGAGCTGGCCAGCTGGGCGGACCCGCGCGCGAAGAAGACCGCCCCGCCACCCAGCAGGGCCGCGATCACCAGGCCGAGCCGCACGGTGTAGTAGCCCGGGCGCCGGTCCAGCAGGCCTGCCTCGCTGATGCGTTGGGAGAGCCGCGCGATAGCGCTGCAGGGACCGGCAGCGCTCGCACGCATTCCGGGCGCGGCCTGTCGAAGATCAGGTACGGGTAGTGCCGCCGCAGGTCGGGCATGGTGTTGCCGAGTGGCGCCGCGGCCTGGGTGGCGGCGCGGAGGAGACAAGCCCTACGCCGACCTGGTCAATACGCGCGCACGCGGCATACTTCTCGTCACCGTCGCACCGGAGAACTGCGTGGCTACTGCCGTTCCGCAATTCAACTCGGCTGCGCCGACGTGTCATTGCGCTGCTCACCGGTTCGGAAAAGCAGGCGCGCGGACGGCTTCCCGGTATGGAGCAAAGGGGGAAGCCGTCCGCGTTCTTTCAGATCCCGGTCGGAAGATCAGGCCAGCGGGTTCCGCCCTGACTTCCCGCCCGTGTGGCAGCCGCCGTTCCTGACGCAGATCACTACTTGCAGGTAGGCGATGTTGTAGCCGTCGGACAGGGAGAGATTGTTGTAACTCGTGTAGTCACCGGTGTCGCACCCGCTGTAGTCCCATCGCTTGGTGGACGTACTCCAGGTCCCGCCGTTGGTCCGGGTCACGACGAAGTATGCGTACACCGGATTGGCGTCGCAGCCCCAGTCCGATACCAGCAGGTCGATGTTCGATGCCTGGCCGGGGCCGGTCCAGTCGAACGTCGCTCCGGCGTAGCCGTAGCTGGTGCTGGCGGTGATGAGATCTGACTCCAGCGATTCACTCGCTGATGCTGTCGGTGCCATGAAGGCCACGACAGCGGCGAAGGCTGCGAACAGCCCGGTGAGACCTGCCCATGTGCGGGCACTCCAGGCCTTCCGGGCCTGAGGCGTGAACGAATCGTGCATGTGGTTACTCCCCGTTTCTGGTCGGACGGAATGCGAGGTGAGCAGCGTGCGGGGTATGTGCTTGGTGTCACGCACGCTCGCGGCGAGAAGTGACATCAGGAGCGTCCGGTGATGCGCACTTCCGGAGGGCCGCCACGTCCGCGAGACGTCCGCGTGCGGATGAAGCGGCCCTGCCAAGAAAATGCTAGGGAAGCTCCTCGCTCAGATGTACCTATTGCGCGTATGAGCAAAGGTGGTGCGCCGTGGCGGATCGTGTGCGGCTCAGGCGCCGTGTACCAACGCGGTTCCCAGCCGGGTGCGGGTGTGCAGGACGGACGAGCCAAGCCGCTCGGTGGCGACCAAACCGGCCCGGCGCAGCGCGGCGGCATGACGGCTGGCCGCGGACGCCGAGACACCCAGTCCCGTGGCGAGCGCGGTGGTGCTGTGACCGGTGTCGAGGAGATACAGCGCGGCCGCACGAGTCGGTCCGATCAGCTCTTCCAGTCCCTGGCCGCCCGCTCCGATCTGCGGCGGCCGCGGGATCCACAGCGGTGAGCGGGCGACCGGGTAGATGAGGACGGGTGGCAGTTCGGGGTCGGCGAAGGCGATCGGGTGGTTGTGGCAGAAGAAGCTGGGGATCAGGCACAGACCGCGCCCGGCGAGAGGGAGGTCGCGGTCGATCGGATAGCTGACCTCCAGGATCGGAGGGCGCCATCGCAGTCCGGGTTCGAGGCTGTTGAGCATGGCCTCGCTGCCCTGTTTCAGCAGCAGTTCGCTCCGGCGGCCCGTGTCCCGGCCGGTGCATGCCAGCGCACTGGGAGCGTACGGTGCCAGTGCGACGGCGTGGTAGCGGCGCAGCGCCGCGCCGAGCCCGCGCAGCGCGGGCGGGCTGCCGGCGCCGATGGCGTCGAGCCGGGACGACGGCCGGGGCCGATTCTGCACGAGTTGGTCGATCTCGGTCCGCAGCCGGCGCCTGCTCGTGGACAGGACCACGTCGATCCCCACCTCGACGACGGTGGTGTGTCCCGGCGGCGTCAGGAAGTCGGGAAAGTAGGAGCTGATCGGCACCATCGTGGTGAGCAGCCGGACGTCCTGATCGAGCCTGGCTTTGGCCAGCGCCTGGCAGGCGATACGCCGCCACGGGGCGAAGAACGGGTCCGGGCTCACGAGCTGATGCAGGCTCAGGGCCGTTTCCCACATGACGTCCGGCTGTGTGGCCAGACGTAGTCTTCCGAGATCGGCGCTGTCAAAGTGGATACGAAGCACGGTTCCCCCTCCGGTCGTACACGGCAGCACCTGGTCGGGCGTGCCATGGTGGTGGCACGCGGGTGCTGTTGCGCTGATGCATCTGTGGGACGACGCCCGGCTGTTTTCGGCACCACGGGTTCGCGGGCGAAGGACGTGGTGCACCACGATCGCCACGTGCCTCCCCTGGGCGCGGCGACCGTCGGTGACGGCCAGGGCATACGCGCCCCGGGGATCCGCGGGCGACGCGCCACGGCCGGACGAGGCTGTGTCTGTGGGTACGCCGGCGAATCCGTCGAGTACGCGTTCCTGCCGGTCTACATGAACGCGCAACCGGCCGTCGCGTCGGGCCGTTCACGTCCCGGGGGAATAGGTGTCCGGCGTCGTGTCGGTGGTGGTCTCCGGCTGCCGCGCGGTCTGCACCACCACGCTGACGGTGGCCACCAGAAAGCCCGCCGCGAGCAGCCCGCTCACGATCGAGCCCGTGCGGATTCCGTCGGCGTCGCGGCCGTCGAGGTAGGCGGTGTGGCGTACCTGGGTGGGGTGTTCCGGGTTGAACACGACGGGTATGTACGTTCCCGGTTTCGGGTCGGTCGCCGAGCTGCCCGGGATGTCGACATCGGTCTGCACGGGGCCGGACGGTGTGTCGAAGCGTACGGTCACGCCGATGATCGAGTCTTCCTCCGACCGGTTGCTGATCTTGACGACGATCGCGTCGGTGTGCCGGCCGTGGTGCCGGAGGTTCGCCAGCAGTTCGTACTCGTGGCCAGCGTTCCATCCCAGGACTGCGGAAAAGGTGGCGAACAGCAGGAAGACCGCCGCAGCCGTGCGGGCTTTGGCCCAGCGAGGGGCCAGCAGCCGCGACTGCGGATCGATCCGCAGCAGTGCCGCCACGCGGCCGCCGGGCGGCGGAGTCCGGACGGCCCCGCGATGGGTCCGGCGCCAGCGGCGTACCAGCAGCCTGGAGACACCGTTCACTGCAGTCAGGGCCACCGCACAGCCGAGAAGAAAGAGCCACAGCGATCCGAACGGCCCGAATGCGAACCACACCACGATGGCAACGAGGAACACCGGCACGTCCCACCCGGAGGGAGCGAGGTACTCGTCCCGGACGCTCCTCAATAAGGACTTACGCTCATCCATCTGCTCCTCCACCCGTTACGGGAGGAGACTCGTCGGATTTCGTGTTGGTTGTAGCGGTATCTGGTCGCTCCGCGGCCGAGGTCTCGTCCGTCTCCCGGCCCGGAGAACCGGCCGTGGTCGCGACCGTCGGCAAGGCGTCGGCCACGACCTGGGATCACTCCGGATGCTTCGCGGTGTTCAGCTGGTCCGTCAGTTCGCTGAGCGTCGCCCGGCTGAGGATCTTGCCGATCGGCAGCAGCACCCCATTCGTTGCACCTCCTGCCGGAGCTGGGCCGCCATCAGCGAGACGAGGCCCTGGCTGGTCAGATCCCGGTCCGGGGCGAGGCGCGCGGAGTCGACACGCAGGATGGCGGCGACCTCGGTCAGGAACAGCTCTGCCCCGTCCACGGCGGGTGCTGCCGCGCCGGCCTCCCGCGCGGGCCCGTACGCGGGCGCCACCTGCCTGCGCGGTGCCGGGGGTTCCGGATGCCGGACAGGGGGGGCGTGGGCGACTGTGGGCGCCCGGCACGCTCCGGCTGGATCCGCGCGGCGCCGGGCGGAGCGTGCCGGAGCGCGGTGACCAGGGGCGCCGGTGCGTCGCCGACGACGTCCGCAGGAACGGCGAAGTCGCCGCGACCGGGTATGTGGCCCGCCACTGCGCCCAGTCCACCGGCATGACCACGGTGTCCCCGACCCCCGTGGGCAGAAGGTGATCCAGCGCCGCGAACCCCGCCGCGGAGGTGAAACCGGTCATGCCCCGCGGGTTCAGTTCCGGGTGACAGCGGACGGTCTGCCGGGGGATCGGGCAGAGGTCGGTGGCCGCTGAGGGCCTGCGCCGGCCCCCAGACCTCCGGTTCCTAGACCTCCGGTTTCTGCACCGTGGTGCTGCCCGACGTTCCCGGCGGATGCCGCCGCCGTGGGGTCGGCGCGGCAGGGCAAGAATCTGCGCCATGTTGGAGAAATTCAGACCCGGCCGTCTCGCCGACCGTCTGGGCCTTCCAGTTCGTTTAGTAGCCGCTCCAGCTGCTGCGCGGCGCGGGCCCGCTTGAGCATGTACAGCGGGCTGTCGAAGAACAGCGTGTGGCAGTGCTGGGTCGCGTCCCGGAGCAGGGTCAGCTTCCGGTCCTCGCTGCGGTCCGAGATCCAGACGCCGCACATGTCTGCGGAGTAGCGCACCGCCATGGTCGGGATCTGGTTGCCCTGGTACGCCAGGAGCAGCTGGACGGCGTGGTCGGTGAGGTACGTGGTCGCCTCGTCGACCTGGGTGCGCCAGCGGGCGCGTTCCTCCCTGAGCGCGGCCCGGACCGTGTCGCTGGCCTCGGGGGCGACGGGCGCGACGAGCAGGTGGGTGACCGCGGACAGGAGGTCCATCATGCTGGCCGAGAACTTCTCGCGGGTCTGCATCTTTGTCTGGAAGCGGCGGTTGCGGACTTCCAGCAGGGGCGAGACGTACCGCCCGGCGACGATCAGGGTGAGCACGGACGTCACGATCGAGATCAGCGTGGTCGTGCCCCAGGAGGGCATCCAGTCAGGCATGAGGGTGATTGTCGGGGCGATTGCGAGGCCGGTGGCCGCTGGGGGTCTTCGCCGGCCCTCAGGCCCCCGCTCCGGTCGGCATCCCGCGGCGCGGTCCCGTATCGCGGTGGTGCGGCCCGGCACGCGCCGGCGGACACCGCCCTCGTAGCAAGGAGTGCGGCGGGCCCGCGGCTTCAGGCAGGGCCGGGAGTCGTGTAGGTGATGCCGACGTCCCCGGCAGACGTCGCGGCGAGGGCCACCACTTTCCAGGTCGCCTCGGGCAGACCCTCCCCGGGACCGCCCCAGGAGTCGTTCAGGAGGTCCACGGTAAAGGCCACGCGCCTGCCGTCCGGCCCCTTCGCCGAGAACTTCACCTCCTGCGCTGCCCACGGGTTCTCGCGGACACCAGCGAACTGCACCACCGCGTGGTACGGCTCGAAGTGCTCCCCGTCCCGGGTGAGGGTGAAGCTGCCGGGCAGCAGGTCGAGGCCGACGTGGACCTGAGTGTCTTCCTGCTCGACGACGGGTTCACCAGTGGCGCTCTGCTCCACGCTGGTCTCCAAAAGGGCGAGTGGGAGTCCGGCTGCTCAGCATGGCCCATGTGTCCTCCGGATAGAGCAATTTCGCTCTGAAGCGTGCGCGGCTGCGCCTGATCACCGTCAAGCGGGTCTCGACCGCCGGGCAGGCCATCGACGGCTACGGGCTCCCAGCTCAGGAGCGCGGCTGCTGGCCGTGGAACGCCTCACCCGCCGGCGGGCACCGCATCGTCCACGTCGTGACCGACGGCGACGAGAAGGCCGGGCAGACCGGAAGGTCGACGATCGACGAGCGCGACGGGCTCATGGAGGCGATGGAGTGGATCGCCGACGGCCGCCCCGACGGCGCTTCGTACGACGGTGGCACCCGAACCTGGACCACCTGGAGCGGCGCGCTCGACCTGCCGAACGTGGCCAGGCTGCAGACGCTCTTCGACGCAGCGTGTACGTACGGGACCGACGTCCGGCTTGAACACGCACCGGTCCCGGCCGGTTGGACGGGTCCGGTTTCCACGGCCGACCCCGAGATGGCCTCGCTCTTGACGGCCAAGGCCGATGGAGGCCGTCGGCTTGGTGAGTTGCCCGTCGTCTGACTGCAGCGGGGTTCCAGCGCGATACATCACCCGCCGGTCCTCCCGCAGGAGCGGACAGCCCGCCTCCCGCGAGGCCAACCGGGACTGATCGTTCTCAAGTTCACGGTCCGCAACTCCACCTGGACCGACCCGTGTCCCGGGCCGGCATCAACCCTGAAGGCCGTCCGCTACGCCAGCACAGCACGGAATGCGCGCTCGCCGATATCGTGCATCAGTGGGTTGTCCGCCGAGTGCGACAGGAAGACCAAGGACAGGGCAAGCGCCCACCCGCGGGCCCGTTCCCAAGTCGCGTCGTCCGCGCGGCCGTACGCCTGTCGAAGTACGGCGCGCTGCTGCGCGGTGAACAACATCCAGGCCACGGACAGGTCGGTGGCAGGATCGCCGGAGGTGATGTCACCGAAGTCGATCACGGCGCTGATCCGGCCGCGGTCGACCAGGATGTTGGCCGGGTGCAGGTCTCCGTGCAGCCACACCGGCGGCCCGTCCCAGACGGGCGCCGCGACGGCCTGCTGCCAGATCTGCAGCGCGATTGCTCGATCGTCCGGGGCGACATGTGCCAGCCCGGTCATGACGCCCTCGGTGCGTCCGGCCAGCGGAATCCCGCGAGCCGCGTTGACCGGCGCATCCGAAGCGGCCGGGGCGTGCAGCGCACCCAGAAATCCGCCGATCGTCGCCGCGGCCGAACAGGGGTCGTCGGGCTCCGACCGCGCCGCGATCCGGCCCGCGAAAAACGGCACGACGCTCCAGGACCACGGGTACCGAGCTGTCGGCTGCCCGACACGCACCGGCGTCGGCACGGGCAACGGCAGGCGGTCGGCCAACTCCGGCAACCACCGCTGCTCGTGTGCGAGGAGCTCGGCGGCCATGGCACGCCGAGGCAAGCGGACGAGGAACTCCTCGCCGAGCCGGCACACAAGGTTGTCCCAGCCGTTCGCCAGCACCTCGACCGGCAGATCCGCCAGGTCGGGGTGCTGTTCGTTGAGTAGACGGCGCACCAGACCGACTGAGAGTGAAACCTCTGCGGCAGGCATTCGGTGAACTGTCACAGCGAGAACTCTACGGCGGTGGTCCGGCGTTCTTGGAGGCCGAAAGGACGAGCGCCACGGCGGGCCGGCTTGTACGAACCTGACCCGAGCGCGGGGCGGCCAAGGGGCGGACTCGCTGCGGGCATGCTCTCAGCGCGGGTTCGGTTCCGCCCTTTCTGTCCCCGCGCTGTACGTCTTGCTGTACGGTTGGAGCATGTCGAAGTCAGTGACGATCCGGGTTCCAGAAGAGCTCCACGCGCAGTTGCAGGAGCGTGCTGAAGCGGAGGGCACTACGGTCACCGCGCTCATCACCGAGGCCGCGCGCAATGCGGTCCGCGATCCCCGCCTGGACGGCGCCGCGGACGTCTTCCGCTCCTTCGTCGCCGACAACGCGGCCGCGTTCGACGCTGCATTCCCCGACGATGCCCCGGCCCGGCTGGACGCCTCCGGTCAGGCTGCTGCCTGACCATGGAGCTCCACATCGACATCCGCTGGCTGCTGGAGCGCCAGGCGGAGGTGCTGCCCAAACAGCCCTCGGTCCACGACTTCTCCAATCTCGTGGCCGCCGTCGCCCGCCACCGGGTCAACACCCCGCAGGTCGGTGTCGCCGTCGACAACGCATGGCGCGCGGCGGCCCTGATGCACGCCATCATCCGGCTGCGCCCCCTCCCCGCCCGCAACGCCCTGTACGGCGCCGCGATCGTCACGGCGTACATGGACGCGGCGGGCGAGGCCCTTAACCCGCCGTACGGCGCGCTGATAGACCTCGCCCGTGACATCGACACCGGTCGTGCCGACGGATACGACGCGACCGACCGTATCCGCTCCTGGCGAATCTGAGGACGGTGCGGCCGGGGGCGTCACTCGGCCTGCTCGTAGGTGACGGTGGCGTCAGGGCATGCCTCGGCAAGGTGAGCCCTGCCCGTCCCGGCGGACCAGTGCACCTACGCCGTCGACTGGGTGGCGGACAAGTTCGACGAGCCGGCCGGCGACGTGCACCCAGGGGCTGCGGCGTGATCGTGCACGTCGACGAGTCCTGGATCCTGGAAGTCGCCGAACGGGCCGGTCACCGCGATCCGAGCGCGGACGACTACGGCGTTCCACTCGCAGCCGTCGCCCGGCACCGCGGCGAGTTCTTCGACCGCCCCGCCTACGACAGCCCCTACGCAGGCACCGCGGCCCTGGTGGACACCCTGGGACGGTGCCGGTGGCTGGAGCGCTCCAACCTCACCGTCGCCTGCGCGGTGGCCGTCATGTACCTCGCAGCGTCGAACATCCCCGTCAACCCAACCCGTGAACAGCTCTCCGGGCTGGCCCGCGAGCTGAACAGTCCGCGCTGCACTGTCGAGCAGATCGCCGCCATCCTGCGCACCTGGAAGCCCTGATCCGCTATCCCGGATGATCCCGCCGCTACGCCCTGCCGTCCCCTGCCTGCCGTTGAAGACGGCGGCGCCACTGGTCTCGGTCGTCAGCGGCCTGAGCGATGTACAGACCGACCACGCCTCCGTTGTTCGGCTGCCCGCCAGTTGTCACCATGTTCAGATTGGCCAACAAGGCGTGGGGGGAAGAGTGTTCAGTCGTCGGGGAAGGGCGTCCCAGAGCAGTCGAGCGATGGTCGTCGCCGCCAGTGTCCTGTCCACTCTGGGACTCATCCTCGGGACCCCGTTCATTCTGAACGGGATGGCCCCGGACGGTCTGGACTGGGGGCGGCTGAGCAACGTCAGCCAGACGTACGGTGCGCTGTCCGTGCTCTTCTCTGCGGCTGCACTGGCCGGAGTGGCTGCGTCGCTGTGGTACCAGGCTCGACAGACTCAGATGGCTCAGGAAGCCGCGCGGCGAGATGCCCATCGAGAGCTGATCATCTTAGCGCTCGGCGACCCCTCGCTCCTTCCCTGCTGGGAGCCACCGCATAGGCCAATGGCGGCTACCCGGAGGAAGCAGATCCTGTTCACCAACCTCATCGTCACCAACTGGGAGACCGACTTCAGGCTCGGCAACCTAGGCGAGGCTGCGCTCCGGGATATGTTCGACGGCCACTTCCGGGGGGAGATCGCACGCGATCACTGGGAGCACGGCGGTCCTGGGTGGCGCGTCTCGGCCGAGCTCTCAACCGACCCGATACGACGCAGGTTCGTGGAGGTTGCTGACGAATGTCACGCACGCGCCGTTGCTGGCGGCCCTCCGGTCGCTGCTGATCGGTACTTCGATACTGCTCCGTAACGGGTCAGACTGCTGGAGAACCGTGAGTCTGTCGGCCGGTCGGCAAGCTGATCAAATTTCGGCGACATCACGGCTGGTTATCCGAGGCGGCCTCGGCGGGCTGTGACCAGGGCCCGCCAGCGGGCGAGAACCGTGCGTTCGCCTTCCAGCCAGTGGATAGCGGGTCCGTCGGGCCGGGGTCGGTCGGCCATGGCGGCCGCGATGGGCACGTAGTAGGCGAAGTCGCCGCTGGTGGTTGCCTCGAGCAGGCGGTCGATGACGGCGTCCAGGTCGTCGTCGGCGCCGCGGACGGCGTGGTGGAAGGCGAGGGCGGTCTCCAGGAGCGGGGTGAGCCAGGGGAGCCCGGTGACCGTGATCTCGGTGCGCAGCACGGTGGCGCGGCCGGGGAGGTCGTGGTCGGTGCCGGCGTCGCGTGCGAGGGCGGCGATGTCGGCCAGGAGCGTGGTGGCGCGCTGATCGAGACGGGCCAGGAGCTGGTGGGCGAGGGCGAGTTCGTCGTCGGCGCGGGCCGGGTCGGTGAAGGCGGTGGCCAGCGCGATGTGGGTCTGGGCGATGGCCTGTTCGCCCGGGGCGTCGTGCTGTTCGGCTTCGTCCCGTGCGTCCTCGAAGGCGGCGCGGGTGCGGTCCATGTCGCCGTGCGGCCACCGGATGTGTCCCAGGACGCGGTGGTGGCGGCCCTCCCAGCCGAGGGTGGGGACGGCGGCGAGGGCGGTGGGGAAGTCGCCGGAGATCCGGGCGAGGTTGGCCAGGCCGCGGCGGCCGCGCGGGGCGAGCCGGCTGTCGGCCTCGGCGACCTGGCGGTAGCCGTCCAGGGCGGCGCCGGTGCGGCCGAGGTCCTTGTACGCCTTGGCCCGGTAGTACAGGGCGAGGTCGGTGAGTTCGCCGGTCAGCAGGCCGGTGTCCAGGAGTGCGGCGGCGGCCTGAAGCGCGGGCAACCGTTGTTGGCGGTGCCGTTCACGCGCGGCGGCGTCGGCTCGGCGAGGACGTCAGCGAACGGGGTAGTACAGCAACTCCTGCGTGGCGCGGTCGCGGGTGGTCGGCTCAAGGCGCACCGATCCGTTCCGGGTGGCCTGTCACGAGCGGTGGCTGTGAGGGGTCTCGATGTGGTCTGTGGCCCGTCGTACGCCGAGCTCGGTCGGCTTGCACTGCTGGGAGGCGGCGCCCCTCTTGCACGGTCGCAGCTCTAGGCCGGCAGTGGCCTGGGTGATGCAGAGGCCGGGCGTGGTGTGGGAGTGGACCGTGCTCTCGGTGAAATGGAACCGCTGCGAGAGCGACTTCGGGTTGCACGAGCTCAGCTTCAGGCGCATCACGTTCGGCGTATGCGTCTTCTCCGCGTCCAGGCACTGGTCGGTCGCGGCGTTGTGCAGGAGGACCGGGGTGCCGTCCCCGAAGGCGGCGGCGGTGTTCATGCCTGCGGTGAGGGCGCCGGCCGTGGCCGCGGTTACTGCGAGTACCCGTACTGCTGATCGCATGGTGTCTCGGTACGTGGTGGTCATGCGCCTGGCAGGCCCGCGGACCGGATGCGAGCCCGTACCGCAAACCCCCTGCCGGCCGGCTGGAGTCACGGCCTCCTGCCGGTGATCACTCCCAAGAGCGAGGCGGCGACGGGTCAGTGGACGTAGCTGTCACAGAGGTGCTGTACGGAGGGGGTGACGGGTGCCTGGGAGGACCAGCCGCAGATGGTGCGGAGGCTGTAGGTCCTGGCGGAGCGAGGCACTGCCCGCCGAGGTGCGGGGCGCAGTGCCGGACGGTGGTGTCGGGGGTGCAGGTGAGCGGGGTACGGCACGGCCGCCGGTGCAGTGTGCAGTGGACGCGCCCGGTTTGATCGGGTGTGCAGGATGCTGCTGCCGGGGCGGGCGGGCTGCCGGTCGGCGGTATGGCGGTGTTTTCGGGCGGGGGAGGACCGGTGCTTGGTCTCCGCCGACTTCTGCGGGGTGGAAGCGGTGAGGACGAGAGCGGAGCGCGGCGGGTCCTGGAGGGGGGGCGAGGGTGCGCGCGGTCGCCGGGACCATGAGGCGGACCGGCCGGTGCTCGTGGGGGACGGTGACGCACCCTGCGGCGAGGAGGGCGACGGTGAGGGCGGTGGCGAGCGAGAGGGCGGGGCGCATGCTCCAACTGTCGAGCAGGTCAGGGGGAGAGCTTGCTGCTGCCCCGCGCGTGGTCGCCAGCACGGGTGACATCGCCAGCGAGCCCAGCTTGGCACGCGTCTGCGCCCGGCGTGACGGCGTCGCCATCCATTCCCTACATGAACACCCCTAAGGTGAGTGAGATGCAGGCCAATTCTGCATGGATCCTTTGAGAAAGTGCGTGACTTTCTGCTATAGTAGTGTGTTTCGATGGGTGTGGGAGGGTAAGTGCGCGAGCCGGAACATGATCGAGCACCTCTGAACGCGACAGTGGCTCGCAGCAATCTCTACGCACTGGTGAAGCGGGTAGAGGACGACGGGCAGACGGCCCTGATTCAGAAGCGTCATGATGGCGCCCTGGTGATGGTGGAGTTGGCGCCGATCGACCGGCTGCCGGCGGCCCGTCAGGCCGAAGGTCTTCCGTCCTACGTTCTCAGTGCGGCGCAGAAGGACTTCGGTGACCTCGTCGTCCGTGCGGCCCTGGGTCAACCGCAGGTGCTGGTACGGAACACCACGCCGGTTGCGGTACTTCTGCCGGCCGGCCCCCTCCCCTCGTCCGATCCGACTGCGGCCGCGGGTGCGGCGGACACAGGAGACGCAGTGAGCACTTCGGATCCCGTGGGCATGCCACGCCGGCTCGCCACGCTCGGCGATGCCATCGGCCCCGCGCTTACCTCCGCCCCGGAGGCCGGCCCCGCCTTCGGGCTGCGCGCCCTGGATGACGCGGTGGGCCGGCTCCCGGCGGGCCGGCTGACGCTGGTGGCGGCCCCGCCGAGTGTCGGCGGGAGCCTTCTGGGGCTGGCCGCCGCGCGAAGGACCGCGCTGGGGGACGGGCGCCGTGTCCTGTATGCGGCGTCGGGGCCGAACCGGGATGACATCTTCCGGCGGATCTTGTCGGCCGAGACGAACGGCGACTACCCGCGGTTGAAGCAGGGGCGACTCACTGCTGCCGAGCAGGAGTTCGCTCGGCAGCTGGGGCAGGTGCCGCTGTCGATCGACGACGGCAGTGACCTGACGGCCGAGGCGATCGCGGAGACCGTCCCGTACATGGAGGACCTGGCCCTCGTGGTCGTGGACCGGCTCCAGGCCGCCCACAGTGCCCGGCTGCCGCTGTCCGGTGACCGTCTTCCGGCTGCCTCCCAGGTCCTGGCCGCGCTGGCCCGCTCGCTGCATGTCCCTGTCCTGGCCGTGGTGGACAGCAGCGACCCCGCGCTCCTGAGCCTCCTGGACGCCGACGTCCTGCTGACGCTCACCCCGACGGCGGACCCCTCCCGCATCCAAGTCACCATCTCCGAGCGGGACTTCGGCGTCCTTGGCTCGGTCCACCTGCAGCCCGACCTTCTCCACGCCCGCTTCACCGACGCCCCCGACGGCAGCGGGACGGACCCGGCCGCCGTTGAACTGGCGGACGCCGCGCTTCCCTACACCTCGGGTGCCGAGCGGGGGCTGCCCGCCTCCCTCACCCACACCCTGGCCGCGCTGCGTACTGCGGTGCTCAGCGGCGACGACAAGGCGGTAGCGGAGGTCAGGGCAGCCCTGGACGACGAAGCCCGCTCGGTGTCCCTGCCGGACACCGACCAGGGCCGCCGTCTGGCCGCGGCCCTGCAGGCCTTCCCACAGCCGGTCAGCGAAGGGACGGGCGGGACGGGATTCTCGAACGGTGGGGAGGGAACCCCTCAATTCCGGGCCAAGTACGCCCCGGCCATCGCCGAGGTTCCCGCCGGGCACGGGTCCTCGACCGACGCGGCAGATGAACCCGACGCAGAAGATGAGCAGGACGAACGGGACCGGCTCGAACCGGGAGATGAGCAGGACGAACCCGAGGGCGCGGTCTTCCCAGCCCTGCGGATCCTCAAGGACGCGGTCGGCCGCTCGAAGATGCACCCGATCCCCGTCATCCGCACCGAAGACCGCGACAGCACCCCATGGTCGTTGATCAGTGAAGACATGGACGGCGAGCCCCGCTGGATCCACCCCGACGTCACCCTCACCCGCGTCCCCTACACCAGGGCGAACGGCAAGACCGTCCGCCGCGACAAGATCGACGTACCCGACTCCTTCGGCGCGGGTCTGCTGTGCCTGATCGACCGCAACGGCTCCTACCCCTCCGCCTGCTCGGCCGTCCCCCTCGCCCCCAACAAACTGCTGCACACCGGCCCGCTCGACGCGTTCGACAAGGCCCAGGCCGGCATCTACCTCATCGACATCCCGAAGTGGACGCGCAGGGACATGCCACACCCGCTGGGACGGCTCGTCGACCGGCCCGACGAGCACGGCCGAGTGTGGGTCACCACCCCGCACATCAAACAGCTGGAAAGGCTCGCCCGCGAAGGCCACCTCGACGCCGCACCGCACATCCATGACTCATGGACCGGGAAGGCCAACGAGTCCCTGTTCAAGCCCTTCTACGAAGCGACCCGCAAAGCCCGGGCCGAACTCGTCGAGGCAGGCGGCGCCCCGTACAAGGCGTACAAGACGCGGCTGTCGATCGCGCTGCGTCTGCTGTGGCCCAAGCGCCCCGAGCAGAAGTCCCCGTTCTGGCGGCCCGACTGGCGCATGAGCATGGTCGCTGAGGCCTCCGTCCGGCACTGGACGACGGCCTTCAAGGCCGTCCAGGCAGGCTATGTTCTCATCGGCCTGCGCAACGTCGACCAGGGCATCTTCTGGACCCCTCCCGGCACGCCACCCGACACCTACCGGATCGGCACGGCCTTCGGTGAGGTCAAGCGCAAGTTCATCGAGTCCGGCGAGATCATCCTCGAAGGCGACGACTGATGGCCGGGCCCACCGGCCGCGGCAATTCCCTGGGCGCCGCACTCAACACCCTCCTGCGATCCCAGGTCACCCCACGCCACCGGCTGTCCTCCTACACCGCCCGGCACTGGCACGCCCAGCTCTCCCAGCTGACCGGCACCCGCCGCGGCTACCAGGCCCTGGAGGACGCCGGCCTCGGAGTGACGGCCCAGACCCTGATCAACTGGCTGTCGGATCCCGAGTACAACATCCGCCGCAGCTACCGCGACATCATCCACACCGCCTACGAGAACGCCGCGGTCGTCCCCGCGGACCCGATCCCCGACCACGTCAAGCGCGGTCAGTTCGAGATCAGCGGCGTCGTCAGGACCGGCGAGGACGAACGCGAACGCGGTACCCGGCGGGCAGCGCCGCTGCGGATCGACGGCAGCCGCGGCACCTGGGACGCCATCGAGGAGCGGTGGCTGGCCGGCGAACTCACCGACGACGAGCTCGAGGACCACTTCATCGACGACGTCATCGTCGCCGACATCGGCGAAGGCACCGACGGATGGGAGTTCCCCGGCGCCTCGTACGCCGTCGAACTCCGGTAAGCTTGTCGTTTATCGTCCGCCGTCGAGCGAGCCTCGAACATGATCGGCGCTTGCATACTGCTGGATCACGAGGGCGCCCCACCTGAGGCATCCCCTGTGTGGGTTGCGATGGCTCTCGTCCGGCTGTCGAAGAGGTTCCGGAGTGCTTCCTGGATAGCTTTGCGATCCAGCTGAGTCTCCTGTGCCAGAAGCAGGCGGGCTTCCGCTTCAACCCCAGCCCATGCCAGCCGACTGCGTCGGTTGACGGCGCGTCTTACGTCGCTGCGGAGGAAGCCCGCCCCTGCTGAGAATCCAGCGGAGACGAGGGCCAGCAGTGCCGCAGTGACACGGGCATCCGGCACCGCCAGCCCGGCAGCTCCGGAGATGCCGGCGAGTACCGCAGCGGGAAAGCCGAGCGCGACGTCGATGTAGGACCAAAAGCGCACTCGGCGGTGGGCACTGCGTTCGAGACGCTCCGCTTCAACAAGTACGCGTTCGACTTCGGCCCGAACAAGCGTCACCTGCGCCTGCGAGTCGCCTTGATGCTGCGCGTAGTCTCCAGCCACGGACCTAAGGATCTCACGGACGCCTCGGCGGTAGATGACGAGCCGACACGATGATCCCGCCTTGTGTCCTTTGACCTCGTTGTCTATCCAGTGCGCCGAGGTTTCGTGCCCTTCTTGTGGTGGGCCGGGCGGGTGAATGCCTCGCCAGTGGCGAGGACTCGTCCTACCTCATAACGTGTGGCCGGTCGGCGGTTCTTCGAACCTGGTGGCCGGCCTGGGCCGGGGCGGGACGGTTTTGGTGCACCGGCTGGGGAACCGGTCTTCGCGTGCAGGTTTCTGAACCCCCTGCGGACGCGGGCGGGTGTCAGTTTGTCTGGCTCGGCCGGCTTTTCCCAGGGCCTGCGGTGGCCAGTGGGCAGGCGAGCCGGAGCTGGGCATAGGCGGCGATCACCAGCCAGGTCCACCGGTCGGCCGCTTCCGAGCTGCGAAGCCGCGGCTTGGTCCACCCGAGCGTCTGCTTGAACAGGCGAAACGTGTGCTCGACGTCGAAGCGACGAAGGAAAGACTGCCAGCAGCGATCGACGTCCGTCTCGGTGGCGCCGGTGGCCGACCACCACAGCCAGACCGGCTTGTTGGCTCCGCCGCTGGGCAGCTTCTCCACGACCAGGCGGATGACGGTGCCCTCGATGATGGGCAGCGGCCCCTCGTGGGCGAGCCACGCGGCCCGGCGGGTCAGCCTCGGGTGCAGCCGGTCCTATGTCTGCGCAGTCGCCTTGCCGTAGAGCCGGGTGTCCGTGGTCGTCATGGCCTGTTCGGCGCCCCAGGTGGTGGGGTCGCCGAAGACGAACTCGCTGCCGTGCTTGGGCGGCCGGCCGCCCTTGGGGTCGTAGACCCGCGGCGGTGTCGGCCGGCGCATCACGCGGTCCGAACGCAGGCGGCCGAGGATCTCAATGGGCAGCCCGGCCAGCAGGTGGGCGATGCGCGGGGCGTCATATCCGGCGTCCAGCACGACCAGGACCGCTGGGTCGCCTTCCTGCCACTGGCCGACGGCCACCAGCCGCTCGACGACCTCGTGGATCTGGACCGTGGTCACCGCGGCAACGTCGGCGCCGGGCTCCAGGCGGACCGCGTCCAGCACCGCCGTCCACGACGTTCGCTCGGTCTCCAGCGCGGCCACCACCGAGTACGGCCAGCCGGGCACCATCTGGTGCTTGCCCTCGCTCCGGCCGTATGTGTGGCAAAAGGCCCGGTCAGCACAGGTGTTGGCGTCGGGCCGCAGCCACGGCGAGACATCCACAGCCAGTACGAGCCGGCCGTCCGCCGCCCTCGGCAACGGCATCCCGGCCAGGGCTCGGCGCAGCCGGGCGACATCGATCCGTTCCTGGTTGAGCCCGCCGTAGAGAGTACCGTGCCCACGCCGGTGTTCAGGCGCGAGGGCGAGGGCGACCAGCGTCCGCACCGGCCCATCGGTGCACAACAGCGCGTCTGCCAACTCGAATAACGCGTCGCCTCGCGCGGTCAGATACGCGTACAGCTCCGACCGGAAGTGTGACACTTCCGCGAACGCATCCCGCACGACACCCTCATGCACCAAACTCATAACCATGGCCTTCGTGCTGTTCCTGTGCCTTGTGACGAAGCAAAGGATCAGACGAAGGCCGTCTTCACGTCCGCTGAACTGGGAAAGCTCTGATCAAGTTCGAGTCGCGTTCGACACCGGACCATAAATGGCAAGCTCAGGGGTGCCCTGCGTTACCACGGCGCCGATCCCCAGCGGCTCGGCGAGCTTGTGCGCATACGGTCGGTCGCCCGTCTGGGCGTCGACGTCCGCGTGGGCATCGGAGAGTCGATCACGGTCGCGGCCACCGCCTCCGCCCAGATCACCGGCTCCGGCGGCGTCCGCGCCATCGCCCCCGCGCACACCGTGGACTGGCTCGCCCAGCTGCCCGTGGACGCCCTGCACGGCATCGGCCCCCGGCATTCGGCCCTGCTGCGCAAGTACGGCATCCACTACGTCGGCGCGCTCGCCGCGCTCCCGCCCTACACTCTCCAGCGCCTCCTGGGCGCCAGCGCCGGAGGGCTCGTCGCCGACCGGGCCCGCGGCATCGACCTCCGCCCCGTCGTCCCCCGCGCGCTGCCCGCCTCCGCGACCGTCCGCCACCGCTTCGACCGGCACGTCCTGGACGGCGCCGAAGTCCGGGCCGCCCTGCTGGAGCTGGTGGTCCGCCTCGGGCACCTGCTGCGCTGGCGCGGCCAGGCCGCCCGCGCGCTGACCCTCACGCTTTTCTTCGCCGGCGACGGTCGCTGGGACAAGACCCGGCGGCTGGCGGAGGCATCGGGGCACGAGGATGATCTGCGTCTGCTCGCCTAGCAGCTGATGGATGCGGCGGCTCTTCAGCGCGGCCGGCTGACAGGACTGGTGTTGAAGGCAGAGGACCTGGCCGAGGCCGGTCAGACCGCGGAGCAGCTCAGTTTCGATGCCTCCCGCGAGGCCCGCCTGGTCGCGGAGAGCGCCATCGACCAGGTCCGAGCCCGGTTCGGCGCCCAGGTCATCGGACCGGCCACCGTCTTCCGGCGGGCCTCATGACCGCATCCACCTGTCCGCGCCGAGCCCGGAGGGCCGCGTACTGCTCGATCCGCCCGGGCCCGCCCTGACGGCCGTCTCCTTGCTCCGTCCCTGATCCGCCGGATCCGCAGGACCTTCGGCGGGTAGATCCCCGGGATGGCGAAGAAGAAGAGGACGAAGAGGACGGCGAAGACGGGTTCCTTAGCGGGGCCGGAACGGCTGACGCGGCAGCAGATGCTGGACGGTGTGCCCGGGCCAGCCGGTGTGCGGATCGGGTTCGCGGTGCCGGGGGAGGCCGGGGCGATGACCACGCTGTTGAAGGCGGCGGCCGACGATCTGGAGGCCGGCCATCTTGAGGCGCTGGCTCGTGGGGAGTGCGGGACGTGGCTGCTGGACGCCCTGGCGGGCGCCGACGCCGGGGAACGGCTCGTGAGGGCTGT
>NZ_JBHXMA010000066.1:0-41689 GCF_042721035.1 Streptomyces sp. NPDC058464
CGCAGCCAACACCGGGGAATGACCAACATCAACTGACGCAGTGGGGGTCACTTTTCATCCGTCGGATATGGGTCACGATTCACGCGCCGCCGACAGGGGCGAACGGGGCCGCGCTCGTCGCCCTCCCGCTGGCGCGATGAACGCGTTTCTTGATGAGGTAGGCAAGAAGTTCGCCGAAAGATGGATGTCTCTGCTGGCGCTTCCCGGCCTGCTCTATCTGGCGACTGCTGCGGTAGCCGTGACGCTCGGGCACCGAAATGCCTGGAACCTGGGGATGCTGAGCGGCCAGATCACCGAGTGGTCGACTTCGCGATCGCTCCGATCAGTGGGTGGCGCCGCGCTGATCGTGGTGGCAGTACTGCTGGGATCCATCGCCGCAGGGCTGCTCGCGGGCGCGCTGGGGCACCTGGTCGAGATGATGTGGACCATGCCGGGGCGTCGTAGGCCGGCCCGCTGGCTGGCAGCACGCCGCCGCACACGCTCCCGCGCCGCCAAGAGCAGAGCGGACGCGGCGGCAACCCAGGCGGAACTGTCGGAGGCGATCGCCGAGGCCAATCGCATCTGCCTGCTGGAAGCCGACCGCCCGACCTGGATCGGCGATCGGCTTCGCGTCACTCGCCTGCGTGTGGCCGCGTTCTACGGCTTGGACATCGACTCCACCTGGGCACTTCTCTGGTTGATCCTCTCCGAAGACGCTCGGAATGAGCTGTCAGCGGCGCGCGACGCCTTCGCGACCGCCGCCCGCATCACCGCCTGGGGCCTCCTCTACCTCGTCCTGGTGGCCTGGTGGTGGCCGGCATTGTTCATCGCGGCCGGCACGCTGATGACCGCTCACCTCAGAAGCCGCTCCGCAACTGCCAACTTGGCTGCACTTATCGAGGCCGTGGTCGACCTCCATGCCCAGGATCTGGCCAACCGCGTCCAACAAACCGGGCACACCTACACCGATCCCGAGGTAGGACAACAGATCACGAGGCTGGTTCAGAAAAGCCGTTGGGATCCGGGCTCCGCTCTCGCCGACTGAGGTCGGTGACTTCGCGGCGCGACTCTGTCTCGTACGAGCCCGACGGGAAAGCGGACTTCAGCCACCTGCTGACGGCCGCGCCGCGTAGGGATGCCGCCGACCTGGAGATTTTCGCACGGGTGTTCACCGGCACTTTCGCGGAGGATGGTCGGCACCGTGTTCAGCACCCAGCGCTGGCCGCTGCGGTGCGGGTTACGGGTGGCGGCGGCGGCGGACGGACTGGGGATACCGGTGTCGTCGAGGGGGCAGCCATCGGTGATGTCAAGGGTCGTTTGCGAGCTGTCTGCGGTGTCGTCGGCGAGCAGTCGGGTTCGGTCGGTGTCCAAGTCGGCAATCGCGGTGCTGTCTGAACCGATGCGGACAAGAAACCGCCTGGCGACGTCGCGGGCGCGCACCCAGGAGTCGGTGACCATGAGCGAGACCAGGGTGGTTGCTCCTGACGCGGCGAGAGCTGTCAACTCACTGTCGATCCCCCTCGGGCCTTGCGACTGCCGTACTGGCCCATAGGAGTGATTCACCGGAGCCGCAGGGTGAACGACGGCACTGTTTGTCCCGAGTCGACAGTCGGGCAGCTCTCGCGACCATACGTTGACTCGTGTGTTGCTGAGCTACGCCTTTGTGAACCTGAAGCCCGGGGTGGGAAAGACGACCAGCGCAGTCTGGTTGGCCCACGCACTTCACGAGTCGGGTATCCCACCGCTACTGGTCGACAGCGACCCCGCTTCCTCCGCGCTGCGCTGGAGCGAATTGGCAGGAGGCTTCCCGTTTCCTGTGGTCGCTCTTCCGGTGGGTGATGTGCACCGGCGCGTCAACGACTTCCTGGGCGACCGCCAGGCCGTCGTATTCGACGCTCCGCAGATGGAGGACCACGCGCACATCGCCCGCAGCATCATGAGGTACGCAAGCGAATGGATCGTGCCAGTGACGCCGGCTCCCATCGAGCTGGATCGCATGGCGCCCATCGGCGGGGAGATGGGCGACGTACAGTCCTTGCGCGTCCAGCCGGCCCACGCCGCCGTTCTGCTGAACCGAACGAATCGTGCCGAAGCAACGCGTACCGGTCCCGATGCCGACGCCCGCGAAGCTCTTACCGAGCGGGGATTCGACGTGTTGTCCACGCACATTCCGCGGCTCGACCTGTACGCCCAGTCATTCGGAAGTCCGGTGGAAGTCAAAGCCTCGGCGTACATGGACCTCGCGGGCGAACTCATCAAGCGACAGGACAAGGCATGAATCAGCGGAAGGACACCTACCGAGCCGCATTGCAGCGCGGACCGGACGCTGTCGTACCACGTCCCGTCAAAGTCACTCAGCTGCACACCCGATACATGCGGGTGACCATCGCACTCGACGTCGGCTTGCCGCGTGACCTCGTGCAATGGGCAGGGTCGACGGTGTCCGCGATGATGCGGGCCGGTGCCGCTGCCCTGCGACCCTGAGGAGCGCCCCGCAGGCCGAGTGACGCAGTCGTGCGTGAGCCAGCCTCCCTGCTGCACCGTCCACGGTCCGGTCGGATGCGCAGCAACCCCCGCAATGTGCCGTCGGCGCGCGCCGTGCTCGACGAAGACCGATGCGTACACGCGGCGCAGGTCGATCAGGTCGATGTGTACGACGTCGCAGGCGATGATGCCCTCGGCCTGCGCGGTCAGGAACTCGCGCCTTGTCGGTCCGCTGCGACGCGGGGCCGGGTCGATGCCGGAAGCCGTCAGGATCTCCCACACCGTCGTGGTGCCGATCGGATGCCCCGGACGAACGGGTTCGCCCTGGATCCGACGACAGCCCCAACGCGGATTCTCCCGGGCCGGCCGCACCGCCAACGCCCCTACCGCGCGCATGGTCGGTGGCCTGCCCGCACCGGGCCCGTGAGCTGCCTGTGCAGCACTGCGTTCTCATGCTGCAGCACCAGCAACTCGGCATCCTTCGCCGCGCCCCGGCGCACCAGCACCGCCGGGACCGACAGCAGCTTCCGGGCCACCCCGCACACCAGTGAGACGAACATCCGGCCAGGGTTCCAGGAGGCCATCGTGGCGCACCAGACCTACTCCGAGCAGCAGCGATGAGTTTCTGAACGGCACACGCACTAGTGCCAGTCGCTGATACGGACGTCATCGGGTGTCGGCCTGCCGTGTCCGGTCTCCACGAACTCCTTGAGGCTCATCAGGAAGGTCGCCCACTTCGTGCTGCAGTGGTGCATGAACTCGACCGGCTCGCGCCAGCCCTCGTGTTTGAACAGGACGATCGTGTACTCGTCGCGCCGGCTGAGGCTCCAGTCGATCTCGGTCCCGATCCACTCCGCGGGTCCGTCCGTGACGCGCCACCGCACCCGGCCGACGGGGTCGAGCTCCAGGATCTCCATGTCGAAGCCGCCGAGGTCGCCGAACCGGAACGCCAGTTGGCCGCCGACCTCGCTCTTGCCGGTGGTGTCGGTCGTCCACCAGCCGGCGATGCCTTCGGGGGTTGCGATGGCCCGATAGACGTCGTCCAGCGACGCGACGGCGCCGATTCGATGCAGGATGTCGACCATGGTCATTCTCCTTCGGTGTTGTTGCGGCTGCGTTCGATCGCCTCCGCGATGCGTTTGATCCGGCGGAGTCGGGCGTCCCAGGTGGCGCCGACCGAAGCCAGTTGCGCGGCCGCGCGGGCGAGCTGCGCCTCGTCGACGTGGTAGCGCCGCTCGCGACCGGCCGGCTCGGCGTGGACCAGCCCGACGCGGTCGAGGACGGCGAGGTGTTTCGACACGGCCTGCCGCGTGAGGGGGAGGCCCGCGCTGAGTGAGGTGGCGGTGCCGGGCCCGGACGCGAGGAGCAGGTCGATCAGGGTGCGCCGGGTCGGGTCGCCGATCGCCGACCACAGCTCGTCGTCGACCGGCGCGCTCATGGGGTCGACTCCAGCCGCGCGATGTACGCGCCCAGCTGGGGGATGTAGTGGTCCCAGGCGCTCGCGTGCTCGCGGTACTGCTCCTCGAGGACGGCGATCTCCCAGCCCATCTCGCGGAACCCGGTCTCTGTCATCCGCACCCGGGTCCCTCGCTCCGTCGGCTCCAGGTCGAAGGTGACCAGCAGCGAGTCCCCGCCGCGATCGGTTTCGGAATAGCACCACCGGAACGAGAACCGCGACGGCGGGTCGACCTCGACGACGGTGAGCGCGACGGTCATCGTCTCCCCGGTCGCCTCGTCACGCCAGAAGAGCTCACCGGGCGCCCCTTCGACGGGCTTGAACCGGGCGTCGTCCGGCCACCACTCTCGCATGTGCTCCGGTCGGCTGATGACCTCGAAGACCAGATCGGGTGATGCATCGACGTGGATGTCGCGCTCGATACTGCCGTACTCCATGCCAACCCTTTCGCAACCTTTGGTTGCATGTCAGCCTAGGTCGTCAGGCGCTTACGCGCAAGTATTGGTTGCGGATGGATGGGGGCCGGCGAGTCCGTTGCCCGCGATGAAGGCCGAGGCCACGACGTCGGCCCCCGGGTCTCGTGCACCGCCGCTTGCCCGGACATCCGAACAGCCCGATCGCCGGGGCAGCAGGGTTTCCGGGAAGACGTCCGCCATCGCCCGCCGCCTGTCCGGGTGTCGGTTGTGCCGGTGACGTCGTCGCGCCGACGGTTGCCGGCCTTTGCGCCCTTTTCCGTGACGGCCTGCAGCGCCGCGGACCCGGCCCCGTCTTCGAGTGGCACACGGACGGCTTAGAGTGGGCGTCATGAGCCGTTGGCAGGAGTTGACCGGAGGGACATCCGGACAGGACTATGCTGCGCGGTTCGCGGCTCTGGCCCGTGGCGGGAAGGATGTGCACGGTGAGGCGCGGTTCTGCGCAGCGCTCATGCCGGCCGGAGCGCGGGTGCTCGACGCCGGGTGCGGTACCGGACGGGTCATGATCCGGCTTGCGGAGCTCGGGTACGACTGTGTCGGGGTGGATCTTGATGCGTCGATGCTGGCAGTGGCGCAGAAGCGGGCGCCGGAACTGCCCTGGTTCCAGGTCGATCTGGCTGAGTTCGAGTCGGATCTGCTCGGCATCGCGGCGGACTTCGATCTCGTGGTCGCCGCAGGCAACGTTTTCCCGTTGCTCGCGGCCGGCACCGAGGCCACGGTGGTCGAGCGCCTGGCCGCAGTCCTGCGCCCGGGTGGTCTGATGGTCGCCGGCTTCGGCCTGGACGAAGCCCATCTGCCGGTGCCGCCAGGCATCACGCTGGCGGAGTATGACGAATGTTGCGCCGCGGTCGGCCTCAGCCTCGTGGACCGCTTCGCCACCTGGGACGCCGTCCCTTACGACGGCGGCGGCTATGCCGTCAGCGTCCACCGTCGGTGAGGCCTTGCCCGACATCTTGATCACCGTGCCGGCCAGGCGGCCAGGGGCTTCTCCGAGCAGTTGGCGAGCAGTTCGCGTGGG
Source organism: Streptomyces sp. NPDC058464 (assembly GCF_042721035.1). NCBI lineage: Bacteria > Bacillati > Actinomycetota > Actinomycetes > Kitasatosporales > Streptomycetaceae > Streptomyces > Streptomyces sp. NPDC058464. Next base: position 5,411 of record NZ_JBHXMA010000066.1, read on the forward strand.
TAGTGGTTCTCACGAGGAGACGCTGGGAGGAGCACACCGCGGACCTTGCACCACGAGGTGTCCTTGCCCGATCACGACCGTATCGGCAGTGGTCAACTCGCCCCTCGGACACAGATGACAGAGTTGCCCCACGGTGCCCTGTTTCGGGGCAGGGGACATTGGCACCCGCTTGCGGCTCCAGGCCGTGGCGGGTGTTCGTCGTTGCGGCGCCCGCGGCCTGGCTTTCCCCCTTCGTCAGCGGTTCGGTGGGCTTCGGTCAGCTGATGGCGGTCCTCTCTGCCTGGGCCGGTGTCGTCGCGGCCACGTGCCGCAGCGGCCGCTCAGAGGTGGCCGTCCAGGAACTTCCGTACCTCGGCGATGGTCATGGGCCCCGTGCCGTGCGCCACCGCCTCTCCGTCCTTCAGCAGGACGTAGGACGGGGCTCCGGTGATCCCGTATCGCTCGGTTGCGGCCGGACAACGCGTGATGTCGGCGCGGACGGCCGTCAGGCGGCCCGTGTACTCGTCGGCGATGCCATCCACGACGAGGTCCATCACCCGGCAGGGCTCGATTGCCTTGGGCCACGTCCCGGTGAAGTATGCGAAGACCGGAAGTCCGCTCATCCTGAGGATGAAATTGAACTCCGCGTCCTCACGCGGTCGGTGAACCCGCTTCGTCATGGAAGCTCCTGACCTCACGTTCCGTCATTCCATCCCCATCATCCCTCGCGCGGTGTGCCAGGCCGGCCCGGCCCCTCGCCCCTGGTGACCCGGCGTGGCCGCCCCGCCGGTCGCCCAGCTGCAGCCCGCCGCGCGCCCGTGGCTCAGCTCGTGCCAGGACAGCGCCCTCCACGGCGACATGAAAGCCGTCTTCCAGGGCGCAGCGGCCCAGATCACCGACCAGATGCTCGATGAGCGCGTCAGCCGGCCCCAAGACCGACCGCCAGCGTCAGTTCAAGGACCCGGTGTGGCGATGCGAGATCCGGAAACAGCTCCCGCAGCTGCGACATCCGGTACCGGACCGTCTGGGGATGGACGAACAACGCCGCCGCCACCTCGTCCCGCCTGCCCTGGTGCAGCAGCCACTCCCGCAAGGTCTCCTCCAGCCGCCGTGCGGTCGCGACAGGCAAGGTCCGCAACGGTGCGAGGGCTCGGGCCCGCAGGTCTGCGAACGCGTCCATGTCGGCGCTCAGCACCAGCTCGGGCAGGTGGTCCTCGGTGTCGCGAATATCAGAGGAGAGGGAGCGCGCGCGTACGGCTCGTGCGTACGAGGCGGACGCACGAGTCCATGGCCGGGCCGGGCCGACCACGGCGGTGCGGTCGGTCAGCTGCCGCAAGAGATGTGACCGGTCGGCATCGGGGACGAGCAGCACACCGGTGGCGTCCGGCAGATCGTCGAGGACGAGGGTGCTCGGGTCGAACGCGCGGTAGGCGGGCCGGGCCTGGGCGGCGGGCAGCAGGACCGCGGTCAGCGAAACCGGAGGCTGCCACCCGGCCCGTTGAGCAGAGACCAACAGCACGTCCGGGCTCGCGCCGGCGAGGAGGTCGCCGGCCAGCTGCTCCAGGTGACGCTCGTGATCCCTGCCCCGGGCGGCCAGTTCGTCGGCGTGGCCCGCGGCGCTCGCGGCGGAGAGCTCGTCGATGTAGGCGAAGGTCAGCTCGGCGAACTTGGCGACCTCGGCGGCGGGCAGACCTGCGGGTACGGCACCCGCTGCCAGGCATCGCCAGGCCACGCGGGCACCGACGCGGTAGGCGCTGAGCAGGGCGTCCATCGAACGGCCGTCGCGCACCTCGCCGCGGCCGAGCTCGTAGGCCGCGTCACCGCCGTCGCCGCCGGTGGCGTTCCCGCTCGCGAGGTCCAGGTAGTGCCCCAGGGCGGTGCGGACGGCTCGGCGGATGGTGGCGCCCATGTGGCCCGTAAGGGCGTTGGCATAGGGAGGGACCTCGTCGATGATCGCCTGGACGACCTCGTCGGCGGTGGTCTTCAGCCCAGCCCGAAGGACGGTGACCGTCGTCTCATCCAGGGCCAGTTCGCTGGCCCTCCGGATCACATGGTTCACTTTTTATTCCCTGCGAACAATTCTGCCGTCCAGATTTACGTCCTGCGGTTAGGACCTTACGCCCTGAGGCACAGCAAGCTGGAGCCATGACGAGTACAGCCCTCCGCAGCAGGGCGTGGAAACTGCTGGAGATGGTCACGACGCCGCTGCTGCCGTCGGACTACCTCGACCTGGTCAGCCCGCTGCGCGCGGGCGCTGACCTGCGAGGGCGCATCGAGGCCGTGCACCCCGAGACGGGTGACGCCGCGACCATCGTGATCAGGCCGGGACGGGGCTGGCGCGGCCACACGGCCGGTCAGTACGTGCGGATCGGGGTCGACGTCGACGGGGTGCGCCTGTGGCGTGCGTACTCGCTCACTTCTCCGGCAAAGCGCCAGGACGGCCGCGTCACCATCACCGTGAAGGCGATCCCGGACGGCAAGGTCAGCAACCACCTGGTCCGCAGGGCGAGACCGGGCACGCTGATCCAGCTCGACCAGGCGACCGGTGACTTCGTGCTGCCGCAGGCCAGGCCGGCCAAGGTGCTCTACCTGACGGCCGGCAGCGGCATCACGCCCGTGATGGGCATGCTGCGCGACACCGAGTTCGACGACGTCGTCATGGTCCACTGCGCGCCACAGCCGCGAGACGTGATCTTCCGCAAGGAACTGCACGACCTGGTAGCGGACAAGAAGCTGCGGCTCACCGAGGTGCACACCGACACGGACGGCATGCTCGACATCGCCCGTCTCGACGAACTCGTGCCCGACTGGGCCGAGCGCGAGACCTGGGCCTGCGGGCCCGCGGGCCTGCTCGACGCCGCCGAGGAGCACTGGACCGAGCACGGCGTACAAGAGCGCCTGCACACCGAACGCTTCCGCCCCGGCATTGTTGTCACCGGCGACGGCGGCGAGGTCACGTTCAGCGCCACCGGCAAGACCGTCGACGCGGACGGCGCCACGCCGTTGCTGGACATCGGCGAGGAGGCCGGCGTGCTCATGCCCTCCGGGTGCCGCATGGGCATCTGCTTCGGCTGCGTCACACCGCTCAAGGCGGGCGCCGTCCGCGACCTGCGCACCGGCGAGATCACCGAGGCCGAGCCGGGCGTCCTCATCCAGACCTGCGTGTCCGCCGCCGCGGGCCCCTGCGACATCGAACGGTAGGAGCACCTTGACCGCCATCGACCCCACCGCCCACCTGACCGCGGACCAGATCGAGGAGCTCGGCCGCGAGCTGGACGCGATCCGCGACGAGGTGATCGCCGACCGCGGCGAGAAGGACGCCGCCTACATCCGCAAGGTCGTCTCGGCGCAGCGCAAGCTCGAACTGGCCAGCAGGGGCGTGCTGTTGTTCTCGTTCTTCCCGCCCGCGTGGCTGCTCGGCACCGCCGGACTGTCCGTGGCGAAGATCATGGACAACATGGAGATCGGGCACAACATCCTGCACGGCCAGTGGGACTGGATGCGCGACCCGAAGATCCACTCCACCACCTGGGAGTGGGACCACGTCTCGCCGGCCGACCAGTGGAAGCACTCGCACAACGAGCTGCACCACACGTACACCAACGTGATCGGCAAGGACAACGACCTCGGCTACGGCATCATGCGCGTCGACGAGGACCAGAAGTGGCACCCGTTCCACCTCGGCCAGCCGCTGTGGAACTTCCTCAACGCCTGCTTCTTCGAGTACGGCATCGCAGCGTACGACCTGGAGCTCGGCAAGAACCTGCGCAAGCGCCGCCGCAACAACCCGGAGTTCCGCGCGCGGGCCAGGGCCGTGGGCCGCAAGATCCGCAAGCAGGTGCTCAAGGACTACGTGATCCACCCGCTGCTGTCGGGCCCGTCGTTCCTCACCACGCTCGCCGCCACGTTCACCGCGAACCTGGTCCGCAACATCTGGTCCCACTCGGTGATCATGTGCGGGCACTTCCCCGAGGGCGTGCAGGTCTTCGAGCGCCGGTCGATCAAGGGCGAGACGCGCGGCCAGTGGTACCTGCGCCAGATGATGGGCTCGGCGAACATCAGCGGCAGCAGGGCCATGCACTTCATGACCGGCAACCTGTCGCACCAGATCGAGCACCACCTGTTCCCGGACCTGCCGAGCAACCGGTACGCCGAGGTCGCGGTGAAGGTGCGCGCGCTGTTCGAGAAGTACGAGCTGGAGTACGTCACCGGGCCGCTGCCCAAGCAGGTGTTCTCCGCATGGCGCAAGGTCTTCCGGCTCTCGCTGCCCAACAGGAAGCCCAAGGTCAAGACGCCGGACCGCGAGCAGGAGCTCGTCGCGGCCTGATTCCCGGTACTGGTTCAGATCCTTCGGCCGTACCGGCGGCACCGCCGGGTTCGGTGAGATCCGTTGCGGACGGTGGGCGACCGCGACATCGGACCGTACGACACGGGATTCTGATGGCGCTGAACGGAAAATCGAGGCTCAGGCGGGCAGGCGGCAGCAGCCGGGCGGCGAAGCCGCTCGGCTGAGTTCTTGGTGTGCTGTCACGCGGTGGCCGGGGCGAGGGTGTCGGTGTCGAGGGCTTGTTCCGCTCACGGAACCAGCGCAGCACGAGGACCGGCTGCCGGGACGTGCCCGGTGCGCGCGGGCCCCGCGGGGTGCCCAGGCGACGGCGATGCGCGGCAAGCAGCCGGGAGAGGTGCACCACGCTGTGGCGCGGGACATCGAGCGTGGCAGCATGGGTGACCAACCCGAAGCCTCTGGTGCAGCGGACGATCTTGCGGTGATGGCCGTCCTGCCAGGGGCTTCACGTCTCTCGACGATCGGGGCCACCTGCCCCACCCGTTCCGGATCAAGCGGTTCACAGGGGGAGCCCGCAGCATGACCGGCACCACGGAGGCCCTTGGCGGGTCGGCTGCAGTCGACGATGCAGCACGAAGTGTCACGCGCCCCTTCTACGTCTACGCCGTGCTCGCCAACTCGCTGTTCCAGCGCGGCGTATTCGTCCTCTTCCTGTATCAGCGCGGCTTCTCCGCCGGGCAGGTGGCCCTCCTGCAGACACTGCTCTACCTGGTCAGCGGACTTGCGGAGTTGCCGACGGGAGTCATCGCCGACCGAATCGGCAGGCGTGCGAGCATCGTGATCGGCCAGATGCTGATAGCTGCATGTCTGCTCGGTCAGGTGGCTTTCGCCAACTACTGGGTGTTCCTGGCGCTGTTCATCGGGCAGGGCGTGGGCATGGCATGTGCGTCCGGTTCGGACACCGCCCTGCTGTACGACCTGCTCGTGCGTCGTGGTGCAACGGCCGGCTACGTCAGGATCAAGTCCCGGTTCACCATGTTCGGGACGGTCACCTCGGGAGTCGCCATCGTCCTCGGCGGCCAACTGCAGCGGATTTCCTGGGGATTCGTCTACGTCGGTTCGGCGGCGTGCCTGGTCCTGGCCGTGGTGGTGCTGATGTCAGGGGTGCCCGAGATCCGCGGCGCGGACGCGGTGGACGAGCAGGACGGAGCCAAGGAGGAGCACGGCGATGTCACGGCATGGCGGGCGATGCTTCGGGTCGCCACGCCGGCGCTCGTGACGCTTGTCGTGGTGTCCGGACTGATGCACGCGACTTTGACGCCGTACATCATTTTCACGCAGAAGACCCTCTCCGATCAGGGAGCGGGCACCGCATTGGTCAGCGTGGTCATAGCGGCGGGATTCTTCGTCGGCGGGCTCACTCCCTTGCTGTCGGACGGCGCGGACCGGCGCATCGGGTACCGGGTCATGGTCCCGGTGTCCCTCCTGACGCTCGCCGCGGCACTCGGCCTGAGCGGCCTCGGCCTTGTCCGGGTCACCGTCGCCGCGTTCCTGGCCCTGGTCGGGATTCCCGAGATCACCGCCGTGCTCGTGGACAACGTGTTCAACGAGGCCGTGCCGTCGCGCCACCGGGCGAGCCTGCTGTCGATGATCGCATTCGTGGAGTCGGTGCTCATCGGCATCGGCTATCTCGTCCTCGGCGCGCTCATGGACGGGTTGGGCTCCAGTGCGGGCATGGCCACCTACGCCGCGGTCCCGCTGCTGGCATGTCTCCTCTGGCTCCCCGTCCTCTTCCGAGCGGCACGGGTGACCACCGAGATCGAGAAGCCCGCCGACCGAAGGGCGTGCTGAAACAGACCGTCTCGCGCCCGGTGGGCCCTGCTGGACATCGGTCAGGCCGGAGCGAGGTGGCCGTCGTGGAGTCGGGTGCCCGCCTGCTTGACGCGGCGCAGGACGGGAACGACGTCGACCTGGCGCACGGCGTCGAGGGCGCCGACCTTGGTGGTGACGTAGGAGTAGAGGTCGTCCATGGTGCGGCAGGTGACGGTCACCAGGAGGTCGGCGGATCCGGTGACCGCCGCGGCGAAGGTGGTCTCCGGGTAGGCGGAGAGGACTTCGCCGGTGGCGTTCAGGCGGCCGGGGGCGACGGTGAGCCACAGGTAGGCGGGGCTGTGGAAGCCGAAGCGCGGGTAGGCCAGGTCCACGGCGATGCGCAGGGCCCCCGCCGCGAGGAGTTCCTCCAGGCGCGCGGAGACCCGGGACTTGGACCAGCCGCAGGCGCGGGCGAGTTCGACCACTCCGGCGCGGCCGTCGAGAGCGAGTTCGGCCAGCAGCGGCTCGTCCTGCTCGTGCGGTACTCCCGCGCTCCGGGCGTCCTGGACCGCTCCGCCGATGGTGGCGCGCTGCTGCTGGCCGGAGGTGTGGAGCAGGGCCAGCTGGTCGTCGGTGAGCGGATCGTCGAAGGCGAGCCATTTGGAGCCGCTGCCCAGGTACATGTGCATGACCGCACAGGCGTCGAAGCCCAGGACCTTCGCGGTGCGTGGCAGGCGGTGCAGAACCGATCCCTGCTGGTGGCGTGGGCCGGTGTGGGTCTGGCACACGATCTCGGAGCCGCCGGAGGTGACGCTGACGTAGGCGGTGTCGTCGCGGGCGGCCAGAGCATCCGCCAGGGCGTCGGTGGCGTCGGGCCGGCACCGGACCCGGACGAACCAGGTCTGATCGCCGAGCAGAGTGTGGCTGGGCAGGCCGCGCACGCGGACAGTTCCGTCGGCGACCAGGGCGCGATAGCGGCGGGCCACGGTCTGCTCGGAGACCTCGGCCACCTCGGCGATCCGGCGGAAGGACGCCCGCCGGGCACACCGCCCTCGGAGCGCGGTGTCAGGGTCGGCCTGGTGCAGGCGCGGGCGGACGGTGCCGAACTCACCGAGCCGGCTCGCCTGGTCGAAAGCGGTCTGCTGAACCTGCGAGTCGCCAGGACGTTCCCGTTCGAGCGGGTCGCGGAGGCACACACCCTGCTGGCGAAGGGCGGGGTCCGCGGCGGTGTCGTGCTCGTCACCGATCACGAGGAAGCAGACCGGTGAACACGGCGAGCTGAACACGCCGCGCTGAACGAGTCCTGCGCGAGGCGTGTCACGTGCTCGGCGCGTCGTCAGGACGCCCTGCGCTGCCGCCTGATGGGCTCACCCACCCGGTGCAGGTGTGTGAGGGCCTCGCGGTAGGACCGCAGCAGCCCGGTCTCGTGGTACGGCACACCGATCTCCGCGCAGTACTCCCGCACGATCACCTGGGCGCGTCGCAGATGGGGTGTGGGCATGCTCGGGAACAGGTGGTGTTCGATCTGGTAGTTGAGCCCGCCGAGCATCAGGTCCGTGAACCAACCGCCCCGCACGTTGCGGGAGGTGAGCACCTGACGCCGCAGGAAGTCCGGCCGCTCGTCACCGGTGAAGGTGGGCATGCCCTTGTGGTTGGGGGCGAACGTACAGCCGAGATAGACACCGAAGAGACACTGATGCACCGCGAGGAACGCCACCGCCTTGCCGGGAGAGAGCACCAGGAACAGTGCGGACAGATAGGCCGCCAGGTGCAGGAGGAGCAGCGTGCCCTCCAGCTCCCGGTTCTTCATCGACGGCGAGCGCAGCGCACGCAGGCTCGACACATGCAGGTTGAAACCCTCCAGCGTCAGCAGCGGGAAGAACAGGAAAGCCTGGTGGCCGCCGATGACCCGGGCCAGGCCGCTGCTGTCGCGCGCCTGGTCGGTGGACCACACCAGGAGGTCCGGGGCGACGTCGGGGTCGAGCTCCTCGTGGTTGGGGTTGGCGTGGTGACGGGTGTGCTTGTTCATCCACCACCCGTAGCTCATGCCGATGCCGAGGTTGCCGAAGAGACGGCCCCATGTCTCGCTCGGCCGGCGCCGGCGGAAGACCTGCCGGTGCGCCAGATCGTGTGCCACGAGCGCCACTTGGCCGAAGACGAAGGCCATGGCGGCGGCGACGGCCAGCTGCCACCAGGTGTCACCGAGCGCGAAGAAGGCCGCCCCGCCACCCAGCAGGGCCGCGATCACCAGGACGAGCCGCACGGTGTAGTAGCCCGGGCGCCGGTCCAGCAGGCCTGCCGCGCCGACGCGTCGGGAGAGTCCGGCGAAATCGCTGCCGGGGCCGGAGAGCTGGGCGGGGGCGGAGGACCGTGCGGGGGCGGTGGGCTGTGCGGGGGTGGCGGACTGTGCGGGGGCGGCGGGCGTTGCGGCCGCGACCGGGTCGTCGATGGAGAAGGTCATGCCGCCGAGTCTGGGCATGGCGGCACGGGGTCGACAGCTGGCCAGCCACCGGATCCGCAGGGGGACGGCCTCACGACCTTCCGGGGGCTACCACCACTCCTTACGCCGCTGACCTGGGCCTGTACGTCGTATCAGCCGACACGGCGGCGTTCCCGCGGTGCGGACTTCAGGTGCCTCTTCCGCTTCGACCTCATGCTGCGTGCCCGGCCGGAGTCCGGGATCGGCCCGCAGCGCGACCGGTTGTCGGTGCCGGGTGGGAAACTGCCCGGCATGATCGAACCGAATCCGAAAGCGGACCTTCTCCGGTACTTGCAAGAGGCGCGGGACGCCCTGGTGTGGAAGCTCGACGGCCTGTCGGAGTACGACGTCCGCCGTCCGCTGACCCCCACGGGCACGAACCTGCTGGGGCTGGTCAAGCATGTCGCCGGCGTGGAGCTCGCGTACTTCGGCGACACCTTCGGGAGGCCGTTCTTCGAGGCGCAACCGCCGCCTTCCTGGTGGTACACCGAGGAGTCGGAGCCCAATTCGGACATGTGGGCCGGTGCGGACGAATCACGGGAACAGATCGTCGGGCTGTACCGCCAGGCGTGGGAGCACTCCGACAGCACGATCGCGACGCTCGCGCTCGACGCCACCGGTCACGTCCCGTGGTGGCCGGAGGAACGCCGGGAGGTGACCTTGCACCACATCCTGGTGCGCGTGATCTCCGACACCCAGCGGCACGCCGGCCACGCGGACATCGTGCGAGAGCTCATCGACGGATCCGTCGGATACCTGTCCGGCAAGGAGAACCTGCCCCCCGGGGACAAGCAGTGGTGGGAGGGCCACCGGAGCCGGCTGGAGCGCGTGGCGCGGGAGGACGAAGGCTGATCCCACACCTGCTGCCGGCCCCGGTGGACGGACGGATCAGCGCAGTCCGGCGAAGAGGTCGTTCTCGGGCACGGGCGCTCCGGTGGTGTCCCGGACGCGTACGAAGGTCTCGACGCCCATCAGCTCGGTGAACCTCTCCCGGCCCATCCTGAGGAAGAAGATGTTCTCGCCCTGGCTGGCGTGCGCGGCGAGCGCGTCGAACTTCTGGCCGCCGAACGCGGTGGTGTCCACCCAGGTGGTGATCTCCTCGTCGGGGAGTCCGATCTCCGCGATCGCGGCTGCCTCGGCGGGATCCGGCTCGGGCATGTCCGCATCGAACTCGCGCATGGCCTCCCCGAAGCGCTGCATCATCGAGCGGGGTGCCGTCGTCCAGTACACCTTCGCGGTCGGCTCGGTCATCGCCAGCGCGGCCATCGTGATGCGGTTGGCCTGGATGTGGTCGGGGTGGCCGTAGAAGCCGTTCTCGTCATAGGTGACGACCACATCGGGCCGGTAGCGCCGCATGAGTTCCGCGAGCCGGGCAGCGCCCTCCTCCACGGGCGTCCGCCAGAAGGATCCGGGGGCGTCGTTGGCCGGCCAGCCCATCATCCCGGAGTCGGCGTAGTCCAACATCTCCAGGTGGCTGATCTTCAGGATGTCGCAGCTCGCCTGCAGTTCCTGGCGCCGCATCAGGGCCACGGCTGCCGGATCGTGCCCGGGATCGCCGGGCTTGACGCCTCCCGGTCCGTCACCGCAAGCGCCGTCGGTACACGTCACGAGCACCGTGCGCATGCCCTCCGCCGCGTACCGCGCGAGGACGCCGCCCGTTCCGGTGGCCTCGTCGTCGGGGTGGGCGTGTACCGCCATGAGCGTCAAGGGCCGGTCGTTCATGAAGCAGTCCTCCTGTGTGAAATGGCATCGATCCGAGTCCGCGGCGGTCATATGAGCGGGCGCCCCTGAATAGCAGATCACCGGGCGTACGGCGAACCCCAGGGCACCGGATCACGCCCGGGCGGACGATCTTTCGGTCTCGGTTCTTCAAGGCCGCGGCCGGCGCCGCCTATTCCTCCGACGACTACGGCATCCGGGATTTGCGGGCACCGAGTAAGGAACTTGCGAAGATCTGCGTGATTCATTCTTTACTTCGTCGGAATCTAGCGGGATGAATGGGTGCTCCGTACGGTCGGGGCGCCGGTTTTGCCCCCATTCCCCGAAGGAGCATCACATGCTGACGATCTTCAGACCCCGGCGACTGGCGGCGGCCGCCGTCGCCGCGGTCGGCGCGATGTGCGTGTCCGCCTTGCCGGCCGCCGCCACACAGCAGGCTCAGGCGCACTCTCCGGCGCACTCGCACTCGCACTCGCACTCGCACTCGCAGGCGCAGGCGCAGGCGCAGGCGGTGGCGGTGGCGAGGAGCGCGGCGGTGGGTGCGGCGACGCCGTTCTCGGTCTACGAGGCCGAGTCGGGAACACCGGGCGGAGGTGCGGCCGTCCGGTCGCTGACCTCGGCGCCGACGTCGCAGTACTCGAGCGCCGCCCTGGAGGCGTCGGGCCACTCCTACGTCCACCTGGACGGCACGGGCCAGTCGGTGCAGTGGACGAACACCACCGGGCAGCCGATCTCCTTCCTCGACGTCCGCGCCAGTGTCCCGGATTCGGCGGCCGGCGGCGGTATCACCGGAACACTGAACCTGTACGTCAACGGGGTGTTCCGGCAGGCGCTGAACCTCAACTCGCGCCAGAGCTGGGTGTACGAGGGCAACGGCAACTACAACACGAGCGACAACCAGAACCCGGCCGACGGTGACCCGAGGGTCTTCTGGGACGAGTCGCACACCTTCGTCACCGGGTCCCCGATCCCGGCGGGCGCCACGTTCTCGCTGCGGAAGGACTCCGACAACGGCGCGTCCTTCTACGACGTGGACTCGGTCGACGTGGAGCAGCCGCCGGCGCCGCTGACGCAGCCGGCGGACTCGATCTCGATCACGAGCTGCGGTGCGGTGGCGGACGACAGCCCGACCAACGGCGCCGCCGACAGCCGGTCGGTGGACAGCCGGGCCGCCATCCAGAACTGCATCGACCAGGCCCAGCAGCAGGGCAGGATCCTGTGGATCCCCCAGGGCACCTTCTACGTGAAGGGCACCGAGGGACTGCACGCGCAGGGGATCACCATCGCGGGCGCGGGGCTCTGGTACAGCACGGTCTACCGTGACGTGCCGGTCCCCAACAGCACACCGCTGGCAGCCCTGTTCGACCTGACCTCCTGCACCGTACGGAACTTCCACATCGACGCCAACGCCGTCAGCCGCAGCACCGTCGGCGGGGACGGCGGCGCGATGGACACCACCGGTACCGGCTGGCTGGCCGACGGCATCTGGACCCAGCACACCATGTCCGGCTTCTGGGCCTCCGGCACCGGCGGGACGGTGCGCAACAGCAGGCTGACGTCGATCTGGGCGGACGGGATCAACGTCAACAACGTGTCGCTGGGCGCCGACACCGGGAACGACCTGACGGTCACCGGCAACTTCGTCCGCGGCACCGGGGACGACGCGATCGCCATCAACTCGGTGAACTACAACACCAACGGCGACGGATCCAGGACCTACTACCACCCGATGACCAATGTCACCGTCAGTGACAACACCTCGATCGCGCCATGGGGCGGCAAGGGCATCGGGATCTACGGCGGCAGCGGCCACCAGGTCAAGGACAACTACATCGGCGACACGGCCCGCTACATCGGTCTCGGGGCCGGGCGCTTCGGTGTCAACGGCAGTGACCTGCTGTCCGCGACCGTGACCGGCAACACCGTGGTCCGCTCCGGCGGCAACGCCTACAGCCAGGGCCAGCCCGCCCTGCACATCGGCAACGGCGGCGACGGACAGAACACCGGAATCGTCGACAAGGTCACGGTGACCGGCAACACCGTCACCGACTCCCTCTACGACGGGATCGGCTTCTCCACCTCGACCGACACCCTGCTCCAGGACAACACGGTCAGCAACCCCGGCCGCAACGGCATCGCGATCTCCCCGCCGTTCTACCCCGCGCCCACCGGTTCCGCGACGATCACCGGCAACACGGTGACCGGGCTCCCCTCCGGCGCCTCGGCCTTCGTCGACAACTCCACCGGGTTCGTCGCCACGCTGAGTGACAACCACTGGCCGCCGCCCGCTCCCGAGGGCCCCTACGGCGGTACCCCGGCCGCCGTGCCCGGCACGGTGCAGGCGGAGAACTACGACACCGGCGGCCAGGGCGTGGCCTACAACGTCACCTCCGTCAACGGCAACGCCAACTCCTACCGCGCCGACGGGGTGGACCTGGACAACACCTCGGACACCGGCGGCGGTTACAACCTGGGCTGGACCGGCGGCGGGCAGTGGTTCCGCTACACCGTGGACGTCGCCGCGGCCGGCACCTACACCCTCGGCCTCCGTGTCGCGGCCCCGTCCGCGGTGACGGGCGCGCTGCACCTGTCGGACGCCGCGGGCACCAGCCTGACCGGGGCCGTCGACCTGCCCGCCACGGGCGACTGGCAGACCTGGGCCACCGTGACCATCCATGTGACCCTGCCGGCGGGCCGGCAGACCCTGACCCTCGCCCAGGACTCCGGCGGCTGGAACATCAACCACCTCGGTTTCACCGCGGGCACCGACACACCCGGGACCGACCTCGCTGCCGGCAAGCCCGCGGCCGAGTCCAGCCACACCGACGTCTACCCGTCGTCGAACGTCACGGACGGCAACCAGTCCACCTACTGGGAGAGTGCCAACAACGCGTTTCCGCAGTGGGTCCAGGTCGACCTCGGCTCGGCCCGGAGCGCCTCCCGCGTGGTCCTGCAACTGCCCGCCGGCTGGGGCGCCCGCACCCAGACCCTGACCCTCGGCGGCAGCACCGACGGCGCCGTCTTCACCACCCTGAAGCCCTCGGCCGCCTACACCTTCGACCCGGGCACCGGGAACACCGTCACGCTCACCTTCCCCGCCGCCGCCCAGCGCTACTACCGCGTCACCGTCACCGCCAACGACGGCTGGCCGGCAGGTCAGGTGTCGGAGTTCCAGATCTGGACCACCTGACCCGATCCGCTCCACGGTGCCGCCGGACCCCGGTCCGGCGGCACCGCCGTGCGCGCGGCCCCACCGCAGGCCGCAGCCCCACGGTGGCACATTAGATCTTGCATGCTGAATTTTTATTGTTGCAATTTTCTGTCTAGTTCTTGCGTGCCTCTGTCGAGGACATTACGGTCCCCCTCGCGTCATCAGCACCCCCTGCCTTCCCCCTGCCTCCCGTCTCCCCTTGCGCCACGTCCCTCCCTCTCCGGCGGTGTCAGCAGGGCATTTCCGGCATGTCCTGATGAAAGGAGTGGTACGTGTTCCATTCCATCCGAGATCTGAGACGAGCCCTGGTCTGGGCGGTCAGCACCGCGATGGTGGCCGCCCTCGGCATCGTCGCCCTGGCCGTCCAGCCCGCCTGGGCGGCGTCGACCGCCACCGGCGGCAGCGGCGCGAGCCTGCCGTACGTCGAGGTGCAGGCGGAGAACTCCGCCACCAACGGCACGACCATCGGCCCGAGCTACACCCAGGGCCAGCTGGCCGACGAGGCGTCCTACCGCAAGGCCACGACGCTCCAGGGCACCGGCCAGTACGTCACCTTCACCACGCCGGTGGCGACCAACTCGATCAACTTCCGGTACAGCATCCCCGACACCTCGGGCGGCTCGGTCTACACCGCCGCGCTGTCCCTGTACATCAACGGCGTCAAGCAGCCCGACTTCACCCTGACCAACGCCTACAGCTGGTACTACGGCAGCTACCCCTTCACCAACACCCCGGGCAGCAACCCGCACCACTTCTACGACGAGGCCCACCGCCTGTTCTCCACCACCTATCCGGCGGGCACGACCTTCAAGCTGCAGGTCGACTCGGGGGACAACGCCTCCTCGTACACCATCGACTTCGCCGACTTCGAGCAGGTCGGCGCCGCCCTGACCGCACCCTCCGGGTCGGTCTCGGTGACCAGCAAGGGCGCCGACTCGACCGGTGCGGCCGACGCGACCAGCGCGTTCAACGCCGCGATCAGCTCGGCAGGCCCCGGCGGCACCGTGTGGATCCCGCCGGGCACCTACAACATCCCCGGCCACATCAGCGTCAACAACGTCACGATCGCCGGCGCCGGCATGTGGTACTCGACCGTCACCGGCACGGCCCCCGGCTTCTACGGCAACTCCGCACCCTCGGCGAGCACCGGCGTGCACCTCCAGAACTTCGCCATCTTCGGCGATGTGCAGGAGCGCAACGACAGCGCCCAGGTCAACGGCATCGGCGGCGCGATGAGCAACTCGACCGTCTCCAGCGTGTGGATCGACCACATGAAGGTCGGCGCCTGGATGGACGGGCCGATGGACGGACTGACGTTCACCGGCATGCGCATCCGTGACACCACCGCCGACGGCATCAACTTCCACGGCGCCGTCACCAACTCGAAGGTCACCAACAGCGAGATCCGCAACACGGGCGACGACGGCATCGCCACCTGGGCGGACTCCGGCATCGGCGCCGACGCCAACGACACCATCTCCAACAACACCGTGTCCCTGCAGATCCTCGCCAACGGCATCGCGATCTACGGCGGCCACGACAACACCGTCAGCGGCAACCGGGTGGTGGACAGCGGCATCACCCAGGGCGGCGGCATCCACGTGGGGCAACGTTTCTCCTCCACGCCGGTCGGCACCACCACCATCTCCGGCAACACCATGGTCCGGGACGGCAGCCTCGACCCGAACTGGCAGTTCGGCGTGGGTGCGCTGTGGTTCGACGGCAGCCAGGGCGCGATCACCGGCCCGATCAACGTGACCAACGCCCTGATCCAGCAGAGCCCGTACGAGGCGGTCCAGTGGGTCGAGGGCACCATCAGCGGGGTCAACCTCGACAACGTGACCATCGCCGGCACCGGAACCTTCGCCCTCCAGGAACAGACCGGAGGCGCCGCCAAGTTCACCAACGTCACTGCCACCGGCGTCGGTTACTCCTCCCCGGTGTACAGCTGCTCGGTCGGGAGCTTCACGGTGACCGACGGCGGCGGCAACTCCGGCATCAGCGGCACGCCGTACTGCGGTGGGTGGCCGGCCCCGGTCTACCCGCCCTACCCGTCCGAAGGCGTGACGGCCACCCCCGGCGCGCTCAACTTCGGTTCGGTGGCGACCGGTTCGACGAGTGACGCCCAGACCGTGACCGTCTCCAACCCGACCAGCACCGCCGCGTCCGTCTCCTCGATCGCCACCAGCGGCGACTACTCCCAGACCAACACCTGCGGCTCGTCGATCGCCGCGAACGGCTCCTGCACCGTCAGCGTGAAGTTCGCGCCGACGGCGACCGGCAGCCGCAGCGGCACGCTGACCGTCAACGCGGGCGGGGTCACCAACACGGTCACCCTCTCCGGTACCGGCACCGCGCCCGGCCCGGTCCTGAACACCGACCCGGCGAGTCTGGCCTTCGCCGCCACGGTGGTCGGCTCCTCGGCCGACACGCAGACGGTCAAGGTGACGAACTCGGGCACCACGTCGGCGACCGTCTCGGGCGTCGCCGCGACCGGTGACTTCAGCCAGACCAACAACTGCGCCACCCTCGCGGTCGGCGCGTCGTGCACGGTGACCGTCGGCTTCAAGCCCACCATTGGCGGAACGCGCACCGGCAACCTGACCGTCACCAGCAACGCCAACAACAGCCCGACCGTCGTCGCCCTGACCGGCAGCGGCATCGACTCCACCACCAACATCGCCGCCGGGCGGCCGGCGTCGGCGAGTTCGAGCAACAGCCCGTACGTCGCCTCGAACCTCACCGACACGGACGCGTCGACGTACTGGGAGGGCACGAACGGCTCGTTCCCGCAGTGGGCCCAGGTGGACCTCGGCCAGAACTACAGCGTCGGAAAGGTCGTGCTCAAGCTCCCGCCGGCGACGGCGTGGTCGGCCCGCACGCAGACCCTGTCGGTGCAGGGCTCCACGGACGGCTCCAGCTTCTCCACGATCAAGGCATCGGCCGGGTACACCTTCGACCCGAACGCCAACGGCAACACGGCGACCATCACGTTCAGCGCCGCCACGGCGCGCTACGTGCGGGTGAACATCACCGCCAACACCGGGTGGAACGCAGCCCAGTTGTCGGACTTCGAGGTGTTCCCCAGCACCGGCGGCTCCTCGCCGGCGACCCTGTCGGCCAGCCCGACGTCGCTGACGTACGCCACCCAGGCGCTCAACACCGCGAGCAGCGCGCAGACGGTCACGGTGACCAACACCGGAACCGCGGTCGCGACCGTCTCCGGCGTCACCACCACGGGCGACTTCTCGCAGACCAACACCTGCGGGACGTCGATCGCGGCAGGGGCCTCCTGCACGGTGGCCGTCACCTTCACGCCCACCGCGTCCGGCACCCGCACCGGCGATCTCAGCATCGCCAGCAACGCGTCGAACGGCACGACCACGGTCGCGCTGACCGGCACCGGCGTCGGCACGGTGAGCAGGAACCTGGCAGCCGGGGCGGCCACCACCGAGTCCAGCCACACCGACGTCTACCCGTCGTCGAACGTCACGGACGGCAACCAGGGCACCTACTGGGAGAGCGCCAACAACGCCTTCCCGCAGTGGGTCCAGGTCGACCTCGGGTCCGCGCAGAGCGCGAGCCGCGTCGTCCTCCAGCTCCCCGCGACCTGGGGCGCCCGCAACCAGACGCTGTCCCTGTCGGGCAGCACCGACGGCTCCTCCTTCACCACCGTCAAGTCGTCGGCCACGTACACCTTCGACCCCACCACCAACAACACGGTCACCATCACGTTCACCGCGACCACCCAGCGCTACTTCCGGGTGAACATCACCGCGAACAACGGCTGGCCGGCCGGCCAGGTCTCCGAGTTCCAGGTCTGGAACACCTGATCCGATCCGACGGTGCCGCCGGGTGCGGGCGTGCTCGCACCCGGCAGCACCGAACACCGAAGGCCAGCAGAGGAGTCCAGATGGGTGTCACACGCAGAGTCTTCTTACGGGCCGCGGCGGCGGCCACCGCGGTGGGAGCCGTGGGCGCCACCGAGACCGCACTCGCCCCGACCGCGTCCGCGGCCAGCGCGCCGGGCGACGTCGTCGGCAAGATCACCGTCGGCTACCAGGGCTGGTTCGCCTGCGTCGGCGACGGCGCGCCGATCAACGGCTGGTGGCACTGGAGCCAGGACTGGAGCCGGTCGCCGTCCCCGACCAACACCAACATCAAGTGCTGGCCCGACATGCGTGACTACACCAACACCTACCAGACCTCGTACGCCGCCCTCGGCAACGGTCAGCCCGCCACGCTGTTCTCCTCGTACGACCAGCAGACCGTGAACACCCACTTCCTGTGGATGCAGCAGAACGGCATCGACACCGCCGCCCTGCAACGCTTCAACCCCACCGGCGGCGAGGGCCCGACGCGGGACGCCATGGCGACCAGGGTGCGCAGCGCCGCCGAGGCGTACGGGCGGAAGTTCTACATCATGTACGACGTCTCCAACTGGACGAACATGCAGTCCGAGATCAAGACGGACTGGACGAACAAGATGTCCGCGTACACGGCGAGTTCGGCGTACGCGAAGCAGAACGGCAAGCCCGTCGTGTGCATCTGGGGCTTCGGCTTCAACGACCCCAACCACCCCTTCACCGCCGACGCCTGCCTCGACGTCGTCAACTGGTTCAAGAACCAGGGCTGTTACGTCATCGGTGGCGTCCCGCGTGAATGGCGGACGGGGACCGGCGGCTCGCAGCCCGGCTTCCTCGGCGTCTACCACGCCTTCAACATGATCTCGCCCTGGATGGTCGGCGCCATCGGGAACGTCACCGAGGCCGACAACGCGTACACCACCTACACGGTCCCCGACCAGGCCGACTGCAACGCCAACGGCATCGACTTCCAGCCCTGTGTGCTGCCCGGCGACGTCTCCGGCCGGCAGCGCGCGCACGGCGACTTCATGTGGCGGCAGTTCTACAACATGGTCCGGGCCGGGGTGCAGGGCATCTACATCTCGATGTTCGACGAGTACAACGAGGGCAACCAGATCGCCAAGACCGCCGAGACCCAGGCCTGGGTACCCACCGACTCCGGGTTCCTCGCCCTCGACGAGGACGGCACCGCCTGCTCCGCCGACTACTACCTGCGCCTCACCGGCGACGGCGGCCGCATGCTCAAGGGGCAGATCGCGCTGACCGCCACCCGCCCCACCCAGCCGGTCGTCCCCACCGGCGACACCACACCGCCCGCCGCGCCGGGGGCCCTGACCGTCACCGGGCACACCGGCAACTCCCTCTCGCTGGCCTGGAACGCGGCGACCGACAACGTCGGCGTGAGCGGCTACCGCGTCCTGCAGGTGTCCGGCTCGACCAGCACCCAGGTGGGCACCACCGACGCCACGTCGTTCACCGTCACCGGACTCGCGGCGTCCACCGCGTACACCTTCGACGTCGTCGCCCACGATGCGGCCGGAAACGTGTCGCAGCCCTCCAACCAGGTCAATGTCACCACCGACCCCCCTTCCAGCACCACCAACCTCGCCCTGCACCGCCCCACCTCGGAGAGCAGCCACACCCAGGTCTACGCCTCGTCCAACGCGACCGACGGCGACACCAACACCTACTGGGAGTCCGCAAACAACGCCTTCCCGCAGTGGGTCCAGGTCGATCTGGGCGCCGCCACCGGCGTCAGACGGATCGTCCTCAAGCTGCCCCCGGCGACCGCCTGGGCCACCCGCACCCAGACCGTCTCCGTCCAGGGCAGCACGGACGGCGGCACCTTCGCCCAGCTGCTCGCCTCCGCGGGCTACACCTTCGACCCGGCGACCGGCAACACCGCGACCCTCACGCTTCCCGCCACCGCCACCACCCGCTACGTACGACTCACCTTCACGGCCAACAACGGCTGGCTGGCCGGGCAGGTCTCGGAGTTCCAGGTCTTCGGCGCCTGACGCCCGACCGGCGAGCCGCGCTAGACCGTCGTCAGGTCGAACTGCTCCCAGGTCCCGACCTCGGTGCGGTTGGCGATGAGCGGGTCGGCGCCGCCGTTCTCGGCGGTCACGTACCTGCCGTTGGCGGCGGCGAGCAGGCTGACGGTGCCGTTGGAGTTCTTCACCAGCTGGAAGGTCTCGTAGCTGCCGATGGCCGTGCGGTTGGCGATCAGCGCGGAAGCGCCCGCGTCGTCCGCGCAGACGATACGGCCGTCGGCGCGAGAGCGAAGTGCGATGGTGCCGCTGCCCAGGTCGATCTGGTCGAACTTCTCCCAGGTGCCGGGCGAGTCCCGGTTCGCGATGAGGGCGGCGGCGCCCGCGTTCTCCGCCGTCACGTACTTGCCGTTGGCCCGCGCCTTCAGGGTGACGGTGGCGGTGGCGGGGGTGCCGGCCGAAGTGCCGTTCACGTAGGGGGTGGTGGGGCGGGTGGCGGTCAGCGCGATCTGCCCCTTGAGCATGCGGCCGCCGTCGCCGGTGAGGCGCAGGTAGTAGTCGGCGGAGCAGGCGGTGCCGTCCTCGTCGAGGGCGAGGAACCCGGAGTCGGTGGGTACCCAGGCCTGGGTCTCGGCGGTCTTGGCGATCTGGTTGCCCTCGTTGTACTCGTCGAACATCGAGATGTAGATGCCCTGCACCCCGGCCCGGACCATGTTGTAGAACTGCCGCCACATGAAGTCGCCGTGCGCGCGCTGGCGTTCGGCGACGTCGCCGGGCAGGACGCAAGGCTGGTAGTCGATGCCGTTGGCGTTGCAGTCCGCCACGTCGGGGACGGTTGCGTTGGTGTAGAAGTTGTCCGCGTCGGAGGAGGTGCCGATCCGGCCGACCATCCACGGCGAGATCATGTCGAGCGCGTGGTAGACGTCCGAGAAGCCCGAGCGGGAGTCACCGGTACCGGTCCGCCACCAGGTCGGGACGCCGCCGATGACGTAACAGCCCTGGTTCTTGAACCAGTTGACGACGTCGAGACAGGCGTCCGCGCTGAACGCGTGCTTGTCGTCGTCGAAGCCGAAGCCCCAGATGCACACGACCGGCTTGCCGTTCTGTATCGCGTACGCCGAACTCGCCGTGTACGCGGACATCTTGTTCGTCCAGTCCGTCTTGATCTCGGACTGCATGTTCGTCCAGTTGGAGACGTCGTACATGATGTAGAACTTCCGCCCGTACGCCTCGGCGGCGGAGCGCACCTTCTGCGTCATGGCGTCCCGCGTCGGGCCCTCGCCACCGGTGGGGTTGAAGCGCTGCAGGGCGGCGGTGTCGATGCCGTACTGCTGCATCCACAGGAAGTGGGTGTCCACGGTCTGCTGGTCGTAGGAGGAGAACAGGCCCGGGGCGCGGCCGTTGCCGAAGTTCGCGAAGGCGGTCGGGTACGTGTTGGTGTAGTCGCGGATGTCCGGCCAGGCCTTGATGCCGTTGTTGGAGGGGGAAGGGGTGGAGGCGCTGTTGGGGGCCCAGTGCCACCAGGCGTTGATCGGTGCGCCGTCGCCCTTGCAGGCGAACCAGCCCTGGTAGCCGACGGTGACCTTGCCCACGACGTCACCCACGGCACTCGCGCTCGCATCGGCCGCCGAGGCGAAGCGGCGGACGCCGAACGTGCCCAGTGCCGCGATCGCGGTGCCGCCCGCCGTGGCGCCGAGCAGCTTGCGGCGGGTCCAGGTCGGAGCGCGGTGGGAGAGGGGCACGGAGGGCTCCGGGGTGGGAGAGAAGGTGTCCATGTGAAGGGAGGGTTCGCCGTCGGCGCTGCCGTAACAGAAACCGGGCGAGATTTTTTCGTCGGGGATCGGCGAGGTGCCGGCCCTGCTCCGGACGGCGCGGATCGGCTGGGGACCGCCTGGTCCGCAGTCGCCGGAGAGATCATCATGGGGGGATGTCCGAGAACCAGTCCGCCGGGGCACCGACTGTGGTGCGGCTGCCCCGGTACACGAAGGCCGACCAGGAGGAGATCCTCGGTACCGGCGACGATCCCTTCGGCGTCGCCTCGGCCGGTCTGACCTGGCTGCCGAAAGAAGAGCACTTCGGCATCAGACACGACGGCCGGCTCGTGGCCCACGCCGGTCTGCTGCGGCTGCCCGTCGCGATCGGCGACGCCGAGACCGAGGTGGTGGGCGTCGGCGGGGTGGCCGTCGCACCCCGTGTGCAGGGCCAGGGGCTCGCGCGGCTCGTGGTCACGGCCGCACTGGAGCACGCCCGCACGATGGGCCCTCGGCACGCGCTCCTGTTCTGCCGGCCTCCCCTCGTGCCGCTCTACCAGCGCCTCGGATGGCATTCGCTCGACGAGGAGGTGCTCGTCGAACAGCCGGAGGAGCGCCTGGTGACCATGCCGCTGCGGACCATGGTGACCCCCCTCCGCGACGACGCCCGCTGGCCCTCGGGGACGGTGCGGCTGCTCTCGCTCCCCATGTGACGGGCGCCTTCGGGAACCCGGGCTCGGGCGCCGGTGCCGGGGCGGCGGGGTGGCGCTCCTTCCTGTCCGGCGGCGCTCACCCGTCCAACCGGAGCAGTTCCAGCACGTCGGCGACCTGCTTCTGGTCGTGGGCCTGCAGGCCGCGCAGCGGGAGGGGGAGATTGTGGTGCGCCGTGAGGCCGAGTTCGGCGGCCACTGCCGCGATGACCCGGAGCGATCCGTGCCGGGCGAAGAGGTCCCACAGCGGCTGGAGCCGCTCCGACTCCTCCTGGGCGCGGTCCGCCTGGCCGGCCCGGGCCGGCCGCGTGATGGCGAGGACGGTCCGGGGGAGCGTGCCGGCGGTCACCGAGTACCAGGCGTCGCATCCCGCGTTCAGCCCGGCCGCTCCCCGGGCGTCTCCGCTGACCCCCACGGTCACATGCCCGGGCAGGATCTCCCGCAGCCGTGCCACCCGGGCCCGGGCCAGGGCCGGGTCGGCGGGCATCCCGGGAATCTTGACCGACGCCACGCGCGGCAGCCCGGCCACCCGGGTGTACAGCTCGTCGGTGAAGGTGAACCGGGTGGTGCCCGGGTTGTCGTAGACCACCAGCGGAACCGAGAGGTTCGCGGTGACGTCCTCGTAGAGCCCGAACACGTCGTCCTCGGTGAGCGGTTGGTACGACACCGGCGCCAGCAGCACCCCCGCGGCCCCGGCGTTCTGCGCGTCCTCGGCCGCCGCCAGCACGTCCCGGGTGCGCAGCGCCCCGATGCCCACGATGACCGGAACGCCGTCGGCGTGCTCCACCGCGACACGGGCGGCGCGGGCCCGCTCCTGGAGCGTGAGGTAGGCGTACGACCCGGTGGAACCCAATGCCCCGACCGAGTCGACGCCGGCGGCGGCGAGGCGACGGACCAGACGGGCGAACGCTTCCTCGTCGATGTCTCCGTCGGGGTCGAGAGGGGTCAGCGGGAAGGCGCTCAGACCTGTGAACACGGTTGACTCCCAAGGCCGTTCGTCTTATCGGGGGTTGGCGCGCAGCCAGTCCAGCACCTGGCCGGCGTGTGCGTCCGGCGGGAACACCGGGTAGAAGACGTGCTCGACCGCACCGTCCCGGACGACCAGCGTCAGCCGCGTGTAGAGCGTCTGCCCGGTGGCGGCGAACGTCGGCAGGCCGAGGGTGCGGGCCAGGGTGTGGGCGGGGTCGGAGAGCATCTGGAACGGCAGGCGGAGCCGTTCGACGACCTCCTGCTGGTAGGCGGTGTCCTGGCTGGAGAGGCCGAACACGCGGGCCGCTCCGGCGGCCAGCAGCTCCTGATGGTGGTCGCGGAAACCGCATGCCTCCGGGGTGCAGCCGCGGGCCCCGGGGATCGCGTTCCACCCCTCGGGCAGGTCGGTGCCCGGGCGGCCGGTGAGCGGGTAGACGTAGAGCACCGTCCGGCCCGCGCCGAGCGCGTCGAGACCGACCGGCTCGCCGCCGGTGCCCCGCAGTTCCAGGTGCGGCATCCTCGTACCGGGCAGATGGGCGGCCGCGCCGTCGTCCTCGGGGACGGGCAGGTCGTCGGGCGGTGTCAGGTAGTCGGTCATCAGGTCCTCTCCCTCGCGTGCGCCGGCCGGTGGGACACGGCTGTTGCGGTGAGCGGCCTGCTCCAGGTGCATGACCAGCGCCGCCCGGCGGGCGGTGAGTCCCTCGATCCGCCGGGTGAGGTCGTCGATCGCGTCCCGGTACCCGGCCAGCGAGGCGGGGCAGTCGTCGGCGTGCCGGTGGCCGGCCGCGAGACACTCCAGGAAGGGACGGGTGCTCTCCACCGGGATCCCGAGCCCGCCGAGCGCCCGGATCTCCCGCGCGAGCCGTACGTCGCCCTCGCCGTAGTCCCGGTAGCCGTTGGCCAGCCGGCCGGGCGTGAGCAGTCCCAGCGATTCGTAGTACCGCACCGCTTTCACCGTCACGCCCGCCCGGCGGGCGAGCTCACCGATCAGCATGCCTCTCACCTCGACGAACGCTAGACCCTGCCCCCGAGGGTAAGGTCAAGCGGCGTTCGGCGGAGGTCGGACCTGTTGTCCGCGATCCTCAGTCGAGGCAGAACTCGTTGCCCTCGATGTCCTGCATCACGATGCACGAGTCGTCGCCGCCGTCGTACAGCAGTCGTACGCGCACCGCGCCGAGTGGGAGCAGCCGTGCGCACTCGGCCTCCAGCGCGGCCAGACGCTCCTCACCCACGAGTCCGGTGCCGATCCGTACGTCGAGGTGCACCCGGTTCTTGACGACCTTGCCTTCGGGAACGCGCTGGAAGAACAGCCGCGGGCCCACCCCCGAGGGATCGGTGCAGGCGAACCAGGAACCCTGTTCCTCGACCGGCACGGAGCCCTGGTAGTCGTCCCAGGTGGCGAACCCCTTCGGTGGCGGCGGTACGACGTACCCCAGCACCTCGCACCAGAAGCGAGCGACGCGCTCGGGCTCCGCGCAGTCGAAGGTGACCTGGAACTGCTTGATCGAAGGCATCGGCGCACCCTAGCAGGGGGTGACCCGCGACCGCGCTGGAATATCCGAGCGCCGGGGGCCGGGGGAGGGGTGCGAGGGCGGGACCACCGACCCCGTGTCCAGCCCGTGCCCAGGCCGTGGAAACTCTGTGGAAGCGATGTCGGTGGTGCCGCTTATGCTGCACCGGAATGATCACGCGAAACCTGGGGAGGGCGCGGCATGTTCGGCAAGCTGTTCGGCAGGGGCGGGGAGAGACCGGCGGCGGATCCGCATGCCCTTCCCGCGCCGCGCCGGCAGAACGGGGTGTACAAGCTGCAGACCCTCGGGGACACCCGGGTCATGGCGCTGGTGGTGGCGGCGGAGTCGGGTGACTGGGACGCGGTCAGGATGGCGTCGGCCCCCTTCGATCTCGGCAGCGACCACAAGGTGCTGGGTGAACTGTCCGACGTGGACGGGCTGCAGGACTGGATCGGCCGGGCCGTCGAGGAGGACGAGGAGCACCGGGCGACGGCCCTGCTGATATCCGGGGCGCGCCACATCAGCTGGGGCTGGGAGGCGCGCACCTCCGCGCGTGCCACGGACGTGTCGAGGGACCAGTGGCGCGTCTTCTACGACCGGCTCCGCATCGCCGAGGAGCACCTGCTCGAAGCCGCCGAGCTGCGGCCGGAGTGGATCACACCGTGGCGGCGCCTGCTCACCTCCGGCCGCGGCATGTCGCTGGGCACCGCCGTCAACGAGGCCCGGCTGGCCGCCGCCCTGCGCCGCGACCCGCTGGACCTGGAGACCCACATCGAGTGGGTGTCGCACCTCCAGCCGCGCTGGCA
This sequence comes from Streptomyces sp. NPDC058464, assembly GCF_042721035.1. NCBI lineage: Bacteria > Bacillati > Actinomycetota > Actinomycetes > Kitasatosporales > Streptomycetaceae > Streptomyces > Streptomyces sp. NPDC058464. The sequence goes on from NZ_JBHXMA010000066.1 coordinate 30,500, forward strand.
CGGCGAGCCGGGCCAGGCCCTGGAGTTCGCGCGCAAGGCGTTCGCCGGCGCCCCCGACGGCCATCGCCTCGGCTGTGCGGTCGCCATGGCCCACATCGAGGACTGGGTGGAGTCCGACGACAAGAACTGCCTCGACACCCCGGAGATCCAGGGCGAGTTGAGGGACGCGGCCAAGCGCAGCATCCTCCACCCCGAGTACGAGCGGCAGCCGGGCTGGCAGGAGGACTTCAACATCTTCGCCATGGCCCTGTCGCTGGCCGCCGAGAGCGTCGTGGCCCCGCGCGTCTACCACGAGCTGGACGGTGCCTACACCCGGTGGCCCTGGGTCTACATGGCGCAGCCGGAGAAGACGTACGCCCGTTTCCGGCGCCGCGCCTGAGCCGACGGCCGCCGTCACCGGTGTCCCCGCACCGCGCTGCCGTCGTCACCGGTGTCTCCCGCACCGCCCGGCAACCGCACCCGCCCTTCTTCCGACATCCCACCCCGGGACTCCTTGATGACTCTGCCTCAGACCCCCGCGAGCCCGGCCGGCGCCGACCGCACCTTCCAGGTGGACCTGCGCGGCCTCGTCGACCTCCTCTCCCACCACCTCTACTCCAGCCCCCGCGTCTACCTGCGTGAACTCCTGCAGAACGCGGTGGACGCGCTGACCGCCCGGCACGGCCTCGAACCGGGCTCCCCCGCCGACGCGTTCGGCATCCGGGTGTACGCCGACGGCTCGGTCGTCCGGGTGGAGGACGACGGCGTCGGCCTCACCGAGGCCGACGTGCACACGTTCCTCGCCACGATCGGCCGCAGCAGCAAGCGCGCCGAGCAGGTTGCCGAGCAACGCGCCGACTTCATCGGCCAGTTCGGTATCGGCCTGCTCTCCTGCTTCCTGGTCGCCGACGAGATCCACGTCGTCAGCCGTTCCGCCCGCACCCCCGACGCCCCCGCCGTGGAGTGGCGGGGCCGCGGCGACGGCAGCTACTCCGTCCGCGCCCTGCCCGCCTCCGCCCGCCCCCGGCCGGGCACCACCGTCACCCTCACGCCCCGCGCCGACGCGGGGGAGTGGACCCGGCCGGTCCAAGTGCAGGCGCTGGCCCGGCACTTCGGCTCCCTGCTGCGCCACCCGGTGACCTTCCACGACGGCACCGGCGGCCCGGGCGCGGCCGTCAACCCCGAGCCCGCCCCCTGGGCGCGCAGCTACCCCACACCGGGCGCCCGCTCCCGCGCGCTGGCCGCGTACGGCGAGGACATCTTCGGGTTCACCCCGCTCGACACCATCGACCTGGACCTGCCGGCGGTGGGCCTGAAGGGCATCGCGTGCGTGCTGCCCGACGCGGTGCCCGCCGGGCGCCGCCACGGCCACCGCGTGCACGTCAAGGGCATGCTGCTGTCCGAGCAGGCCGAGGAGATCCTGCCCGAGTGGGCGTTCTTCGTCCGCTGCGTCCTCGACGCCGAGAGCCTGCGCCCGACCGCGTCCCGCGAGTCCCTGTACGAGGACGACACCCTCGCCGCCGTCCGCGACGCCCTCGCCGAACGGCTGCGCGCCTGGATCGCCCGGACCGCCGCCAGCGACCCCGACCTCCTTGGCCGCTTCCTCCAGACCCACCACCTGGCCGTCAAGTCGCTGGCCGTGCACGACGACGAGATCCTGCGGATGCTGCTGCCGTGGCTGCCGTTCGAGACCACCGACGGACACGCCACCCTGGACGAGTTCGCGCGCACCCACCGCACCGTCCTCGTGACCTCCAGCGTGGAGGAGTTCCGGCAGGTGGCGGCCATCGCCGCGGCCGCCGGGCTCGGGGTCGTCAACGGCGGCTACACCTACGACCGTGAACTGGTCCACCGGCTGCCGGAGATCAGGCCCGAGGTCAGCGTCGCCGACCTCGACCCGGGCACCCTCACCGCCCACCTCGACCCCGTCGACCGCGAGACGGAACTCGCCGCCGCGGCCTACCTCGCGCTGGCCCGTGACGCCCTCGCCGTCTTCGACTGCGACGTCGCGCTGCGCACCTTCCAGCCCGCCTCCGCCCCCGCCCTCCTCCTCGACAGCCGCGAGGCCCGGCACGAGCGCACCCGCTCCCAGCTCGCCCGCGAACAGCAGGGCGGCGTCTGGGGCGACATCCTCGGCCACCTGCGCCAGGAGGCACCGCGCGCCCAGCTGATCCTCAACCAGCTCAACCCCCTGGTCCGCACCGCCGTCACCATCGACGAGCCCGAACTGGCCCGCACCAGCGCCGAAGCCCTCTACGGGCAGGCCGCGATGCTGTCCCGGCGCCCGCTGAGGCCCGCCGAGTCGAGCCTCATCAACCGCTCCTTCCTCGACCTCCTCGCCCACGCCCTCCGCAAGGACAGCTGACGATGCCGACCGCACCCCAGACCACCGATGAGCTGTACCAGGCGCTCCAGGAGAACGACCGGCGCCCCTTCGGCCGTACCCGCACCGTCACCGCCGAGGAACTCGTCGACGCCGCCGAGCAGTTCGCGGAGCCCCGCCCGCTGGCCCACGCGCTCCTCGCACTCCAGAAGGCGTACAACTACGGCTCCGAACCGCGGAAGTCGCCCGTCGTCTTCGCCCGCGTGCTCACCCTCTTCGACGAGCAGCCCGACGTCTTCGACGAACGGCTGCGGCACACCCTGTTCTGGCGGTTCAAGTGGGTGGCCCTCGCCCTGGTCGCCCTGCCCGAGATGCCGCTGGCCAGCCTGCGCCAGTGGCTGACCGAGATGCGGGACCGGTACGAGAAGGCCGGTCTCGGCCTCCAGCCCTACTACGGACAGGCGTACCAGCTCGCCGTCCACGTCGGCGAGGACACCGACCTGGCCTACGAGCTGTGGGCGGGACGGGCCCGCACCGAACTCAGCGACTGCGAGGCCTGCGAGATCTGCGGGCGCGCCCTGCACCACCTCGCGGCGGGCGACGACGAGCAGGCGCTGCGCACCTGGGAGCCCGTCCTGGCCGGGAAGGAGTCCTGCCAGGAGGAACCCGCCCGCTCCGTCTCCTACGCACTGCTTCCCCTGCTGCGCACCGGCGGCGCCGACCGCGCCCGCGAGCTGCACCTCGCCGGCTACCGCGCCTGCCGCCGCAACCCCTCGATGTCCGGCGAGGTCGGCCGGCACCTGGAGTTCTGCGCGCTCACCGGCAACGAGGCACGCGGCCTGGAACTCCTCGCCGAGAACCGGAACCTGTTCGACGACGTCGAATCGCCGCTGGACCAGCTCAGCTTCCTCACCGGCGTGGAGGTCCTCCTCCAGCGTGTCGAGGCCCTCGGCCACGGTGGCCTGCCCGCCGCCGGCTACCCGGGCCGCACCTGGACGGTGGCCGGGCTGCGCGCCGAGGTCCGCGGCCGCGCCGACGACCTCGCCGCCCGCTTCGACACCCGCAACGGCACCACGGCCCACGCCGACCGGCGCCGCTCCCGCCTCGACCGCGCCCCCCTCCTGGACGCACTCGAACTGACCCTCCGCACCCGCGGCCTCGACGACGTGACCCCGGCCGCCGTACCCGCCCCCGGCCCCGCGCCCGCCGCCGTGCCCGAGTCGCTGCCCGAACTCATCGCCCGGGCCCGGGCGTCGGCGGCCGAGGGGCATCCGGACGCGACGGCCCACTGGGCACGGCTGCGCACGCTCGTCGCCGCCCCCGGCTACGTCCACCCCGACGACCCGGCCGTGGGACCGCTCGTACGGCTGCGCGCGGACCTGCTGGCCGACGAGGCGAGTGGGGTGGGCGAGAAGGACCTGTTCGACGAGGCCGCCGCGCTCTACGAGGAGGCCGCGGGCCTGTACGACGACGCCGCGGAGCCGGGGCGGGCGGCGGTCGCCCGTGCCAGTGCCCTGCTCGCCGCCGCGCAGATCGCCCCGCAGGACGCCGACGAAGCCGAGGCGAGGACCGCGGCGCTGACGGACGCCCACGCGTCCATGGTCCGCCTCCACGAGGCGGCCACCGACCTCACCCCGTACCAGGAGGCCCGTCTGCTGCGGCTGCGGGCGACCGCGCTCGGCCTGCGGTTCCAGACGTCGCACGACGAGGAGCATCTCGCGCCGGTCCTCGCCGAGGTGGACCTGCTGGACGCGTTCGCCGTCCGGCACGACATCGTCGGGCAGATCTCCGGAGCCCTGCTGCTGCGGGCCGGCACCCATGCCCTCCGCGGCGACCTGCCTGCCGCGGTCAGCGGGACCGATGTCCTCCTCGACCGGCTCAGGGCACACGGCCCGGCCTGGCACCTGCCCCACGCGCTGGGCCTGCGCGGGCGGATCCAGCTGGGCCTCCGGGACGCGCAGGCGGCCCACGCGGACCTGGCCGAGGCCCTCCGACTGGCCGCCGCATGGCCCGCCGACGCCGTCGACACCGCCCGCCTGCACGCTGATCTCGCGCAGGCCTGCATGCGTCTGGGCCGCCCCGACGAGGCACTGCGGCACCTGACGCGCTCCGCGGAGCTCGAACTGCGCCACGGCAGCCGGTTCGACGCGTTCTGCACCTACAGCAACGCGGCCCAGCTCAGCCTCGACCTGGGCCGGATCGAGGACTGCATCGCGCTCCTCGACTCCCTCCTGGCCGAACCGGACGTCACCGCCGGGGAGCTGGACGACCGGCTCGTCGCCCAGCTGCGCCTGGCCCGCGCCCGCGCGCTGCACGCGGGCGAGGACCTCAAGGCCGCGACGGTGGAGTACGCCGCCCTCGCGGCCGAGTCGGCCGGCTGGGACGACGACCCGGGGAGCCATGCCATGATCGCCGCGGAGACCGCCGTACTCCTGGCCGAGTCCGGCGAGTTCGGCCGGGCCCGGGAGGCCGCGGACCAGGCCCTCGCCGCACACGCCCGGGAGCCGCGCTACGAGCAGCTCAGCAGCTGCCTGCGCGAACTCGCCCGTCTCCAGGCCCAGCAGCAGGGCGCCGAGGGCCTGGCCGACGCCCTCGCCCTGCTCGCCGACGCCGGCCGGATCGCCGACGAGGCCCGGACCGCGGGGTACGAGGCCCGCGGCCGTGACCTGGACAGCGCCCTGGCCTACGAGCACGGGCGGGTCAACGCCTACGCCAGTGAGTACGAGACCGCCCTGACCGCCCTGGACAAGGCGCTCACCCTGCTCGGCGAACCCGAACCGGAACCCGAACCCGAGTCCCACGACCGGGACCACGTCGGCGAGTTTGCCGAGTGCGTCCGGCTCGCGGCCGTCGTGGAGGGCCTCTACCTGGAACGCCCCGAACCCGCCCTGGCCCGCCTCGACGCGGCGGTATCCCGCCTCACCGCGCTGGGCCACACCGAGGAGACCGAGTCGCTGACCTCCCTGGCGGCCCGGCTGCGCGACGAGGGGTGACCCGCCGGCCGCGCCGCCCGTACGCGCGACGGGGGTGACCCGACGGCCGCGCCGCCCTCACCAGGTCACGGGCAGCTCGCTGACCCCGCCGGTGAGGGTGGTGCGGACCTCCAGTTCGTCGACGTCCTTCGCCAGCCGCAGCCCGGGCAGCCGCTCGGCCAGAGCGGCGAACACGATGCGCAGCTCCGTGCGGGCCAGGCTCGCCCCGATGCAGAAGTGCGGGCCGTGGCCGAATCCGAGATGGCCCCGTTCCGGACGGTCGGGGTCGAACGTCTCGGCGTCGGTGTAGACGGCCGCGTCGCGGTTGGCCGAGTTGACGGAGAGGATCACGGCGTCGCCGCTGCGGATGGTGACCCCGGCGACGTCGACGTCGGTGTGGGCGTAGCGCAGCAGGCCCAGGTCGCCGGGCGCGCCCAGGCGCATGATCTCCTCGACGGTGGCGTTGACCCGGCCGGCGGGGTCGGCGGTCAGCGCCCGCCACTGGTCGGGCCGGGTGAGCAGGAAGAGCGTGCCGAGGCCGATGCGGTTGACGGTGGTCTCGTGCCCGGCGAACAGCAGCCCGACGCAGAGCCTGATCATCTCGTCGTAGTCGAAGTCCGCGTCGGCGCTCTGCGCACGGACCAGGTCGGAGATGACGTCCTCGCCGGGCCGGGCGCGCTTGGCCTCGGCGAGCGTGGTCATGTAGGCGTTGAACTCGGCCCGCGCCCGCTCGGCCTCGTCCCCGATGGCGTGGTCGGCCATGCGCCCCGACAGCCCGGCGAAGTACTCGCGGTCGCTCTCGGGCGCGCCGAGCAGCCGGCAGATGACGGCGACCGGCACCGGGAAGGCCAGCCCGGCATGCAGGTCGACGACCCCGTCGGGGGCGGCGGCGTGCTCGGCGGTCAGCCGGTCGATACAGCCGTCCACCAGGTGCCGTACATGGTCGGAGAGCATCACCATGCGCCGGGCGGAGAAGGCCGGGGTCAGCAGCCGGCGCATCCGGGTGTGGTCGGCCTCCTCGGTGGCGTAGGTGCCCGAGGGGCCCTCCTGCACCGCGGCGGTCGTGATGCGGGACGCCCGTTCCGGGTCGGGATGGGAGCGGCCGAGCCGCTTGTCGCCGAGGAGGTCGCGGACCTCCTCGAAACGGGTGACCAGCCAGGCCGGATCCCCGGCAGGGGTGGTCACCGGCGTGATCGGCGCCTCCCGGCGCAGCACCTCGTAGAGAGGCGCGAGATCGAGCACGTTCGGCCGTGCGAAGGGCAGTCGGGAACGCTCGGCGGCACCGTTCATGGTCCTCCTCCTGGACCTCGGAACGCGATCTTCCGGCATTTCGACCGTAACACTTTATTGTCAGTCACTGCCAATAATGTTTCCGGCCAGTCGCCCCGCGACCCCGGCGTGATTGGATCGCCCGATGGAGGACGTGACGGCGGACAGTGGCCCGATGGCGCCCCGCCGGGGACGGCCCCCGGTGAGCGAGCGGCAGCGGCGACACCGGCGCCTGGACATCTCCCGTCACGCGGTCCGGCTCTTCGCCGAACAGGGCGTGGCCGCCACCTCCGGCGAGCAGATAGCGCGGGCGGCCGGCGTCTCGGAGCGCACACTGTGGCGCTGGTTCCCGAGCAAGGAGAGCTGCGTGGAGCCGCTGCTCACGCAGTCGGTCGCGGCCTTCCAGGAGGTCCTGCGCGCCTGGCCGCCCGAGGCCGACCTGACGGGGCATCTGCGCGCCGCCTATCGGCCCGCCCCCGACGCGTCCGCCGACGGCGACGCCGAGGCCGTCCTCACCGTGATCCGGCTGACCCACGGCGAACCCGCGCTGCGCGCCGTCTACCTGGTGCTCCGGGAGCGTGCGGAGCAGACGTTCGCCGAGGTGCTCGCCGGACGTGCGGGAGCCTCCGTCGACCTGCTCGACGTCCGTGTGCGGGCCGCGACCATGAGCGCCGTGCTCAAGGTGGCGACCGACGACCTCGCCCGGGCCGTGGCCGAGCAGGGCATCACCCCCGAGGCGCTGCGCCGCCACCGCGAACAGCTCGCCGACGCGCTGCGCCACGTCACCCGGGGGCTGTAGGGCCGCGCGGGGCCGTTGCCGAGCGGGCGTAACCTCCGCAAGAAAACCAGGCGTTGATCCCGGCGTGGGTCACTCTTTGAACTTCGCGCGCGGAAAGTCCTGTTGGCCTCGTTGACATGCCGCAAGCGCAGGCGTTTCACTCAACACTCGTGTATGGCAACGTTGTCAGGCCGTGGGAGCGCGACCCGCTCCGTTGCCTGTCGCCTGGCTTTCCGGCGCTTCCCGACGCGCCGACACCTGATGTGCGAAGCACGAACTGCTGCGGAGGCAACCGATGGTGAGACCCCGACGTTCAGCCGCACCACCCCCCACCAGAGCAGGATTCCGCGGGCGCCTTGCCGTGGTCTGCGTCCTGGGCATGGCAGCCCTGCCGCTCTCGACGGTCGGCACCGCCCATGCCGCGAGCACCGCGAGTCCGGCCCTCGTGACCGACCCCGCGTCCCTCGTCAACCCCCTGATCGGCACCTCCGGTGCGGTGGACACCTTCCCCGGCCCCGACATGCCGGCCGGCATGGTGCAGTGGGGCCCCGACACGACGCCGAACCGCCCCGACGGCGGCGGCTACGAGTACGCCGACAACAAGCTCTCCGGCTTCAGCCTCACCCACGTCTCGGGGCCGGGCTGCCCGGTCGCGGGCGACCTGCCCGTGCTGCCGGTGACCGGCGCCCTGTCGGGCGACCTCGGCAGTACGTCGGTCGGTTTCAGCCACGCCGACGAGAAGGCCGCCCTCGGGTCCTACAAGGTCACCGACGCCAACGGGGTCACGACCGAGCTGACCGACACCACCCGCGCCGGGCTCGGCACCTTCGCCTTCCCCGCCGGACAGCAGGCGAACCTGCTGTTCAAGCTGAGCGGGGGCGCCACTCAGGTGGACGGGACCCGGGTCCAGGTGGTGAACAGCAAGGAGATCAGCGGCGCGATCGACAGCGGCCACTTCTGCGGCGCGAGCAACCGGTACACGCTGCACTTCGACATCAAGTTCGACCGCCCGTTCGCCGCGAGCGGCACCTGGGTCGGCAGCACCATCACCCCGGACGCCAAGTCGCTGAAGGCGGGCAAGGTCGAGCAGGCCCCGCAGAAGTCCACGTCGAAGCCGCTGAAGGAGAAGCACTTCACCGTCCCCGCGAAGCCGGCCCCGACGATCCACGGGAGCACCGCCAAGACCTCGGCCAAGACCTCGGCCAAGACCTCGGCCAAGACCTCGGCCAAGACCTCGGCCAAGACCTCGGCCAAGACCTCGGCCAAGGCTTCCGGCACCGCGTCCCTGACCCCGAGCGCCAACGCCGCCTCCCGGTTGTCCAAGGCCGCCCAGGCCGCCCAACCGCCCACGACCGGCGCGAACGGCATGTACCTCACCTTCGACACCTCCACGAACACCACGGTGACGGCGAAGGTCGGCATCTCGTACACGAGCGACGCCAACGCGGCGGACAACCTCGGCAAGGAGATCAAGAACTGGAACCTCGGCACCGTGGCGAAGGCCAACCACGACGCCTGGAACGCGGTGCTGAAGAAGATCCAGGTGGGCGGCGGAACCGCCGACCAGCAGACGCAGTTCTACACCGCGCTCTACCACGCCCTGCTGCACCCGAACGTCTTCTCGGACGCCAACGGCCAGTACATGGGCATGGACAACCAGATCCACACCCTGGCCAAGGGCCAGAAGGCCCAGTACGCCAACTACTCGGGCTGGGACACCTACCGCTCCCAGACCCAGCTGATGGCGCTGGTCGAGCCCAAGGTCGCCAGTGATGTCGTCACCTCGATGCTCAACGGCTACGACCAGACCGGTCTGCTGCCCAAGTGGGCCTCGAACAACGGCGAGAGCTATGTGATGGTCGGTGACCCGGCCGCCGGCATCATCACCGACGCGTACGCCTTCGGCGCCACGGACTTCGACACCTCCAAGGCCCTCGCCGCCCTCCAGCACGAGGCGACCGTCCCGAACAACGACCGCCCCGGCGAGCCGGTGCGGGACGCCAAGGGCTACCTCCCGCTGGACGAGAACGACTACAACTGCTGCAACTTCTACGGCCCGGTCTCCACCCAACTGGAGTACGACTCCGCCGACTACGCCCTCGCCGCCTTCGCGAAGTCGCTCGGCAGGACGGACGTCTACACGAAGTTCGCCACCCGCGCCCAGGACTGGATGAACGTCTTCAACCCGCAGACCGGCTACCTCCAGGCGAAGAACAAGGACGGCCAGTTCGCGACCGGTTTCACCCCGGGCACCTCCAACGGCTTCGTGGAGGGCACCTCCGCCCAGTACACCCCCATGGTCCCGTTCAACCTGAAGGAACTCATCCAGGCCCGTGGCGGCGCCAAGGCGTACTCGTCCTACCTGGACGGCCTCCTCGACGACATCACCAGCCCCGGCAGCACCGACGCCGACCTGAGCAACGAGCCCAGCGTGGAGATCCCCTGGGAGTACGACTACACGGGCCAGCCGTGGAAGACCCAGGCGGCCGTCCGCGACGCCCAGCAGAACCTGTACTTCAACGCTCCCGTCGGCTCCTTCGGCAACGACGACCTCGGCGCCATGAGCTCCTGGTACGTCTGGTCCGAGCTCGGCATGTACCCGGAGACCCCGGGCACGGACACCCTGGTGCTCGGCAGCCCGGCGTTCCCGGCGGCCCAGGTGACCCTCGGGAACGGCAAGACGGTGAAGATCGACGCACCGCAGGCCGCGCCCGACGCGCCGTACGTGCAGTCCCTGAACGTCAAGGGCAAGGCGTGGAACGCCTCCTGGCTGACGTTCCAGCAGTTCAAGGGTGCGGGCACGCTCGACTACACGCTCGGCACCCAGCCGAACACCTCCTGGGCGTCCGACCCGTCGGCGGTGCCGCCGTCGGACACCACGGGCGGCGGCCGGGTGCTGGCGGCCACCGGTCCCGCCAACGGCCTGGTCCTCCAGCCGGGCACCGGCGGTGACGGCACCCTCGACGTGACCAACCTCGGCAGCGCGGCCGTCACGGTCGACTGGACGGCGACGGCGCCCTCCGGCGTCACGCTCGACACCGCGTCCGGCTCGCTGACCGTGCCCGCCTCGGGCAGCGCCGAGGCCAAGGTCCACGTGACGGCGGGCGCGAGCGAGGGGACGTACCCGGTCACCTTCGCCCTGACCGACCACGCCAGCGGTACGGCACTGTCCGGGGCGGCCCTGCGGGTGGCCGTCGCCAAGCCCGGCGCGCTGTGGCCGTACGCCACCAACGAGGGCATCTACCCCGACGGCACCACCTACTCGGGCGGCTTCGACGGCGGCGGCTGGGCCTACTCGCAGAACGCGCTCTCGGCGGCCGGCGTCACCAGCGGCTCCACCCTCACCGTCGACGGCATCTCCTACACCTGGCCGACGGCGACCTCCGGTCAGCTCGACAACCTGGAGATGGCCGGCCAGACCCTCCCGATGCCGGCCGGCACCTCGGGGTCGTCGCTGGGCCTGCTGGGCGCGGCGGTCAACGCGCCGACCGACGGCAGCGGGGTCTCCGGCACGCTGACCGTCACCTACACCGACGGCACCACCTCCCAGGCGACGGTCGGCTTCTCGGACTGGACGCTCAACGGCGGACCGAGCAAGCCGCTGCCCAGTGACACGACGGCCGTCACCACCGCCTACCGGAACACCGGGAGCGGGGGCCGGGACGGCGTGAAGACCTATGTCTTCGCCACGAAGGTCCCGCTGGATCCGTCCAAGCAGGTGGCGTCGGTGACGCTGCCGGTGACCGGCTCCTCGGGCACCGACCACCTGTTCGCCTACGGCTTCGGCCAGTAGGCGGCACGGCGGAACAGCAGTACGGCAGTACGGCAGTACGTACGAGGGGGCCGGTTCCCCGGGCACACGCCCGGGG